>CAYIPT010000043.1:0-1621 GCA_964365465.1 uncultured Candidatus Saccharibacteria bacterium | reverse complement strand
GGTTTTGTGTTGTGTGGAAAATTATCCACTGGTGGAGTTTCGTAATTCAAAGTAAATTTATTAAAATATGATGAAAAAAACAATAATCGCAATAATATTTTTAGCCGCCGCGGCCGCCATTTGGATTTTGGCGGGGAACAACCCTGATAACTTGGATAATTCGTTTGAAACTTACCAAAATCAAAAATACGGATTTTTTCTTGGTTGCCCGAGGGAGCCAATGTCGCAAACATAGAAGACGAGGCCGGCGAAACCATCCTCGTGTCGGGAGCGGCTCTTGGAAATTTTCAGATGCAGATTTATGTCGCGCCGTTTGAGGGGGAGGAGGAAATAAATTTGGAGAAAGTGGAGGAAGACCTGCCCGATATGAAAATGAAAGACAAAAGAAATGTGAAAGTGGGGGATAATGGTTTGCCAAAGGCGGATATTTGTATCAGGTGTCAACCGTTGCCGCTTCCAGCGAAGTGATGGAAAAAATAATGCAAAGCTGGAAATGGAAATAATTATGATAAAATATAACTATGTTTGTATTTATTGATGAATCCGGCATCCACAAACAAGACGGCCAATCAGCCACCGCTTTAGTTTATGTTGAAGTTGAGCACGCTGATAAAGTGGATAGAGCAGTATTGGGAGCCGAGAAAAAATTAAAAATCAAACCCTTTCACTGGAAGGAGCAAGGGTGGAAAGTTCGCCATTCTTTTTTGGAATCAATAATAAAGGAAAATTTTGAAGTAAAAATTTTTGTTTTCAAGAATCCATTTACAGAGGATAAATTGGAAAGGGCGTGGAAGCATCTTTTTGTGGAGAAAAATATCGCTAAAATTGTAATTGACGGCGATAAACCTCTTAGATATGTTCACCGTCTGAAAAAACTTCTGCGGGACCACGGCCTTTCAGTCAAGAAAATTCGTATGGGTAATGATCGTGCTTTCCCGTGCTTGCGTCTGGCTGATTTATTTGCCGGCGCTACTCGCGCTTATTTTGACGAACCGGAAAATAAAAGGGCGAAAAAACTGTATGATTTGGCCTATAAACGAATAACCACCCAGCTAGTGGGTGGTCAGGCTTTCCAGATAAGTCACCTGTAAACAGATGAACACTGCCACACGGGCATTTTTCTCCGGTTCCTTGTTGTATAACAAGTATAGCAAACTCAAAAATCATGTCAAGCATTTATCCACAAATTGGAATTTAGATTATCGATTTTAGATTTTTGAATATGGAAACAAACAATAAAATCAAGTCTTTTACCGATTTAAGGGTTTGGCAGGAGGGGCATAAATTGGCCGTAGAGATTTATAAGACAACTAAAAAATTTCCGAAAGAAGAAACTTATTCTTTGACCGATCAAATGCGTAGAGCCACGATATCAGTAACTTCAAATGTTGCCGAAGGGTTTGGTCGTCAAACCTATAAAGAAAAAATCCAATTTTACTATGTAGCTTCCGGTTCTCTCACAGAACTGAAAAACCAAATTATACTCGCAAAAGATGTGAGTTATCTCAGCCAAAACGACTTTGCTATTCTCATGGAATTATCCGATAATGTGCATAGATTATTAAATCCTAGAAAAACCCCTCAATCCGAACACTTTCTGATAATTTAATATTGCTTGTAA
>CAYIPT010000042.1:0-1834 GCA_964365465.1 uncultured Candidatus Saccharibacteria bacterium | reverse complement strand
TCGGCTGATTTCCCGCCCGCAGGAGGGGTCTGGGGAGGAATGCGGGCGGGATTCCCAATTCGCTTTTTCGGAAAATTTTCGGCGGCTATTATTTGGTTGTCAATTCCTTAAAGTAAAACTCCCATGCACTAATTTCAAGCGTGAACAATTTTTCTGGCTCACTCTCAAAAATTCTTTTTATTTCGCTGACTTTCATCCACTGAACATCTTTAACTTCACTTGCCTGTGCTTTAGCCTCACTATTTTCAACTTCGCAAATAAAAATGAATCCTATCCACGGCTTTCCATTTTTGAGTTGCTGAACGCAACAATAAGGACGAAAACCAAAAGATTCGTCGTTTCCTTTTGGAGTGTATCTTTTGGTTTGAGAATCGCCGTGGATTTTTTTCAATGTTAAACCACACTCTTCTTTTATTTCGCGTTTTAGCGCGTCATATACATTTTCGTATGGCTCGTCTAAAACTCCGGCTGGAAATTCCAAAGTGCCAGAATACACTGGATCACGATTTGGTTTCCAGCGAGTTTGCATAAGTATTTCAGTCTCGCCATTATTATTTCTCTCGATTATTCCACCAACAAAAGGAATTGCCATTTCATGAGATTTTTTCTCGGCTGGGCTGACTACAATATCAGGCATGGTCAAAAACGACTCAATTTTATTTATCAGCTCATTTGAGTTGGAATACTCAATAAAGTTATTTGTAATAAACTTCAACGAACCAGACACTTTTTGACTCGCTATATTAAAGCAAACAATCGGAATAGCGTAGGTATCAGCCCAGCCGAGTTCTATTCCTAATCCTGTTGCCGGAAAGGACACTTCAGCAAAAATCACATCACAAGTTTTGATTACATCTTTTGTGTTGATTGTTGAAAAATCGTCCTCGTGCGGAAAAATAATCTCATGCTGTTTATTCAAAGCACTTTCTCTAACCGGCTTATACAAATTGTTTTTATAGTCAAATTCTCGGGAATGACAAAAGTAAATTTTCATAAAAATTATTTGCGATTTTTCATTATTACATGCAACCATTTATCATTATCGGCATGAGATATGCTGATTATCTCAAAAGGAAGTTTACTCAAAATTTTTCTAATTTCTGGCTCGGTGTGATAGCGAAAATATCTCGGCGCGTCCATTTTTTCTAAAGTTATTTCTTCGCCCTCGCCGATTTTAAGTGAAAACGCGGCAATCGCTTTTTGTTTTAAGATAACAGAAACATTTCTCAAGGCATTTTCAAAAATATCTGGTGTGGCGTGGAGAAGTACAGCGTTTGCAAAAAATCCGTCAAATTTTCCTGCCCACTCTGGTTTTGGTTCATTCCTAAAATCAAATTCAGCAGTTTCAAAACCTTCGTCGGAAAGTTTTTGCAATGCTTCTGGAATAATATCGGTGCAAAAAACTTTTAAACCTTTAGCGGCAAAATATCGGGCATCACGACCAGTTGCCGAGCCGATTTCAAAAATTACTCCATCTTTAGGAATATGAGAGGCGAATGAATCCATCCATCCTTTAAACTCACCGCTCGGCTCGGCAGGTGTTTTTGCCACATATTTACCAAAATTTTGCCGATAGGTTTGTATTGTTTTGTCTGAGGGGTTTTCCATATTGTTTATTTTATCAAATCCTCGATTGCGACACTAAGGGCTTTGGCGATTTTATTTACAACAAAAACCGAAGGTTTTTTGATAACGCCTGTTTCAATTTTGGTAAGCGTTGTATAAGCAACATCTGCCTTCCTAGCAAAATCGTCTTGGGAAAGCCCTAGTTTTTGTCGCAATTTCCTTATTTTCAGTCCTAGTTGATTACTTTCCATATATTGATAACATTTAA
>CAYIPT010000041.1:0-2064 GCA_964365465.1 uncultured Candidatus Saccharibacteria bacterium | reverse complement strand
TAAATGACAAACTCAATCTCTATCCAAGTATTTCTCTCATCCAAAATATAGGTCAAGACGGCAGCGGCGCGCACGGCGGCAAATCCGAAAGATATAAAGTAGCGCTTTCAAATAGAGAAATAAAAGTGGGCAATATAATTATTGAAGAAAATAAAGAGGCATACGCAGGCCTGCGTCATTATTATGAAGGTCTTAAACTATCACTCTATAAAAAAATAATATATAAAATAAAAAAATTAATACCGGTTAAAACTAAAGTGCGGCTCTTGAATTTTTTGCCGAATATAAAAAAGATGGCGCGGAAATTATTGGGAAAAATAAGAGGCATAAAGATTGTTACGCCAAATCCGAAATTACCCAACTATTATATGTTTAAGCCGCGATTTAGCGCCGCCTCAACCATTGTGGATGTCGGCTGCGGATATGACGCTGATTTTTCCATATGCATGATAAAAATGTTCGGCTTGAAAGCAATTGGCATTGACCCAACCTTAAAACATCAAGGAGGGCTGTCTGTGCTTTCAAAAAAAATGGAAGGCCGTTTTACGCATCGGCCTTGGGCTATAAGCGAAAAAAATGGAAAAATTGTCTTTAATGAAAGTGTAGATAATGTTAGCGGCTCAATTTTGGAGAACCACCAAAACTTAAAAAGTGGCGCTATAAAAAAATATGAGGTAGAATCGATAAGTTTGAAGAATTTACCGCGTCGTTTGGAACTAGAAAAAATCGAATATATCAAGCTTGATATAGAAGGAGCGGAGTATGGACTTATAGATAAATTGGAGAAGGGGGATTTGGCTCAATACGAGCAAGTTTTTATAGAATTCCATCACCATTGCTTGCCTCATTATTCAAAAACAGACACTTTGCAAAAAGTTAAAAAAATGGAGTCGTTTGGGTTTAAATCGTTTACTATTGATAATCACGACTTTCTCTTCTACAAATAATTATGCAAATCCACATCGCCACCTTGTTTGACAAAAATTATATAGTGCGAACTTTGGCATTTTATGACGCGCTAAAAAAATTGGATGGGAATTTTAAACTTTGGTTTTTGTGTTTGAATGAGGAAACAAAAAAAATAATGCGAGAACTTAATTTGCCAGATGTAAATTTGATTACAATCGAAGACCTGAAAGACAACGAGCTACTAGCTACAAAAAAAGATAGAAGTCCGGCCGAATTTGCCTTCACAGCAAAATCGGTATTTACAAAACATGTCGCTGAAAAAGCCGAGGAAGGCGATGGACTTATTTTGTCCGACAATGATGTTATTTTCTTTCGGTCCCCAATAGAAATTTTAGAGAGAATGAAACGAGATGGAAATTCAATCGGCATTACTCCCCATAAATTTCCTAAAAAAAAGGCCTATATGAACGAAAAGGTGGGTAAATACAACGCCGGACTAGTTTTTTTTATAGTCAATGACACTTCTAAAAAGTGTATTTCCGATTGGCGAGCGGATTGTGTTGATTGGTGCTATTTAAGAGAAGAAAAAGATCGCTTCGCGGACCAAAAATATATAGTGAAGTGGCCCCAAAGATACCATGGTGTATATGAAATTCTTGATAAGGGAGTAAATGTCGGCAGTTGGAATCTTGCCAATTGGAAAGTGGCTAAAAAGGAAGATGGTTCTTTTTTAATTGATGAAGATCCTTTAATATGCTATCATTTTCACCGCATTAAATTTTATATAGACGGCGATGAAGTAAAACTTTTGCCGATTTATTTATATCATAAAGAGTTGTATGAAATTCATATTAAGCAGATAAACGAAGCCTGGAGTATGCTCTTGAGCATATTTAAGGAATGGAATTATGGATTTGTAGAGAAACCAAATATATTCCGATTGTGGAAACAAATGATTACGGCTTTTGTAAGAAGAATAAAAGGGAACAAATCAGAGGACTAGCATGTACGAAGAATTAATCAAATTTATAAAAAATAGAGGTCATTCTCTTTCGGAAGAAGTCGCCATAGAAGCGGACCAGCTTTCCCAAGTCATTGAAGCGCAAGATATGGCCGATATTTCTGATGTTTTAGCTTGGTTAGAAGAAAAGAAAA
>CAYIPT010000040.1:0-2386 GCA_964365465.1 uncultured Candidatus Saccharibacteria bacterium | reverse complement strand
AACAGCATTTTCATCAAACTCAATCAACGCCGATTCCGAAGCAAAATTAACCGAAGCCGAACGCACGCCGGCCGTTTTTGAAAGCAGGCGCTCAATCGTGGCGACACAACTGGCGCAATGCATTCCCTGTATCTTAAAAATTTCTTTTTTCATATTTAAATATTTTTGACTTTGCGCCAAGTTAGATGTTCATACACGCTTGACCAATAAAAACCGAGGGCAATCGCAAACAATAATTCTTCAAGCGGTATGCCGGTAATGAGAATGCCGGAAAGCGCTTTGATATTCCAAACATCCTCTACATAACCGGGAAACGCAGCGACCAATGTCAGAAAATAAATATAATACAAAACTAGGAAAAGACCCGCGCTAATGAGCATTTTCTTTCCCAAATCAGGACGACAATACCAAGCGGCCAAACCACCGACAATTCCAGCAATTATAAAATCATATATCGGATTCAGGTTTGTTCCAAACAACAAACCGACAATTGAAACCGGCACCAGCAAAACTACAACATAATGAAATCGATGCCTTGAAGCATGCCGAGATATTTTCGGCATTTGCTGATGCCTTTTATGAAAAATCAATTGGTAAAGGACGAAAACAATTCCACCTGCGGCAAAAGCAAATATGGGGCTTTCCAGGTCAAAACCAAATTGCTTAGCCAAATTAAACAACGATGGCGGACTCCAATATTCCGGAACAAAAAGCGGTTCGGTTAAACCAAGAAGTGATGTCCAAGCACTCACAATAAACATTTCTTTTCTCTCCTCACGGCTTTTGAGAGCAAAATAAACACCTATCCATAATCCAACAAGGAGTAAGCTCCAAAGTAACCAAGCATATTGTATACTCAGCATTTTTTATTGATTCACTCTACTTAATGGCAACAACCGCCGCCGGAGTGTTGCGATTGCTCTTCTGTTGATTGCTTTTGGTATTCCCCTTTACAATTTTCTGAACAGAATTTTTTACCGAACCCTTCGGGATAATCCTTTCCTTTTTCAAGTTCCATTTTGCAGACCGAGCATTTTTGTTTAAAAAAATTAAACATATTTTTAATTTTTATTTATTTGTTTTCTTCGACCTTTATTTATATAATACCATTTATTTGTTTTTTAATAGGAATGAACGCAGGCGTTTGTTTAGCATACTCGTTCCAAGTTTCACCGAATTCCAGTTTTGCCTCCCGCTCTTCTCTGCAGGCTAATCGTACATACATCCAGACTAATATCGGAAACATAATAAGAGTAAGAAGTGTCGGCCATTGTAAGAAAAATCCAAACATAATCAGTATGAAGCCTATGTATTGCGGATGGCGAATGCGAGCGTAAGGACCAGTGACGGCTAGGGTGTGTTCGGCTTGAGCCTTGTATAAAACTTTCCAAGCATTCGCGAGAAGCACAAAGCCGTAAAAAATTAAAATGTAACTTGCAATATGGAATGGTCCGAAATGCGGGTCGCCACCCCAGCCAAAGAGGTCTTCAAAAAGGTGGCCAGAGTTGTGCGAAAAGAAATCGATGCCGGGAAATTTCGCGGAAAGCCATCCTGAAAGTAGATAAATCGTAAGTGGGAATCCATACATTTCCGTAAAGAGGGCGACAATGAAAGCAGAAAAGGCACCGAATGACCGCCAATCTCTTTTTGTTTTTGGGTGGGTAAAACTGAAAGCAAAGATAATGAAGACCAGTGAATTGATGATGACAAGCAACCAAAGGCCGTAGGCGGTATCTGTTCCTTTCATAATGATTTTTAATTTTAGGATTTTTTGACCAAGCTTGAATTATGCATCCAGACGAAGTACCAGGCAAAGAGCCACGCGAACACAAACATATAGACCGCGCCGAGAATAACGCTTCCAGTGTTTATCCAAGTAAAACCCGGAAGAGTTTCAAAAAATAAATGATGTAACTTCGTGGCCTCGGCAGAACGGAGAAGCAAGAGACCTCCCAAAAGACAAACAAAATAAATTATTTCCGAGCCCAGAACACATTTCCAACCGTATTTTTTTAATGATAGTTGTTCCATATTTTTAATAGTTAAGTTTATTAAACAATATCTTTTTTCTTTTCTTCAAACTCTTGCTTGTTGATTTCCCCTTTGGCGTAGCGTTCTTTGAGAAGAACAAGAGCGGAGTTTGAATTGGGTTTTTCATGATTTTTGCCGCCGATTTCTTTCACGACCCAAACGATAAAAATAATTATCGCCGCCCAAAACAAAATCATCATAATACTCCCGCTAAGACCAAAACCCGTCATATTGCCCCAATAATAGCCCATCATGTTTTTTAATATTTTTTATTTATTTGATAATGTGTTCGACCTTTAATCAAAGCGCAACTCTATTTTGTCATGGTCGCGCATAACATAATTTTCGTATTCAA
>CAYIPT010000039.1:0-2427 GCA_964365465.1 uncultured Candidatus Saccharibacteria bacterium | reverse complement strand
GCAGCGGCAGCGGCAGTTCTTCTTATTCAAATACAGGAGCTATATTTTTAGGCCGGACTTATCCAAAAACCACAGTTACTCTTCTTAAAGACGCCCAAGTGGCCGCCACCACCGTGGCCGGAGCCGATGCCAATTTTCAAATTGCTCTATCTGGTCTCACCGGGGGAAGTTATATTTTTAGCGTCTATTCAGAAGATAAAAACGGCAATCGGTCTTCTCTTCTGACCTTTCCGGTAAGCATAACTTCCGGAGTTACCACTAAAATAGGAGGCATATTTTTGGCTCCCACCATTGCGGTGGACAAGAGCGAAGTAAAAAGGGGGGATAACATAGCTATCTTTGGCCAGTCCGCGCCGGCGGCAAATATTGTTATAGCTGTCAACTCTGAAGAGGAAATTTTTGTCAAAGCCGCCTCCGACGCCGCCGGGATTTATTTGTATAATTTTGACACCGTGCAACTTCAAATGGGGGACCATAGCGCCAAATCAAAAGCGGCCCTAAAAGAAGAAATCAGTTCTTTCAGCAGAACCGCGGATTTCAAAGTCGGCGTCAAAAATGTTCTGGCCCAGGTCCAGAAATGCTCCAAAAAAGGCGACCTTAATGATGATTGTCGCGTCAATCTGGTGGACTTCTCCATAGCCGCCTTTTGGTATAAAAAAACGCCAAGCGCCGCCTTCGGGCTTAAGGAAAAAGAACGTTTGAACGGCGACAAAAAAGTTGATTTGGTTGATTTCAGCATAATGGCATATTATTGGACGGGCTAAACACATGAATATTAATATGAAAAAATTTTTTATCTTTTTTCTGTTCTTCTTGTGTCTGCCGACGCTGTCTTTTGCGGAGGATTTTCTGGTGGAAATATTTGTGGATGCGAAAAATGAGCCAGTCAATGCCGTCGGAGGAAAACTTTCTTTCAACAGAGATATTCTGGAAGTCAAAGAAATCAGAGACGGCAATTCCCTCATCAATTTTTGGGTTGAAAAGCCGAGTGAAAAAAATGGGGAGATAACTTTTTCCGGCATAACTCCCGGAGGACTATACGGCAGCAAGAATTTATTGTTCGGAATAATATTTTATTCCAAAGGAGAAGGCGACAGGGCAATAAAATTAAGTGAAATAACAACCTTGAAAAATGAAGGCAAAAGCGCCCTGGCTGAAGCCATAATTCAGATTACCGAACAAATTCAGGTTTCAAAAACAGAAGACACCGAACCGCCCGAAAGTTTTAAGCCGGCTGTTGCCAGCGACCCGGAGATATTCAACGGAAAATATTTTTTGGTATTTACAACCCAGGACAAAAATTCCGGCATTGACCACTATAAAATCAGGGAAGGATTTTTTGGAAAATACGTTATCGCCGAAAGCCCCTATCTTTTGGAAAATCAATCACTCAATAAAAAAATTTATGTGAAGGCGGTTGACAGGGCCGGCAACGAAAAGATAGCCGTGTTTAGCGCAGTGAAATGGTACCAACAATATGCATTGTTTGGTATAATATTGCTGCTGATAATTACGGGCGGCTTTGCGTTTAAAAAAATATGGCCAAAATTTACAACAAAATAATTTTTTCTCTTCTACTCACCATCTTTTTTCCGCTGTCAGTTGAGGCGGCCTCTCTCTCAATAAGCCCTGCCAGCGGCGCTCTTGAAGTTGGAGACAAAATAACGGTTAGGGTTATGGTTTCAAGCAATATGTCCATAAATGCCATTTCTGGAATTGTTTCCTTCCCGACATCTATATTTACGATTGAGTCAATTTCCAAATCAGGATCAATTCTCAATTTCTGGGTGAGCGAGCCGAATTTTTCGCAGGGAGCCGGCACTCTCCAATTTGAGGGGGTGGCTCTCAGCGGCTTCCAGGGCGGTACTGGCACCGTCATAACAGCAGCCTTGCGGGCGGTCAAAGCCGGTTCAGGAACAATTTCATTTAAGTCGGGACAAGTATTGGCCAATGACGGACAGGGTACGGATGTTACAAGCAGTTTGGGCGAAGCGGAATTTTCGGTTGAAGCCAAAAAGGAAACATCAAAACTCCCGATGTCGGAAGAAATTAAAAAACCGGAAATATCCGAACAGCGGCTGACTTTATTGTCGCCGGAAATATCGCTTACCAAGAAATTTGGCGAACAGGCCATAGCCGGCATTTCCAGTTATCCGCAAACCCAAGTGCTGCTGACATTTGTTGCCGAGAATGGGGTAAAAATAGTTATTACCGGCATTGTTGACAATAATGGAGAATTTGCGCTGCTGGTGCCGCAAACTCTGAAGCGAGGCGATTACAAGGTCTCTGCCGTTATAACCCAGGATAATATCGCCCACAGCTATCCTTCCAATGAAATAACGGTCAAGATTGGCAATATATTTTCCGACATCAGCTGGTGGATGTGGCTAATCATAATACTTTTAATTGCGGCGCTCATATACTTGA
>CAYIPT010000038.1:0-2519 GCA_964365465.1 uncultured Candidatus Saccharibacteria bacterium | reverse complement strand
CAAGTGGAAAAACAATCAGCGAAAATATAAAGAAAGCACGGGCTAAACTTGGCTTAACACAAGATGATTTAGCCAAGAAAGCAGATATTAAATATACAACGCTTACAAAAGTCGAAAGCGGTGCTGTTAATAAGCCGAGTGTTCAAACTATGGCAAAAATTGCCAAAGCTCTCGGCGTTTCAATTGAGGATTTAATAAAATAAATTTATGGCATTATTTAAGAAAAAATTAACCGAGCAAGAAGCCGCCTCTCATTTTGTCCTTTATATTACAAAAGAGGCGCAAAGTGCATGGCCTACCATTTATAAAAGCCTTCAAGATTCTTTTAAAGATAAATTTGTTGTAGAAGACGAAATAATGGCGGCATTTGATTTGGCTCTTGCCGCAATCGCTCAAGATTTACAGGCGGTAAAAAATTTATTTCCGAAAGACCAAGCGGAAAGAATTGAAAAATGGGTTTTGAAATGTATTGATACTGAAGATTGGGGCGAATATGCGGTTAGTGAAGTGAAAAAATATGGAGAAAAATTTCAAAAGGATATTCAAAATATCAATGCCGGTGGCGATCCTTTGAGTGCTATCCCAGCTCGTTTACTCCAACGCTGGCTAGGAAAAAATATTCAAAACTTTGATGTAGAGATGAACGGAAAGAAAACTGGAATTATAAGTCCCGTTCTTCTTATGATGATTTCTAGTACACTTGCCGCCTTTCTTGGAACCTGGAAAAAACTAAAAGACGATTTTAATTTTATTGAGGGCGACATTCCTTTTGATGAAAAGCCAAGTGGTTTAAAAGATTATATACCTGATCCAGACGAGAAAAAGCCTGACGGAACTATTCAATATTATGATGAAAATGGAAACATAAGAGAGAGGTGGTTGCCACCCGAGCAAATAAATGAACTGTTAAAGAAAGGCGGCGCAAAGCGATTTTATAAGGTACTTATTAAGGGCCCTTGGGACGGTGTTAAGGAAGCACTTTGGGAATTATCCGATGATAATGTTGAAAAATTCGTTGATGAAAAAGACTATGCTTATGCAACTTGCTCCTATGAAAAAGGAGAATTAAAATATGTTTTAACGAAAAAGAAAATTTGGGATAATATGGAAGAAGTGGGGAAAATATTGATGAACGAGAATTTATCAAAAGAGCAACAAATAGAAGAAATTAAAAAATTAGCAAAGGATTAAGAATTTGTCGCCAAAAATATAAAACTGGCATTAGGGAATAAATATTGATATCATTTATCTTATGGATACACAATTTCAGCAAAAACTTAATAGTGTAAAAGATAATCCAAAAATTAAAAAAGCGTTGGAAGTCTTTGAAATTGCTCAAAAAACATACGAGCAGGCAATTGACGCAATGACCATTAAACAAAAGCCAAGATATAAAGGAAGCTATTCCAGTTCAATCTCTAAAAAAGAATACTATGCCAACATTTCAACTATTACTAGATGAGCTAAACAAAAGACCTGAGCCAGAAAAACAGGTTGAATTTATCGACTCATTTAGAAAACAGAAAATAAAAGAAATAAAGGAAATAACCAAACGAGATGTTTTGGTTTATTTTTCTGACCTAAAGAAAAATCACCCGGCAGGTGCTATTACTTGGGACGATAAAACTTGTTTTGCCGATATTGTAGAGGGTTTAGATAAAAAGGGTGTTGATGTAATTATCCATAGTCCGGGCGGTTCTGCAGAAGCGACAGAATCGTTAGTATGTATGTTGAGAGAGCATTTTGATCATATTCGGTTTATCGTTCCGAATATGGCAAAAAGTGCGGCGACAATGTTGGCTTTGTCTGGGGATGAAATTTTAATGGACGATAGATCAGAGCTTGGACCAATAGACCCGCAGATTCAGATAAATGGAAATTTTGTACCAGCACAAACCCTGATAGATGGTTTTGAAGAAGCAAAGAAAGTAATTTTAGAAGCGGGAACTGATATTTTGCCTGCGTATTTGCCACTTTTGAACAAATACGATTTACATATTTTGCAAATTTGCGAAAATGCGAAAAAACTTTCCGAGGAATTGGTGAAGGATTGGTTAAGCAAATATATGTTCAAGGGCGATAAAAAAGCGATTGAAAAGGCAGATGCTATCGCCAAAAATTTGGCAGACCATAAAAAATATCTGTCGCATGGCAGACCAATTGGAATTAACGAAGCGAAAAAAATCGGAATTAAAGTTTCTGATTTGAGAGATAATCAACCATTGAGAACAAAGGTTTGGGAATTGTATTGCGTTTTGGAAATCCTGCTTGACCGCTCACCGATTATTAAATTATACGAAAATAGCAATGGCGTATTTTTGGCAAAAAATATTCCGCTTCAACAGATAATGATTCCACAAATACCGCAAGAACAAAAAACCGCAAAATGATTTAAGCGGCGCGCCAACTTCGTTGACACGAAATTCGGCGGCGGCGGAAAAAAATTGGAGTCGGAAAGCGAGGACGGGCAAAAATTCCTTCCCCCCAACCCCCTTCCTTTTTGCCCGCCCGAGCGATTG
>CAYIPT010000037.1:0-3565 GCA_964365465.1 uncultured Candidatus Saccharibacteria bacterium | reverse complement strand
ATTTATTACAATCATTCTCTCCTCCGGACGAAAAAAAGATGACCGTCGTTTAGGTCAGTTTTTAAGTTCTGACGTAAGCGAAAGCGAAATCATTTACTCCAAAATATGGAGAAACAACCGCTTTGGCAAGAGTGTTTTTAGCACTTATGCTTTTGAGACATTTTAAAGAGTTATCTCGGCTCTATCGCGCGCATTGTCAAAGAATCTCATTTGTCTAAACCTGTCATCCCCCTAAAACATTTTATGAAATAAAATGTTCGGGCGAACAATTTGCTAGCTAGTCCGTGTGTTCGCACGAACGCTCTAGGATGCAAATTGTTTTAGCCGCAAAAAATTATCCTTTATCTTTTTCTTTTCCCTTGAACCCCATAGACTTTTCAAAAACCTCTCTCTGTTGAATGCGTCTATTTTGTTTTCAAATTTTTCAGAATGTATCAATTCAAGAGGTCTTCTGTTTCTAGTTGCAATTACTAAACCATCAGTGTGTCTCTTGAATCTTTGTTCCAAATTATTTGTGCATCCAACGTAAAGTTTTTTATCTTTATAACTATACAGCATATAGACAAAGTAAAACATTTTAGGCGAATGATGTTTATTTTAATGAACGACGAATTTCTCTCTCCATATCTCTCTTTTTAATAACCTCTCTTTTATCGTATTTTTTCTTTCCGCGGACTATGGCGATTTCCAATTTAATTCGTCTGCCTTCATTATACGCAGAAAGAGGCACTATTGTCAATCTCTTTTGGCCTTCGGTGCCGGCTAAGTAATCAATCTCTTTTTTGGTTAAAAGCAAACGACGGTTTCGGCTGGGATCGTAATCCTTGGGGGTATTGGCCGGTTGATATGGCGGAATTTGCATATTTATAACAAAAACTTCTTTTCCTCGCACTGTAATATGGGAACCTTCCAAGGAACCTTGTCCCTTTTTTAGCGATTTAACCTCAAAACCGAGCAATTCAATACCTGCCTCTATTTTTTCTAGAATTTCGTAATTGAAATATGCTTTCCTATTTTGTATTAAAGGCATTTAGCAATAATACCATTTTTGTGTTATGATTACTAAATGGCCAAGCAAAAACAAAGCAAAAAAAGCGAACCAAAAATCAAAAACTCTTTTTTTGGCAACTTTTTGATAAGCATTTTGGTTTTGTTTTTTGTTATTTCCATATATTCTTTAGTTGCCAATAATAAAGGCAAGCCGGAAATAAGCATTTCAGAATTGGCCAAAGCGGTGCAAGTCGGGGATGTCAAGGAAATTTCAGTCAAAAGCGGAACCATTGAAGCGACTTTTAAGGATGACATTGTTAAGACGTCAAAAAAAGAGGATACTCTGGGTATTGCCGAAACTCTCACCGCTTACGGAGTAACAACTGAAGAACTCGGCAAAGTCAAAGTAAGCGTCAATCAAGACAGCGGATTTTTTTACTGGCTCCTGAACCTTTCACCCATATTGTTTCCAATTCTTTTTATAGCCATTTTTATATGGATGATGACTCGCCAGATCAGAGGAGCGGGTATGCAGGCGTTTTCATTTGGCCAGTCGCGGGCACGGCTGACAGCGCCGGATGACCAGAAGCAGAAAGTGACATTTAAGGATGTGGCCGGATGCAAAGAAGCCAAGGAGGAACTTGCGGAAATAGTGGACTTTCTTAAAAACCCCAAAAAGTTTTTTGAAATTGGCGCCAGAATTCCTAAAGGTATACTTCTGATGGGCGCGCCGGGCACAGGCAAAACATTGCTGGCCAGAGCCGTGGCGGGTGAGGCGGGGGTGGCCTTCTTTTCAATTTCTGGCTCAGAATTCGTTGAAATGTTTGTGGGAGTTGGCGCTTCGCGAGTTCGCGATCTTTTTGATGTGGCCAAAAAAGCGGCTCCGGCTATTATTTTTATGGATGAAATTGACGCTGTGGGCAGGGTGAGAGGCGGCGGACTTGGCGGGGGCAACGATGAAAGAGAACAGACCCTCAATCAGATTTTAGTTGAAATGGATGGCTTTGAGCCGGCCGAAAAAGTTGTGGTTATGGCGGCTACCAATCGTCCTGATGTTTTGGATCCCGCTCTTTTGCGTCCCGGCAGGTTTGATCGTCGAGTGACTATTGATTTGCCAGACAGAGCTGACAGGGAAGAAATTCTCAAAATACACTCCAAAGAAAAACCGTTTGCCGAAGATGTTAATTTGATTATTATTGCTGAACGCACCCCCGGATTTTCGGGCGCTGATCTCTACTCTTTGATGAATGAAGCGGCTATATTAGCGGCTAGAGAAAATAGAACAAAAGTGGCTCAATTTGATCTGGTTCGTTCCATTGAAAAAGTGATGATGGGGCCGGAACGCAGAAGCCACATTCTTTCCAAAAAAGAAAAAGAAATCACCGCCTATCATGAAGCGGGCCATGCTCTGGTTGCCAGTGTTTTGCCTTACGCCGATCCGGTGCACAAAATTTCAATCATTTCCCGCGGTCGGGCGGCTGGTTATACTTTAAAACTGCCGATTGAAGACCGTCGGCTTCAATCAAAAAACGAATTTTTGGATGATATAGCCATGTCTCTCGGGGGTTATGTGGCCGAAAAAATGATTTTTGGAGATCTAACCACAGGACCTTCAAATGATTTGCAGATTTCAACCGCTCTAGCTCGGGATATGGTCACCAAATACGGCATGTCCGAAAATATGGGGCCGGTGGCTCTTGAAGGCATAGGGGGTAAGGCGCTTTTTGGCAGAGGAGTTAATGAAAAGGACTACTCGGAAGAAGTAGGGGCTTTGATAGACAAAGAGGTTTCCAAAATAATGAAAAACGCTTATGATAAAGCGGATAAAATTATAAAAGAACACAAGCCCCTGCTTGATATTATAGCCAAACGGCTTATGGAAACAGAGTCCATTGAAAGAGAAGAATTTGACAGTATTCTTGTATCAAACGGCATCCAGCCCAAAAAGAAAGAGAATTTGACCTAATCTTATTAACAGAAAAAATTGATTAGTTTATTAAACAATTTAAAATTAAAGGCATATGAAAAACAATAAATGTTTGAGGTCAGGGTTTACCCTCATAGAATTATTGGTAGTGATTGCAATTATAGGAATTCTTTCTTCGGTCGTTTTGGTCAGCTTAAATGTGGCTCGGGGCAAAGGAGCTGACGCAAAAGTTAAGGCCCAATTGGCTAATGCCAGAGCTTCGGCTGAAATATATTTTGATAAAAATGGATATTATAATGATACTGTCACGGTTGGAGGAGATGTAGACGGGACTATTTTGGGTTGCTTAACAGTAAACACAATGTTCCAAGATGTTGATTCCGGCATGATTCAATATACTGACGCAGCAAATAATTATCCGGGTGCCACCACTATCAAATGCACTTCAACCGCAACCGAATATGCCATAAGCGCCTCGCTTCATGATGCCGGAGAATTTTGGTGTGTTGATAGCACGGGCGTATCTAGGTCAACAGACGCATTGCAAGCTGACTCCACCTATGTTTGTCTCTAAAATATTTTAATTTTCAAACTTTGTGCGCGCGGTAGGGCTCGAACCTACGACCCCCGAGGTATAAGCTCGGTGCT
>CAYIPT010000036.1:0-4002 GCA_964365465.1 uncultured Candidatus Saccharibacteria bacterium | reverse complement strand
AATTGTTTTTTGTTTTGTAATTTGATAAAATAAAACAAATGGAAGATTTAACCAAACATCAGTTAATACTCATAGTTCTGCTCATCACTTTCGTGACCTCCATTGCCACGGGCATTATTACTTTTACACTGCTTAGCGAAGCACCGGTGGAAGTGACTCAGCAAATAAACAGAGTGGTGGAAAAAACTATTGAAAGAGTAGTTACCGAGCCGGGCAAGCCGGACAAGGTGGTTACTACCGTGGTAGTTAACGAAGAAGATAGAGTGTTAGAATCTATCGCCAAGAATGAAAAATCTATCGTTAGGATTAAGGCCACCGGAGCTGACGGCACCGAAGTGGTTGCCGGCCTTGGACTTGTTGTGTCGGAGGATGGAACCATTGTCTCTGATTTGAGAAGTTATAATAGCGCTTCTTCTTACAGAATTTTATTTTTTGACGGCAAGATCTATCCTTCCGGAAAAACTTTTGTTGATAACGAAAAAAATTTGGTATTTATAAAAACAACTTTACCTCAAAATGAAAGTCCAAAATATACTTTTTATCCCGTCGTCTTCGGCAATTCGGACGGACTTAAAATTGGCCAAACTTTGGTTTCTATAAGTGGTCGGGACTCAAACGCCGCTTCTATAGGCAGAATATATCGGCTTGCTTTTGGAGAAGACAAAAAAACAATAACCAATATTTTTTCTGACATAAAAATTTTAAAAAGTCATTTTGGAAGTCCGGCCTTAAACCTTTCGGGGGAAGTGGTTGGCCTGGAAGCGCCATTTGTTGAAACTGAGACCGAGTATTCTTACATTCCCATAAATATCATAAAATCTGTTACTCCAAAAGCTTTGGAAGAGTTGGCCAAGTAGCTCTCATATGATAAACGGGCTTGATTTAAGTCGGTTTTCTGCTATAATAACGTCATATGACTCCATTTAATCAATTTACAACCAAAGCAAAAGAAGCCATCAGAAAGGCCCACGAGCTGGTCATTGAACGCAGCCAAAACCATGTGGGGCCGTTACACCTTTTGGCGGCTTTGATACTGCAAGAGGAGAGCATGGTAGTTTCTATTTTGGATAAAATGGAGGTGGACATTATTCTACTGACCGATTCTCTTTTTGAGGCCATGGAGGGCAATGTTGGCGGCAGTGTTGCCACTCCCTCTTATCAGATTTTTATCACTCCGGAATTGGCTCATATCATAGAAAATTCTTCAAAGGTGGCTCAGGCCATGAATGACGAATTTGTCTCCACCGAGCATCTTTTTCTCTCTTGTTTAGAGGTGCCAAGCCAAGCCAAAGACATTCTTTCTCGTTTCAAGATTGAAAAGGAAAAGGTTTTGTTTTTAATCCAAGAAATAAAACAAGGCCGGCTGGTTGACAACAAGAGCGCCCAGAAAAATAAAACTCTCATCAAATATACCCGCTCTCTCACCAAACTGGCGCGGGAAAACAAACTGGATCCGGTCATCGGCCGAGACGAGGAAATTTCCCGCATCATTCAAATTCTTTCCCGTCGGACAAAAAATAATCCGATTTTAATCGGCGAAGCCGGTGTGGGCAAAACGGCCATTGCCGAGGGTTTGGCCATGAGAATGATTTCGGGCAACGCGCCGGAGTCCCTGAAAGACAAAGAAATTGTTTCGCTGGACCTGGGGCTTCTGGTGGCGGGCACCAAATATCGGGGCGAGTTTGAAGAGCGGCTCAAAAATATAATAAAAGAAATTGAAAAATCGGAAGGCAAAATAATCCTTTTTATTGATGAGATTCATACCATCATTGGCGCCGGCAGCGCCGAAGGCTCGCTGGACGCCTCCAATATGCTGAAACCGCCTTTGGCCAGGGGCGAACTGCGGGCTATCGGCGCCACCACGATTAAGGAATATCAGAAATATATTGAAAAAGACCCGGCCCTGACCCGCCGTTTTCAGCCGGTTTTTGTGGCTGAACCCTCAATTGAAGACGCAGTTACTATTTTGCGCGGCCTCAAGGAAAAATATGAACTTTATCATGGGGTGCATATTACCGACGATGCCATTAAAGCGGCTGTCAACCTTTCAGCCCGATATATCGCCGACAGATTTTTGCCGGACAAGGCGGTGGATTTGATTGACGAGGCGGCCTCCCACCTTAAAATTTCGCTTGAAAATATGCCGCCGGTTCTGCAGGAAACAAATTCAAAAATTATGAAATTGGAAATTGAGAAAGAGGCGCTCAAAAAAGAATCGGAAAGCAAAAACGGCAAAGTCAAAAACCGCCTGCAGGATATTGAAAAAGAAATTGCCGACCTGAAAGAAAAAACAGCCGAGATTGATTTAAAGTGGAAAAACGAGAAAGAGAATGTGGGGGAAATAAAAAAAATTAAAAAAGAGCTGGAATCAGCCCGGCTGGAAGCCGAGGCCGCCGAAGTTCAATTGGATCTCGGCAAGGCGGCGGAGGTTCGTTATGGCAGGATACCGGCTCTGGAAAAAGACCTTGATACCAACATTAAAAAACTTAAAAAACTGCAGTCATCCCGCCGGATTTTAAAAGAGGAAATTACTGAAAACGATATTGCCGGCATTGTGGCCAAATGGACCGGCATTCCGGTTTCCAGAATGCTGGAGGCGGAGGCGGAGAAGCTGGTTAGAATGGAAGACGATTTGAAAAAGCGCATTGTCGGACAGGATGAGGCGGTCAAAAAAATTGCCGATACCATCAAACGCTCTCGGGCCGGCGTGGCTGATCCCAATAGGCCTATCGGTTCGTTCATCTTTTTAGGTCCGACTGGAGTGGGCAAGACAGAGCTGACCAAGGCCTTGGCTGAGTTTATGTTCAATGATGACAAAGCCCTTATCAGGGTGGATATGTCCGAGTTTATGGAAAGGCATTCCGTTTCCAAATTGATCGGGGCGCCTCCCGGCTATGTCGGTTTTGACGAAGGGGGAGGCCTGACTGAAATGGTCAGGCATCGGCCGTATGCCATCGTCTTGTTTGATGAAATTGAAAAGGCGCATCCAGAAGTGTTTAATGTTCTTTTGCAGGTCTTGGATAACGGACGGCTGACTGATTCCAAAGGACGGACCGTAAATTTCAAAAATGCCATTATTATTATGACTTCAAACATCGGCGCCCAGTATATTGACCGGATGGAAAAGATGGGCTTCAGCGACAGAGAAAAAGAAGGAGGGGACTACGCCAATGTCAAGGAAAAAGTGATGGAAGCGATGAAGGACTTCTTCCGCCCGGAATTTTTGAACCGGGTGGATGATGTTGTTATTTTTGATATTTTATCAATGCCCGCCATTCGAGATATTGTTAAAATCCAAATTGATTTGGTGCGCGAACGGCTAACTGTTAAAGAGATTTCTCTGGAGCTCTCGGACGAGGCCTTAGAATTTTTGGCCAAGGAGGGTTATAACCCCCAATATGGCGCCAGGCCTCTGAAGAGAGTGATTCAAAATAAAATATTGAATCAAATTGCTTCCCTCATTATTTCCAAAGGTATTATGAAGGGCGGTATTGTTTCCATTTCTGTCAAAAATAATGAATTGGTTTTTGATATAAAAAAAGGAAGAAAAGGCGCCATCATAGAGGCCCCAATTCTTGATGCCGTTCCGGCCGAGGCGGTGGCGTAAAATAAAAAATTTTGCTAAACTTTTCTTGTAATGCGCCGATCGTATAGTAGCAATTACACGAGACTGTAAATCTCGCGGCTTCGGCCTTCGGGGGTGCGAGTCCCTCTCGGCGCACAACGCAGTGAGACCGACCGAGACCGCTCAACAGAGCGATATTTCGGTCGAGTCAAGATTGAAAAATAGGTTCAAGTTCTGGATTGATTTTTGGTGTAGTGAGTATATATTTATGACTAATATGAAAGTGAGTGATGAAAGAATAAACCTTTGGGCAAAACCTATTAGCGAAACAGAGGAAGAAAAATGTCAGAACGCCATAACCCAAATTACAGATGCCATACGAGGTCATTTTGGAAGTGATGTTTCCGTAATACGCCAAGGTTCACACAGGAACAGAA
>CAYIPT010000035.1:0-4340 GCA_964365465.1 uncultured Candidatus Saccharibacteria bacterium | reverse complement strand
TTTCATTTTGCGCCCAATTAAGAATTGAGTGCAATATGTATCTGACCTTAGACAGCGAGTTATCCCCACCGCCTTATTTATAAAATTTCAAATGTTTTTTGTTTGGAAGAAAAGCCGGAAATGAGACGGACTTGAGAATTTGAAACATTAAAATATTCCGCCAGCGCTTTGGCTATGGCAACATTGGCTCTCCCCCGCTCCGCTCTCTCTCTAACCGATACTACAAACCATTCTTTTTCCTTTGCCCGCCATAGCCTTGGCGATGGCGGGTTCATTTTATTTTCCTTTGCCCCCGGCTTGGCTTTTACAAATATTTTCATACCGTTATAAATCAATTAAATCACTCAAAATCTTTCTTTTGCTTAGCGTATGCGGAGGCGTAGCGGCCGTTCAAATCCAAAAGTTCTTGGTGTTTGCCTTGTTCCACAATTTTGCCTTCATGTAGGACGATTATTTCACCGGCTCTTTTGATAGTAGCGAAATTGTGGGAAATCAAAATGGCCGAAATAGTTTCCGGCAAATTCTCTATTTCGTTAAAAATAATATCGGCCGAATCGGCGTCAATGGAAGCGGTCGGCTCGTCCAAAATCAAAAATCTTTTGCCTTTATAAAAAGCGCGGGCTATGGCCAGCTTCTGCCTCTGGCCTTTGGACGGCTCTATACCTCCGAATTCCACCCCGATCATATGCTCGTATTTGTTTTCCAGCTCTTCTATAAACCCGCTACTGGTGCTTTTATCGGCTGAAGTTTTTACCGAGTTCATATTTATATTTTCAAAAACATCACTGATGGCGATTGATTCTTTGGCCGTGAAATTGTAAGTGGTAAAGTCCTGCAAAAGAACGCCTAAGTGGCTCCACCACTCGTTAATATCAACTTCTTTCAAATCAATGCCGTTCACGGTTATTCTGCCTTCCACTGGATCGTAAATACGCAAAATTAAGTTGACCAAAGTGGACTTGCCGGCAGCGTTATTGCCTACTAAACCGATTTTTTGTCCCGGCTTCATAACAAAAGAAACATTTTCCAAAGCCCACTTGTTTTGTCCAGAATATTTGAAAGAAACATTTTCAAAAACCACTTCTGGCGCCGAATCAAAAGACAATTTTTTGGGATTTTTGGAATATTCCAAAATCAATTTTTGATCAAAAATGTTGAAAATGTCAGTGGCGTAAAGATTTCTCTCCAAAAGCCGAGCAGTGCTGGAGAGCATACTGGAAGTCCAGCCGCTGACTCGGTTTAGTGTCTGGAAAACGAAAACCACAGTGCCGATGGCTATAACCCCGGTGACGGCGTCATTTATAATCATGGCAGTGCCGATAAAAAGGCCTAGAGCGGCAAAAATACTGGCACCCATTTTCATTATGGTTTTCCAGTGCTCGGCGGAAAGCTGTTCGTTTGTGAATTTTTCCAATATTCTCTTAATCTCGGCTAAAAATTTCTTGCCGGCCTGATATAATTTGCTGTCAATGACGGAAATTTTATTTGTAAAAAATCTTCGCAAATCCTGGTACCTTCTTTGCTCAGAGCTGTTTTTGGCCCAAATGCCCCAAATTCTGCCCCCGTGTTTTATTTCCACCCAAAAATCCGGTATGGCAGTGACAAAAACCAAAAGAAAAACTCTCCAGTCAATAGTAGCGGCGGCAATAGAACCGACAATAATGCCGCAAAAAACTTCCAAATTTGTCAGCTGGTTTTCTACGATATTTATAAGCGGGTATATACCATTATTGAATGCTCGCTGGAGGCGGTCTTGAAATTTAGGGTCTTCATATTGGGCAATGTCAAAGACTCCCCTTTTTTGCAGAGCCATAAGTTCAAAAAGGTCTTGCATTCTCAAAAATAAATGGCGGTCTAAAAAAGATATAATATTTCTGATAATGGTCGGCACGGCGGTCAGGACGGCAAATAATATAAGCGCCGGATAAGCGACGGAAACATTGCTTAACTTAACTCCTTCTATTATTTTGTCTATAAGAGTGCCGAGAGCTTTGGCTGAAAAAACCGGCACCACACCAATTACAATAGTCAAAAAAATCATGGCTGAAAAAAGCCACGGCATGTTTTTGAGCAAAATTTTAAACACTCTGCCCGTATTTCTAAATAAGTCCTTGAAATTATCCAAGCTATTTTTACTTTTTGACTCCTCCTGAATTGCCGTATCCATTTAAATATTATACCTTACATCCCCTCTTCGCGGAGTTTTTGGATAGCGTCGCGGGCGGAGCGGGAGAGCTTTTTTGGAAGAGCGACGCGGATGTGAATTAAGATGTCTCCTCGGTTTCGGTTTCGGTTTTGGTCCGGAACGCCTTTGCCCTTGATTTGCAAAATGTCGCCCGTGTTTATGCCTTCCGGAATATGGAGAGTGGAAAGCCCGTCCAGGGTTTGGATGTCTATTTTGGCTCCGAGCAAGGCGTCCGACAATTTCACATCCAAATTCATAATCAAATTGTTTCCTTCTTTGCGGAATAATTTGTGTTTTTTGACATGGGTCTTTATGTAAAGGTCGCCCGAGGTTCCGCCTCTGACCGCCTCGCCGCCGCCGGAGAAACGGATCATCTCGCCGTTGTCTATGCCGGCTGGAATTTTTATTTTTATTTCCTCTTCTTTTTTTAAAATGCCTAAACCATCGCAGAAATTGCATTTCTCTCTCGGCACTTTGCCCGAACCAACGCAATTTTCGCAAGCGCGAGCCATTTCAATGGATCCGAAAATGGACCTTTTCATTTCTCTTATTTTGCCTTTGCCGTTGCAGATTGGACAAACCATCATCTCTGTCTCCTTTTTGGCTCCGTTGCCGTTGCAAACATGGCAAACTGAGACCTTATTTAAAAGTATGACACGGTCAACGCCAAAAACCGCCTCTTCAAAATTAAGTTCAAGGTCAATGGAAATATCCCTTCCCCTCTTTGCCCGGGACCTTCGGCTGCCTCCAAAAAATTCTCCAAAAATATCTCCCAAATCAAAACCTTCGGTTGAAAAATCAAACCCGGTTTGTTTGGCGAAGTCCTCCCAGTTGCCCTGAAAACCGCCAAACCCCTGCCCACCAGTATTTGCTCCAGCAAATGTCTGTCCATACATATCGTACTGGGCTCTTTTCTGGTCGTCAGAAAGAACGCTGTAGGCCTCGCTGGCCTCCTTGAATTTATCGGCATTGCCTCCTTTTTTGTCCGGATGGTATTTGTGAGCCAAGCTTCTAAAAGCCTTCTTTATATCGTCTTTTGAGGCCCTTTTGTCTATCCCCAGTATGTCGTAATAGTTTTTCATCCCGTTAGAAATCTTAAATTTATAATATCTATATCACACATATCCCGCTCATATTTCTAACGGGATTCATACGACCATTATATCAGAAATTTAGTTTTTTGTCTCGCTTGGCTCGCCGGCATCGCCCGCCGAAGCGTCCTGCGAAGGCTGGGAGCTTTGATTCTTCTGCATATACTCCCCTATTTTTTGGATTTCTTTTGAAAGATTTTCTGTGGCCGTTTTGATGGCTGAAATATCGTCTTTGTCTTTTACATCTTTGAGCTCCTTAATTTTATCTTCCACTCCTTTTTTTATTTCATCAGAAATTTTGCCTTCCGCGTCTTTGAGAGCTTTTTCGGTGGTGTAAATTATTTGCTCGGCTAAATTTTTGGCTTCGGCTGTTTCTTTTTTCTTGGCATCATCTGTGGCATGGGTTTCAGCGTCTTTTCTCATTTTTTCAATCTCTTCTTTTGAAAGCCCCGAACTTCCCTCAATTTTTATTGATTGCTCTTTGCCTGACGACTTATCTTTGGCTTTAACATTCAAAATTCCGTTGGCGTCTATGTCAAAACTGACTTCCACTTGTGGCATACCGCGAGGCGCCGGAGGAATGCCGTCTAAAATAAATCGGCCAAGAGTGCGGTTATCAGAGGCAAGAAGCCTTTCCCCCTGAACCACATGAATTTCAACGCTGGTTTGGTTGTCGGCGGCCGTTGAAAATGTTTGAGATTTAGAGGTTGGGATAGTTGTGTTTCTATCAATCAATTTTGTGGCTACCCCCCCCATTGTCTCAATGCCGAGAGAAAGAGGAATAACATCAAGAAGCAAAATATCTTTGACATCGCCGTGAATAATGCCTCCCTGAATAGCGGCACCGAGAGCGACCACTTCGTCGGGGTTGATGCTTTTATTTGGTTCTTTGCCAAAGTATTTCTTAACCTCTTCAACCATTTTGGGCATTCTGGTTTGCCCTCCCACCAAAACAATCTCATCAATATCGCCGACTTTGAAGGGGCTGGTCTCCATAGCCCGCTTCGTGATTTCCATAGCTCTTTGTATAAACTCATCGGAAAGCTCTTCCAATTTGGCGCGGT
>CAYIPT010000034.1:0-4353 GCA_964365465.1 uncultured Candidatus Saccharibacteria bacterium | reverse complement strand
ATTATTATGTCTCTAAATTATCAGCTGAGTGCGAAAATGGGTGGCCTCATGCATTAATTTGCATAATAATTTGGTTTGTGTTAGATTTCTTTGGTCTGGTGATTTTTAATTTTGATGTTTAAATTTTAAATTTTTTAACATGCCAATAACAAGTTCAGCCAAAAAAGCATTGAGGAGCTCTAAAAGAAAGAGAATTTTTAATTTGCGCAGAAAAAATGAAATGCAAAGCGTTATAAAACAATACAAAAAACTGGTCTCTGCCAAAAAAACAGACGAGGCCAAAAAGCTTATTCCCAAACTTCAAAAGGCAATAGATAAAGCCAAAAAAAGAGGTATTATAAAAAAGAATACCGCCTCACGCAAAAAATCCCGCCTCCTTAAAATTATCACAATAAAAATTTAAAATAGCTTCCTCCCGTCGTTCAATGGATAGGACGGGTCCTTGCGGAGGATCTGATAGGGGTTCGATTCCTCTCGGGAGGACCAAAATTATCTCGCCAGGAGTTTATCAAACCATTTGTGAACGAGAGATTCGGACAAAAACTCTTCTTCCAAAAATCCCAAAAGAATTTCGCGGACATCATTTAGTGGAACCTCTTCGTTTACGGGAATAACGGTCAAGGGAAGATAAGAACTAACCGGATGCATCAAAATGCGATAGCCGTGCGTATATTCATCCTCAATCCAAAAAGAGCGATAAGACATCCAAGGGTAAAGAAACTTGCCAAAAACAACACCTTTGGCTGTTATTTTTATGGGCACTATTTTAGTTTCTTTATAAGAAAGCATGCCAACGGTTGCTCCGGCAATTATTATAAATATGCCAAAAAGAAAATTGTCAAACCAAAATGCCAAAACAGAAGAGCCTAAAACAACAACGCCCAATATCCAATACCAGTCATTGGTCTTTTTATCAAAATGATGCTCGGGCGAATGCCATTCCAAAATAATTTCTCCTTCCATACCTCCATTTTATCACAACAAACTATTTGACAATACTTCCGGGGGGGATATTTTCGGAAAGTTTAAGCAGAGAAAAAAATTCTTCACCCGATACGGCCATAATCATGGCCTCGCTTTTTAGACCCATTATATCTCTTGGTTCCAAATTTGTAACAAAGGCGCAAATTGTGCCCACCAATTCTTCAGGTTTTATAAATTTAGCTATACCGGAGACAACTGATCGGTAATTTTCCTCATTGAAATCTACCGCAAGCTTGAGCAATTTCTCCGACCCCTCTACCATCTCGGCAGAAATAATTTTTCCAGCCCTTATTTCAACCTTTTTAAAATCGTCAATAGTTATCATTTTATTTTCTAAATTATTTTGGCGGAAGGGGTGGGAGTCGAACCCACAAGCCGTTTCCGGCGGCAGTTTTCAAGACTGCTGGAATACCATTATCCGACCCTTCCATAACTTTTGATATTATCAAATTTGACTTTATTTTGCTATCATAATTTTGTGAAATATCTAGGCATTGATTTTGGGAGTAAAAGGGTGGGGATAGCTGTTTCTGACGAGAGAGGCAGAATGGCTTTTCCGCATTCTGTAATATTGAATGATAAAAAACTTTTAGAAAAAACAGAGGAAATTATAAAAAAAGAAAAAATAGATAAAATAATAATAGGGGAGTCCAAAAATTTTGAAAACCAGCCAAATGAAATAATGAAAGAAATACAAAAATTTAAGAAAACACTAGAAAAAAAAGCAAAATTAGAAATATTTTTTGAACCTGAATTTATGACTTCCGCGCAGGCCGAACAAATTCAGGGCAAAAATGACATGCACGACGCTTCGGCCGCAACCATTATCCTCCAATCATACTTAGACAAAAATTTGCATATGTTATAATTTAATCATGAAATTTAGATTTATCTCTAAATATTTTCCGGTGCCGAAATTTTTAAAACCGTCTCACCTTGGAGTTTCTTTTTCTGATTCAAACATTAAAGCTATTTCATTTGATAAGACCCTCAGGGAACCTTCTTTAAAAAGCATTATTGTGCCTATTGAAAAGGGGGTTATTGTGGCCGGCAGTATTGTCAATATGGAGGAGGTTGTTAAAAAACTTTCAGCAGTCAGAGAAAATTTTGATTCGCCGTTTGTTTTTTTTACCATATCAGATGAGTTGACCTATGTATTTTCTGCTTCAATATTGGTGGGAGCCAAAGGCAATGCAATAGAAAGTGTGGCCTTTGTGATAGAGGAAAATGTGCCGCTTTCTTTGGGCGATACGGTTTTTGATTTTGAGCCGACTAAAATTACTCGATCCGATTTGGAATATGACGCTTCGGTGGTGGTGGCGGCCAGTGTCAGGAAAGAAGTAGAAAAATTTGTGGAGGCCTTTCATAAAAGCCGATTTGAGCCGGTGGGATGCATCCACGAGTCCCAGGCCATAGCTAACGCTCTTATACCAAAAAAATTTTTGGGAACACTGTGTGTTGTTCACGCCAGAGAAAACAGAGCCGGTATTTATTTGGTAAAAGATAATGTAGTCCTTTTTTCCACCCTGAAATCCATTTTGAACGGTGACTACAAGAAGCAGTTTTTGGATGAATATGAAAAATTTTTGGAGTATTGTCTGAAATACAATGTCAACCAAGAACAAGCTATAAAATCGGCTTTGATTTGTGGCGAATTTGAATATGCCAAAAAAGCGACCGAGGCCATAATTGATTCGAATAGTTATGTCAAAGATGTAAAATTATCAAATGTCTGGACAAATGTTTTTGAAATAGACAAACACCTTCCCGATATACCTTATGAAAAATCTTTGAGTTTTGCCGGTCCCATTGGAGCTGTTTTATCGGATATAAGTATGAATCTCTTACAATTATGAATCTTTTACCAAACACAGAAAAAGAGAGTTTAAGAAAAGGTTTAAAGCTCCGTTTTATAACGGTCGCTCTGCTTCTTTTGACCGCATCTTTTCTAGCTGGCCTGATAATGCTTTCACCTTCCTATTTTTTGGCTTTGGGGAATTTTTCTAAAATTGAACCAGTCGATTATTTTTTGGGGACAGAAAATGAAAATTTGGTCAAAGAGATTTTAAGATTGCCGGGTGAAATAGATATTAAAATAAAATTTTTGCAATCAAATCTGGCCAGCCTGTCGGCTGTAAATATTCTTTATAAGGTGGCGGAATCCGTGCCCGAAGGCGTAACTCTAAACTCCATATCGTCTTCCAGAGATCAAAGTTACAAAGAAAAAAAGGGTCTGCTGGTTCTTATTTCCGGTATTGCCGCTGACAGGGATTCTTTGATGTCGTTTTCGGCTCTCCTGAAAAAATCCAACACCTTTTCTTTGGTAGATGTTCCGGTTTCTAGTTTAACCAAAGATAAAAACCTGCCTTTTTCCATGAAAATTTTTGTTGAAAATAAAAAATGAATAACTGGATTCCAAAAAATAAAATCGTGATGTCAGCCACCATAATGGCCGCCCTAAGCGTTGTGCTATATTTTGCCAGTTTATTTATCGTTTTAAGGGAAATAAAAAAAGTGGAAAATTTTTATCATGATACCGAATCAGAATTCTTCAAAGAAAAGAAATTTTTGGCCATTAAATCCATTGCCGAAGCCAATAAGGAACCGATCCAAACCCTGAGAAATTTCTTTATTCAAAAAGGTGATGAAGTAAAGTTTATTGAGCAAATAGAGGCGGTAGCCCGAAGGTCTGCCATTAAATTTGAAATCGTTTCTATTGATGCCAAAGCCAATCAGCCGGACCCCCTTAAGGAAGATATTGAGGTGAAAATAGGAATGGAAGGTTCTTGGAAAAATATAATATCTTTCACGGGCCAATTGGAAAAAATGTCTTTTGGGACTTTAATTAAAGATATCAACTTAAACGCCAAAGTTCCTGGCGAATGGTCTGGTTTTGTCAGTTTTATTATTTTTAGAGAAAAATGAAATTAAATTTTTTAAAACTGAAAAGAAAAGGCTCGCCGCCATTGGAATCCTTGCGGCCTCCTATTTTTGATACCGATTTATTCTGGTTTGTCAGTTTGGGTTTGGGTTTGGTGATTTTTATAATTACCGCTTTGATTGGATTTAAGCTTTTTTATCCCCAATATTCTAAAAGTTACAAAAAATCCGGCTCTGCCGAAAATTTTGAAAATATCGTAAACATAAACAAGCTCAAAAGTATTATTGATAAAAGAAACGAATTTATAAATCAAGAAATCCTTCTGCCGGAAGACCCTTCGTTATAGCGGTTTTTTGTGTTATATTCTAAAAACTGCGCGCTTAGCTCAGTTGGTAGAGCAGCGCTTTTACACAGCGAAGGTCGGGGGTTCAAATCCCTCAGCGCGCACCAGAATGGAACTTAGCGGTTGAGAACCAACCAAGGAGTGG
>CAYIPT010000033.1:0-4506 GCA_964365465.1 uncultured Candidatus Saccharibacteria bacterium | reverse complement strand
TCTCCTTCGTCTATAGCAAAGTCAATTTTTGGAGCAAAACCGAAGGATTTTTTATTCATAACAAATTGGCGGAAATCGTTTCGGCGACGCTTAGCAAATGCCAGAGCTTCCGGTTCTTTTTCTTTTGGTAGGGTGGTAAAAAAAACAATGGCTCTTCTGCCCCTGTCTAAGACATCGGTTCTAGTTATGGTAATCAAAGAGTCATTATTTGATTCAATGCAAAAATATTCAGCCGCAAATTGGCAAATTAAAGAAGCCATTTTTTCATCTTTGTGTTTTTTTACAGGCCTCATTTATTTATTAATGAAATCGCTTTTATAATATCTCCCTCGGATAATTCTATTTTGGATTCTATCATTATGCCGAATTCCTGGCCCTCTTTTGCCCTGTCTGTTTTTATTTTCTGGATTTGAAGCTCTTTTATTTTGCCTTCGCCGATAATGGATTCTCGGCGAAAAATCTTAACAATGTCTCCAAATTTTATTTCCCCTTCGTTTACTCGTCCGCCGACTATTTGTTTATTTTTGTCTTTGCTGAAAATTCTGATTATTTTAGCCGAGCCGATGATTGTTTCCATCATTTCAACCGGAACGGCTTCTCTCAATTTTTCTTTAACAAGATCTATCAGTTCATAAATTATTTTGTAGGTTTTTATTTCTATATTATCTCGGATTGCGAGCATGGCGGCGCTTTTATCAACGCCGACATTGAATCCCAACACCAGAGAATTTTTGACATTTGCCGTCTTTAAGTCCTTTTCAGTAATGGCCCCAACCCCTTTGGAAATTATTTTAACCGCCATTTTTTCATTACCTAATTTCAAAAGTTCGTGCTCCATGGCATCCAAAGACCCGAAAGTATCCGCTTTTATAACAACGAGGAAGCTGGCGCAATTGTCCAAAATTGTTTTTTGGCAGGTTTTAATTTGTTCATCGGCAAAATTTTTAGCAAACAAAATAGCGTCCTCTTTTTTTAGAAATGTTTTGAATTGACTGCCGACTTTTGGTTGAGCATTCCAGCCGACTATTTTTACCGGGCTGGAAAATCCGGCTTCCGGCAAACTTTTCCCTTCATAATTTTTTATGACTCTAATCGGGGCGTAAGCTCTTTCGGCGGCCACAAACATACCTGTCTTTAATAATCCATCTCTTATTAAAAGAACGGATGAGATTCCTTGCTGGGGGTCCAAATTGCTTTCAATCACAAAACCCTCGGCTGGCGCGGAAAGATTGCCGGTCAATTCTTCCATATCCGATTGCAAGGCAATCATATCCAAAAGATCGGCAACTCCCTCTCCCGTTTTGGCTGAAATGGCCACGGCTGGAACAGTACCGCCCCAACCTTCCACCAAGACCCCATTCTCCGCCAAATTTTGCTTGGCTTTGTCTATATTGATTCCTTGCCGGTCAATTTTATTTAAAGCCACAATAAAAGGCATAGCGCTTTTATTTATGCAATCCAAGGCCTCAAGAGTTTGAGGCTTTACTCCATCTTCAACTGAGATCACTAAAACAGCAATATCGGCCACTTGCGCTCCGCGTTCTCTGATCGAACAAAAGGCCTCGTGTCCGGGAGTATCCAAAAAAGTCACTTTTCTTTTTTGTTTGCCAATCATTACCTCCGCCTCGTAAGCGGATATATGCTGAGTAATGCCGCCTTCTTCTTTTTCAACCACGCTGGTTTTTCTGATGTAATCAAGCAGAGTGGACTTACCGTGATCAATGTGACCCATCACCACGACAATGGGGGGTCGTGGCGAAAGATTTTTTATTTCTTTTTTTATTGATTTATTCATGAAATCTTTTTACTTGTGGAATTTTCAATTTACAATTTTCAATCACTTGTTTTTCTTCTTCCGACAACTCATGCTCGCTTTTCCATTTTTGGAGCGGTTTGGCAAAAACATTTGTTCGTTCCCTTGTGTGCATACTGGTAATAACAACGCCGTCACCTTCTTCATCGGCAAAAATTGAAGAAAAACTTTGATTACCACCGGTGCCTTCCCCCTGAAAGGGGTTGAATCTCAAAGTCGGCGCACTGGCCACTTTCTTTTTTATCCTGCCGCTTAGCCGCTTCATCTGCATTACCGACTCCGCCTGAAATTTCAAAAGATCTTCAAGAGTTTTGGTGTGCAATTTAATAAGCCGCTCAATGTCCGGCGTATTGGCGCTCCTGAATATTTTTTTCACTCTGATATGCATTACTATTGAGAAAATAAAAGCTGCCAAAGCAACAGTCAAAGTCACAAAAGGCAACAAAAAAACTGCTAAGTTCCAATCAATAAACATAATTAAACATTATACACTATTTATGATATTATCCAAATATGTCAAGGAAAAAGAAAAGAATATTTTTGGATTATGCCGCTATTACGCCGGTTGATGGAAAAGTGGCCAAAGAGATGGCAGAAACTCAAAAAAAAATTTGGGCCAATCCGTCTTCCTTGCACATGGAAGGCGAGTTAGCCAAAAATATTTTGGGAGAGGCAAGAATAAAAATTGCTCGTATTTTACATTGTCGCGCCGACGAAATATTTTTTACAAGTGGCGGCACTGAATCTTTGAATATTGCGATTCTTGGAATTTGCCGAGAAGATGCCCATCTCGGCACTCCGCATATTATAGTTTCGACCATAGAACATCCGGCTGTTTTAGAGCCAATAAAATTTTTGTTAAAAAATAAAAAAATAGAAGTTTCTTTTGTTAATCCTGACCGAAGTGGAAGAATAAATCCCGAGTCAATAAAAAAAGAAATGAAACAAAATACTATTTTAGTGGCGATTCAACACGCTAATAATGAAATAGGCACTGTCCAGCCTGTTTCAAAAATTTCAAGAATGTTAGACCCCACCCCTAACCCCTCCCCTTGTCAAGGGGAGGGGAATGGGGAGAGATTTGCTCCTCCTGTTTTGCTTGTTGATGCCAGTCAAAGTGTTTTGTATGAAGATATTTCTCCGGAACGGCTCGGCGCTGACCTGCTTGTTTTGGATGGCATTAAAATGTACGGACCGCGAGGCATGGGAATTTTGGTTGTTAAACATGGTACAAATATTTCTCCCATTGTTTTTGGCGGGGGACAGGAAGGCGGTCTCAGGTCGGGCACCCAAAATGTGCCGGCGGCGGTTGGTTTGGCCAAAGCTCTTGAAATTGCAGTTCAAAAAAAAGAAAAAGAATCATCCCGCCTTAAAACTTTGCGCGATTATGCTATTAATAAAATCCTGAACGAAATTGAAAGAACATCTTTAAATGGCGATTTGAAAAATAGATTGCCTAATAATATTAATATTTGTTTTCAAAATTTCTTAAAGGGGCACCCTTTGGGGCAAAATTCTTCAAGGGTGCCCCTTGGGGACCGAAATTTTGACTCCGAATTCCTAGTTATTAAACTAGACACCCTCGGCTTTGCTGTTTCTGCCGCTTCCGCTTGCCATACTTTCTCACTTGAAAATGGTTCCTATGTTATTGAGTCGCTCGGCAAACCGGAATGCGCCTCTTCCTCTCTCCGCATCACTCTCGGCCGTTCCACCAAAAAATCTGATTTGGATAAATTTATTTCGGCTTTGAAGAAAATAATCCCACTTCGCTAAAGCTACGCGGGATAAACAAAATGCCCCGCGACACCACTTTAATGTGGGCGCGGGGCAGGGGGACCGGGAACTACTGACCTTATTCACCAGGATCGGGGTGGGCCGGGGGATCCAAGATCTCCCTCGCCCTTTTCCGACTCCGGAGTTCCAGGTACGGAAACATGATTAGCCGCCAGACATTTTCATGGAGCCAGCCGGCGATGTTGCCGCCTAGCCGCCGAATGTCGCCTCGCCCAGTGTAGAACGCGAGATTGGTTGCCAGCATGAACATGAGCAACAACGGCATAGTGTTCCGCAAGATCGTTTCGGTCAACCGGTTGTCGGCCAGATTGCTGTACTCGTTCGATTCGCCGTGGACTGGATTTCCGTCTATTGTGCCGGACATCACGATTACGGATTTGTCCGGCACCCCACACCAGTGGCAGTTAGACCAGACTGTCTCGTTGAAACTGAGAACCATCTTAGCCATCAGTTGAGACGGCCCGCCAAGATTCTCGAGTTCGCCGGGATATATTTCAGAAGTCTCGACGAGTGAGCAAAAGAAAATCGTGAGCCAAATGGCTACGACTAAAACATTGAATTTCTTCATTGCAAGGAGCTCCTTTCTAACCTGCTGTAAGTATAGCAAACTCTATATTATTTGTCAATAGTTTTTGCACTTTGTAAATAGTGATAAAATATGTGGCAAAAAACCCTTAAAATGCAACATATTTAAATGTCAAGGAGCGTCCTTGACATTTTTCCCCTCTCCTTCACAAGGAGAGGGGCGACTTGCCGTAAGGCAAGTGGGGTGAGGTCGGGGAATTTGAAGATGACCCTTTGGGGCAGGGTCTTCAAGGGCCATCTTCTGGGAAAAGAAATCCACCAATGTCTAAGGTCAGATACATATTGCACTCAATTCTTAATTGGGCGCAAAATGA
>CAYIPT010000032.1:0-4530 GCA_964365465.1 uncultured Candidatus Saccharibacteria bacterium | reverse complement strand
ACAACGGTTAAATGTATGTCAAACAAACTTTTTGGGAATGGGGAATTTTTGGGCCAGTTTTCTTATTTCTTCGTGGATTGATTGCTTGATTTTTTTGTTATCTTTGTTTTTCAGTGTTTCAATCATAAGTTCGGCCACTTTTTTGCATTCTTTTTCTTTAAATCCACGGGTAGTAATGGCTGGCGTGCCAAATCTGATGCCAGAGGGGTCCATAGGTTTCCTCGGATCATCAGCAATCATATTCATATTGAGAGTAATGCCCACTTCATCCAATACTGTCTGCGCTTCTTTGCCACCGACACCAAGCGAACCGGATACATCGGCAAGAATAAGATGGTTCGATGTCCCCCCGCCAAGCATTCTCACATTATTTCCGCGAAACACCTTCTCCATCGCTTTGGCATTTTTAAGAACTTGCTTAGCATATTTTTTGAATGAAGGTTTTAAAGCTTCCCCGAAACAGATAGCTTTGGCGGCTATAATATTCATGTGAGGTCCTCCTTGAAGACCTGGAAATACCGCTTTATCAATTTTTTTGGCAAATTCTTCATTGTCGCGAATGAGAATCATGCCTCCCCTTGGCCCTCGTAGAGTTTTGTGAGTAGTAGTTGTAATGATGTCAAAACCAAATGAAAAAGGGTTTGGCAGAGCTTTGCCCGCAATAAGTCCGGCAATATGCGCCATATCGGCGACAGTTATTGCTCCCACCTCGCGAGCAATACTAACAAATTTTTTGTAATCCAAACTGCGAGAATAAGCGGAAAATCCAGCCAGAATTATTTTAGGTTTTTCTCTTATGGCAATATTTCTTAAATCGTCATAATCAATTTCTCCCGTTTCAGGATCTTTCATTTTATAACGGACAAAATTATAGAGTTTAGCCGCTTGAGTAGCCGGAGCTCCATGAGTCAAATGACCTCCATGAGAAAGATCCATTCCTAAAATTGTATCGCCCGGCTGCATCAGGGCATGATAAACTGCGTTGTTTGCCGGAGCCCCGGAAAGGGGCTGGACATTGGCATATTTACAATTAAAAAGTTTGCAGGCGCGCTCGATAGCCAATCGTTCAACCTTGTCGGTAAATTCTTGGCCACCGTAATATCTCCTCCCTGGATACCCTTCCGAATATTTATTAGTAAAAACAGAACCATTCGCAGTCAGCACATCTTCTGAAACATAATTCTCCGACGGAATAAGCTCCAGCCCCTCAGCCTGCCTTTTTTGCTCCCCCTTTATTAGCTTTTCAACTTGTTTGTCTTTCATTGAGTTTTCGTATGTAATTTTGGATTAAAACCGCCAACAACACTTAGTTCACCTTTTATAGGAGGATGTGGATTATAATCCTCAAGTTTGACTTGGCTTGGCAAAAAAGAATCCAGAGTTAAATTTTTAGCTTCGATTAAGATGCGGGGAAAGGGTTTTGGCTCTCGCGATAATTGTTCTTTTACTTGCTCGCGGTGATTTTCATAAATATGGAAATCGCCAAATGTATGAATGTATTCACCCGGTTCACGATTCAATATTTTAGCTATTATTACTGTGAGTAAGGCGTAGCTCGCGATATTAAATGGAACACCAAGAAACATATCAGCACTGCGTTGGTAAAGCTGTAAACACACTTTGCCCTTTTTTATATTTACTTGATAGAGATTATGGCAGATCGGAAACCTTGATGCTTTTCCAGGTCCAGCCATCGAATAAAGGTACTCGGGATTCCAGGATGTCACCAGAGTATTGTGAGCGTCGGAGTCTTTTCGCAACTCGTCTATCACCCAAGCAAGCTGGTCAACTGTATGTCCATCACTCGTGGGCCACTTTCGCCAAAGTTCCCCATAAATTTTAGGTAAAACGCCATTTTCTTCGGCAAATTTTTTATCGTTCTTAATTTTTTCGACAAATGCCTCTTTCGTTAAATCAGCATTCTTGTTTTTTTCCTTATAAATTTTATATGGATAATCGTCCCAAATATGAACATTATTATCTACTAGGTATTTTATGTTATTTTGGCCAGATAAAAACCAATATAATTCCTGCAGTACTCCATTCCAATAAACTTTTTTGGTGGTAAGCAATGGAAATCCGTGAGACAAGTCAAAACGCATTTGTGCGCCGAAGGCACTGTAGGTCTTAACGCCAGTGCCTTTATCCACCTGCTCTTCCCCATCATCTAAGACTTTTCTTAGCAGATCCAAATATTGATATTCTGGGTGTTTTTCTTTCATTTTATTTTTTCTTTAATCTTTTAGATTTTTTTGAGCTGGCCTTTGGTGGTATGTGGCTATTCCATTTACCATCGATATATTTACTCGGAATATATTTATAATATTCGTTCGGAGGGCTCGACATTCCTGAAAATGTAATTTGGCCAATTCTCATATTTGGAGTCAAAATAATAGGTACTTTATTCAAATTACAAAGCTCAAAAGTAACGCACAGGAAATGCCCAGGATTAATGAGCCCCGCGGTGTTATGAACCAGAAGTCCTATGCGAGCCAAACTGCTCTTGCCATGTAACTGGACTAGATATTTTTTTGAGCCAAAATAATCAACGGAAATTCCCAGGATGCTGACTCCGGGGTGAAGCGCGAATGTCTTCCCCTTCTTAAGAATAATCTCGCTAGTTTTGGCAAATTTTTTCTTGACCGGGTCAATGACTTCAGTGGCATGCGATTCCGTAAGGATGAATTTATTACCAAGTAAAATGTCGTAACTTGCCGGCTGTAGCCGGCTCTTATCGAAAGGCTTGATAGTAATATCGCCCTTTTTGACAGCTTTGATTATATCGACATTAGATAAAAACATATTATTTAATATTAAATACCTTTGTGGTGCCGTAATAATCCCTCCAATTTTTATTGTAGAAATCGAACATCCTTTCCAATCTGTCCTGCATCAGTTCTTTGACTTCAAATTCTTTCATTAAAGTATGGAGTTCGTCTTTTATTTTATCTTGCTCTCCAAAATCGAAGCATATTTTCTCAAATTCGGCCAGATAACCGTAGCCGGCATTTCTATCTATACAGATATTAACATCATTAATACTGTATTCTTCCCTCTCTCGCGACCATTTTGCTTGATATTCAAGCCCAGCATCAAGCAGAATTTGATCGAGCTTATCTAGAGTCATGTCCATAACAGATTCGAACTCCATTCGAGAAACGCCATTGGAGCTGGAATCATCACCAATTGAGGCTTTGAAAACTAAAATAACTTTGCCATCAGCATCTCTAGTACGCACAGAAAGATTCCTTCCTTCATCTACGATTTTATTAAAAAGATCTTTTTTTTCTTTAGCAATGTAAGAGGTTAGTTTATCTTTAAGTTTACTTTGATCATGTAATACAAAATAATGATTGAGCTGTTTGCTTCCACCCGAAAGAACACCGCCGCGAGACTTTATTTTTTCCTTAAGCTTTAGGGCATTTTCTTCACTACCAAGAAGACTTTTTATTTCAATTTCGTATGTGAGCATTTTTCTGTAGTATAATCCAATAATCTCATGTCCACAAACATTGAAAAAACTCTAAAAATCAGTCTAATTGCAGTTATCAGTAAGGGTAAAAGAGCTGTGGGTATTAAAAATGGGCTACTTTGGAACATACCGGGCGATTTACCGAGGTTTAAAAAACTGACCACTGGCCACACAATCGTCATGGGTCGCAAGACTTATGAATCAATTGGGCGACCCCTCCCCGACCGCACCAATATTGTCATTACCCGCAACCCTGATTTCAAACCAGAAGGAGTTATCGTCACTTCATCTATTGAAAACGCGCTAAAAATCGCAAAAGAAAAAGAACAAAACGGAGAAATCTTTGTCATCGGTGGCGGCGAAATTTACAAACAAGCCCTCCCCTTCGTCGACCGACTCTATTTAACAATAGTCGACGATGAACCCGTAGCCGACACCTTCTTCCCCGATTATTCTGTGTTTAAAAAAGAAATATTTAAAGAAGAACACCCTGAATCAACTCCAACCTTCACTTACCTGACTTTGGAAAAATAAAATAAATTAAGGCTCGACTACAGGTTAAAACTGTGAGTCGAGCCTCTAGTGAACATAGTCTTGGACCACGGGATCGTCTGTATGAAAATCAGCATCCCATGTGTACCACTTACCATCTTTTTCGATCAACTCCTTCCCGCAATAAATACAGTTTGTAATAACTTTGGACCCCTCTAGAGCTTTGCACAGACCAGTTGCATCACACGAAAGTTCTTCATGCATATTTGACTCCTCAGCTTAATACTAAGTAGATATATTTAAAATGCAACTGAATAAACCATCTCCTGGGGGCATGTTTGTAGAATACAGTAATGGGGCTTGCAATCAGGAGGACCTTTTGATACAATAGGCATACAGTTTGAGTTGGGCGCCCCGAGAGGGGTTTTTTAATAGGCGATACGAAAACCATGCGAAAAGATACGAAATGCAACGAAAATTATTAAATAAAATATCAAGATGTCACTCATTAGTTATCTAAAAGAAACTAAGGCAGAATTTATTCATGTGAGCTGGCCGACCAAAAA
>CAYIPT010000031.1:0-4573 GCA_964365465.1 uncultured Candidatus Saccharibacteria bacterium | reverse complement strand
TTCCTCGCCGCCGCAGGCGGCGAAATGCGTTCGGACTAATTCAAGAATACTGCGCTATTAAATTCTAATGAAAGCCAAAATAGAAAAATTTAATATACCGGAAGAAGTTTCCCATGTAACAGAAACGCTTAAAAAGGCGGGTTTTCAGGCATATTTGGTTGGCGGGTGCGTCAGAGACCTTTTTATGGGAAGAAAACCCAAAGATTGGGATATTACAACTAATGCTATCCCGGAGCAAATTATTCCCCTATTCCCCAAGACATTTTATGAAAATGATTTTGGTACTGTTGGGGTGGTTTGGGAAGATGTTACAGATGAAACTCTTAAAATTATAGAAATAACTCCATATAGGGTTGAAAGCTCGTATTCTGACCATAGAAGGCCTGATAGTGTTAAATTCAGCAAGAACATACTGGATGACCTAAAAAGGCGTGATTTTACTATAAACGCCATTGCCTATGATGCTGAAACCGGAGAAATAATAGATCCATTCTCTGGAGTGGCTGATTTGGCCAGGGGTGTTATTAAAACTGTTGGCCAAGCCAAAGAAAGATTTTTTGAAGATGGTTTAAGAATACTACGAGCCGTTAGGTTACATGTGGAACTGAATTTTCCTTTAGATCACGAAACAGAGAAGTCAATATTGGAGAATAAAGATATTTTAAAAGAAGTTTCCCGTGAAAGAATAAGAGATGAATTTGTTAAAATAATCATGTCTAATGGTCCAAGCGGTGGCCTCATGATTTTAAAAAAGCTAGGTTTGCTGGAATATATAATTCCGGAACTGGAAGAGGGGGTTGGAATAGAGCAGAATAAGGCCCATGCTTTTGACGTATGGACCCACCTGCTTAAAACTGTTCAGCATTCGGCTGACAAAGGATATTCATTATATGTACGGCTTGGCGCTCTTTTGCATGATGTGGCCAAACCGAGAGCCAGAAGGTGGGCCGAACAATGGACATTTTATGGACATGAAGTTTTGGGTTCACATGTAACTAAAAAAGTACTTGAAAATTTAAAGTTCTCACGTGAAACAATAGACAAAGTGGTTAATTTGGTTCGCTGGCATATGTTCTTTTCTGATACTGAAAAAATAACTCATTCTGCTGTTAGGCGGCTTATAGCTAATGTTGGCAAAGAAAATGTTTGGGATTTAATAGATATGCGCGGTTGTGACCGCATAGGAACCGGTCGACCTAAAGAAAATCCATACCGGCTCAGGAAATATAAAGCAATGGTAGAAGAAGTAATGAGAGATCCCATATCGGTGGGAATGCTTAAAGTTGACGGTAAAAAGATTATGGAATTATTGGAGATTGTTCCCGGACCCAAAGTGGGGCAGATATTAAATGCTTTACTGGAAGAAGTTTTAGAAGACCCCAATCTTAACAATGAAGAGTATTTGAATAAAAGGACATTAGAATTATATAAAATGTCCGATAAAGAATTAAAGGATTTGGGAGAAAAAGGTAAGAAAAAGAAACAAAGAGAAGAAGAAAAAGAAATAAAAGAAATAAGAAGCAAACATTATGTCCAATAAAGAATAAAAAGTTATCCACTTTTTGTCCTTTACATTATTTATAAAAGACATAAAATTTCTATCAGACAGCCAGTATTTTTTACGAACACAATAACTGGCAATTAGTTCTTTATATCCGAATGCATCGGAATAAAGAAAGTTTGGTTGAACATAAAAACAAAATATAAATCTTTCCAATCTCTTAATTTTTAAGAACAGAGATATTATATGATTTTTATGAACGCGCTTTTCAACTGCACTTATCTTTAATGCTCTTTTTACCCCGAGCGTAGTCGAGGGGTTGCCCTTCGATTTCACTCAGGACTTAGCAAACTCCCATGTCGTGCGAAATTCCTCCACCGCATCTTGGGAGTTTTGTTGTGTCTATATTTCAAGCAAAATAGGGCAGTGGTCAGAGCCAAGCACTTCGGGGAGAATTTTTGAATCTTTGACATTTGGCAAAAACTCCTTATTTACAAACAAATAATCAAGACGCCAGCCGATATTGCGAGTGCGGGCATTCGCCCAGTGAGACCACCATGTGTAATGGCCATTTCCTTGCGGAACAAAATGCCTGAATGTGTCAGCAAATCCGGCCTCAATCATTTTATCCATCCCCCCTCTTTCTTCTTTGGTAAAACCATGTTCACCTTCATTTTGTTTGGGGTTAGCCAAATCATCTTCAGTATGAGCCACATTCAAATCGCCACAGAAAATAAGAGGTTTTTTGGATTTTAGATTCAAAACATATTCTAAAAAAGCGGGATCCCATTTTTTATGGCGGAGAGAAAGGCGAGAAAGATCGCCTTTCGAATTAGGTGTATAAACATTTACAACAAAAAAATCTTTAAATTCAGCCGTCAAAACCCGCCCCTCTTTGTTGGGATCGCCATACTTGTCTTCATTTAATCCATATTTTTTAACTAAATTTTCAGGCAAACCGATTTGAACCGACAATGTTTTTTGTTTTGAAAAAATTGCTGTTCCGGCATAACCGGCTTTTTCCGCCGGATTCCATATTTCTTCATATTCCTTCAAATCTATATCATTCTGATCTTTTTTAGATTTTATTTCCTGCAAACAAATAATGTCCGGTTTGTATTTTTCAATAAAAGGCATAAAAAGCCCTTTTTTATGCGTCGCCCGCAAGCCATTTACATTCCAGGAAATAATTCTCATAACCATATAATAGCAAGGAACGACCTCACCCTCAACCCCTCTCCTAGTTGCAGAAGAGGGGAGAAATAAGAAAATAAATAAAAATGGGTCAGCAATTATATTACTGACCCAGGGTTAATCGATATTACTTAATGTAATTCCTGTAAAACTCTTCATCGTTGCGCCGGTTTTCTCTCACTTCCTCTGCGTCTTCCTCTCTTTCTTTTTGAGTCGGTGGCGGTGTGGCCCAGAACTTTTTCCACGCTTCCCTTATTCTAATTGCTGTTATTGTGGCAGTTTCTCTGTCGCCTCTTCTCAGTTGATCGGCTCGGGTGTCTTCCAAAGCTTTTATTCTTTCAGAGGCTAGAAAATGTTTGCTGGCCATTAGAGATCTCCTTTTCTGACAACCATTTTAGATAAAATATGATATACGTCAAAAAAGATGTCAGATTATTTATAAAATTATACCCCAAAATACCTTTTTAACAAGCTCTTGTAACATTATTTTAAATATGCTAAGATGGTGTCAAAAATAACGTCAATTTAACATGGGCAACATTGAACAAATTTTAATTGAATATGGTTTGAATGAAAAAGAAGCAATTCTTTATACGGCGTCTTTATCTATAGGGGACAGGGGGATGTCGGAATTGGCCCAAAAAGCAGGGCTAAAGAGGACGACCGCCTATGTGGTTTTTAAATCTCTGGAAAGTAAAGGATTAATGAGTAGTTTTAAAATGAAAAGCGGCCTAAAATTTGCAGCCACTCCTCCCGAAATTCTAATTAAGAAAGCTCAGAAGCAAGTCCAAGAATTGCAATCAGTTTTGCCTCAATTAAAAGCGCTTGAGAATAAACCAGACTTTCGTCCCCAAATAAATTATTTTGAGGGCAAACAAGGATATTTGGTGGCTGCCGAGGATTCTTTGCGGGTTCCTAATTCTACTCTGCGTCACATTGGCGCATTAACAGAAGCGCATAAAATTGTTGGCTTGGATTATGATACTAAATATTACATTCCCACGCGGATTAAGAAACATATATTTTTTAAGGCTTTATATTTTAAATCCCAAACTGAAGAGGAAATTAAAAATCGCAATCAAGTTGAAGAATTGAGAGAAATAAGGTATTTGCCGGAAGAGTATATTCACAAAACATCCGTGCTTATCTATGGGGACAAAGTTGTCATTTTTAGCACTAAAAAAGAGTTAATAACTGTAATTATAGAAAGTGCGGAAATTGCCGAAAGTGAGAGGCAAAAATTCGATTTGATTTGGGATTTAATCGGAAATAAAAACCAATTTTAATCTCTCGGCTTAAATCCAATCGGCTCTTTGGGCGGTTCTGGCGGGGGATTGATAAGTTTTGAAATTACATGGAGGATATTTGCTATATGTTGCCCGTGTTCCATTTGAGCGTGTTTGATTTTCTCTATTTCTATCAAAACATCCTTGTGGGTGGCCAAAAGTTCCCGTAGTTTTATAAAGGCCCTAACAATAGCTATACTCATTTGGATTGCCCTTTTGCTTCTCAAGACAGAAGCCAGCATAGCAACACCCTGTTCGGTGAATGCATAAGGAAAGGATCTTCTCATCCCACCCCAACTTGAGGTCACAATTTGTGATTTCAAGTTTAAAAATTCTTTCTTGTTGATTTGAAACATAAAATCATCTGGAAAACGATCTATATTTCTTTGAACTGCTTGCACCAAAGCTCTTGTTTCTACTTGATAAAGTTTAGCCAAATCATGGCTTAACATAACCTTCGCCCCTCTTATTAAATAAATTTTATTTTCAATAATTTCTATTGGCACCAAACTCAAATCTTTTTTCATATAAATATAATACTTTGAATTACGAAACTCCCCAAAACCTCTTTTCATGCTAAAATAACAATGGG
>CAYIPT010000030.1:0-4960 GCA_964365465.1 uncultured Candidatus Saccharibacteria bacterium | reverse complement strand
AAAATACAAACGAAGCCGAAAAAACAAACATAGCCGAAATTTTGATTGAAAAGCACCGCAATGGCGCTACCGGCCGTGTTGAACTTTTCTTTAATGAAAAAAAGGCCTCATTCCTGCCCCTAGAAAAAGCCCAATTCACCGGCGCTGAATCAGAATTTAGGGAGTTTTGACCTCACCCCTTGCCCCTCCCCTTGGCAAGGGGAGGGGTTGGGGAGGGGACATTCGTAATTATCAGTATCATATCATATGAACAGCATTGAAAAACTAATCCAAATATTTTCCCGGTTTCCAGGCATTGGGCCGAGGCAGGCCAGGCGGTTTGTTTACTATTTGCTCACCAGAACCGATAGCGCCGTGGAAGAGCTTTCTCAAAATATTAAGGACTTAAAAAATGATGTAGTTATATGCAAAGAATGCATGAGGTTTTTTCAGAAGGAACACAATAAATCGGGGCTTTGCAAAATTTGCTCGGACCAAAACAGAGACCGTTCAATATTAATGCTGGTGCAAAGAGATGTGGATTTGGAATCGGTGGAAAAAAACGGTAATTTTAATGGAATTTATTTTGTCCTTGGCGGTGGAGTAGCCATTTTGGAGAGAGAACCGGAAAAGAGGATAAGGATAAAAGAATTAAAAAGTTTTATTGAAAAAAAGCTAACCCACCCCAACCCCTCCCTTAAATTAAGGGAGGGGCAAGGGGAAAGTTATCCCATGCTGAAAGAAATTATTCTTGGTGTTAATTGGAATCCGGAGGGAGAAAATACCGGCGACTATGTGGAAAAATTTTTAAAAAATTATAAAGTTAAAATTTCGCACTTGGGAAAAGGACTTTCTATGGGTTCTGAATTGGAGTATACTGACCCTGACACTCTTAAAAACGCTCTAAAAAATCGATCATGACGGTTCAAAAATTTTATCCTTACATTTTAATAATAGGCAGTATTATAGGTCTTATGGCTTCTTTTGTTTTGACGGTAGATACTATAGACATAATAAAAAATCCAAGTGTCCAGTTGCCTTGCAATATAAATCCATTTATCAGCTGCGTTTCCGTGGCCAGTACTTGGCAAAGCAAGGTTTTTGGTTTTCCTAATTCCCTGCTCGGCATTGCCGCTTTTGCAATGCTCTTTGCTGTTGGTGTAATGCTTTTATCCGGCGGCCGTTCAAAAAAGCCACTCTGGCTTTTGGTTAATTTAGGAACTTTGGCCGCTATAATTTTTGTTATGTGGTTTTTCTTTGAGAGCGTTTACCGCATCGGCTCGCTTTGCCTTTATTGCATGATTACTTGGGCAGTCACTTGGCCTCTTTTCCTCTACACCACTATCTGGAATTTCAGAGAAGAGCATTTTAATTTTGGTAAAAAATTATTTCACTTTATTTCCAACAATCATATCCAAATTTTGATTATAGGATATCTTATTCCCATACTCCTTATTCTCCTGCGATTTAAGGATTTTTTCTTTGCTTAGCTTTCCCAAGATGTCCTCACCCCTTATCCCCTCTCCTTGACAAGGAGAGGGGGCGAGTAGCTTTTATATTATACTAAAATCTGGATTGGGGTGAGGACTTTTAAGGCTGATCTTTTATGAAATTTTATCAATCTTAACTTTGAAGAAGGGCTGGCGGTGGCCGTTGCGTTTGAAGTAGCGGGATTTTTGTTTATATTTAATGACCATAACTTTAGCGTTTCTGCCAATTTCAACCAAAGTGCCGGAGACATTTGCTCCCTCCAAATACGGCGTGCCAATATCTGTAGAATCGGTGCCATTGTCAATTAAGAGAACTTTATCAAAATTAACTACATCTCCCACATTTATATCACTCTTGACTTTCTCAATTTTAATAGTATCACCAACAGCCACCCTGTATTGCTTCCCCCCCGTCTCAATAATAGCAAAGCTATTGCTCTCCGTTTTGGCTTCTTTTTTTGTTTTTTTAGCTACTGCCATAACACGACCACTTTACAGGATTTCCCTTTTTTTTGCAAGAAAAACCCCACCCCACCCCCCCTTGTTCAGGGGAGGGAAAAATCACTCCTCATCCGGCTTGTCTAGGACAGGTAAAACTTCTTTTTTCTCTCCAATTTCAATTATATTCTCTACTCTATCGGTAAGCAGAGTTAATCTCTTTTCCGAATCTTCGTATGAGCCATGAGCATCGGAAAGATGCTTACCTAATTTACGAAAATCATCACCAAGTTTGTGTCCATCAGTAGCAATTCTTTCCAAACGCTTCATAATTTCTTTGGTTTGTTTGCTAAGCTGCACATCTTTGGTCCAGTGGCTAATAGCTGAAACTGAGAGAAAGAAGGTATTTGGAGAAGTTAAAATTATTTTTTTTGTGCGAGCATAAGCTGGAATATCAGCATCTTTAATATTACTTATAATTTCATAATAAACACTCTCGGCAGGCACATACATCAAAGCAAAATCCGTTGTGCCTTCGTGTGGTAATATATATTTATTAGAAATTTCATCAATTTTCTTTTTTACATCCGAAAAAAAGGTTTTTCGGTATTGACCTTCTTGAATCTCATTTTCAGAATTAACCATTTTCTGAAAATTTTCCCAATTGAATTTTGAATCGATCGGTAAAAGCAAACCATTTGGCAATCTAAGAGCAACATCCACAGCCTCACCACTTGAAAAATATTTTTGAAGCTCGTAGCTTTCGCGTGGAAAATATTGAGATAAAGCGTTTTCCAATGACGCTTCTCCCCATGTACCACGCAGTTTTGGCGACTTGAAAATATTTTGAAAACTTGAAACATTTTTTACTGATTCGCTAACTTGTTTTACTTCAGCGCGAAGTTGAGTCAGACCGGAAGTAAAACCTTCAACTTGCCTATTAACATTTTGCGAAGAACGATCCACCGACTGCCGGCTTTTATCTAATTCATCATGAACCATTTTCATGGTATCGCGCAAAGATTGATTTATAGATGTACCGATAGAATCAATTCTTTGATTTAGGTTTAAAATATTCTGTTGTAGTGGATCATCTGTTTTGGATTCTTCTTTTTTTCTAAGCAACAAAAAAATCACAACCGCAAGTCCAACGATAACTATCCAAATGCTAAAGTTTTGCACACAGTAATTATAAGGCAGTTTGTGAAAAACAAGAAATTTGACTTATTTTATTTAAATGCTATATTCATAATAGGAGGTGTTCTTTGAGTATTAAAATCAGTCGTGCCGTTGAAACAGACGCGGCAAGCGTTGCTGCGTCTTTGTGCATAGGAATCCTCTCAATTCCTAGGAGCGTCAATGTTGACGCAATGGTTGTCCCGCCGGGAGAAGGCGAAAATTGGCGGCTTCTGGCTGCTATTCGAGATTGGGAAGAACATGTGAGTCAGGCCCGGTTTCTTCTTATTACCGGAGATAACTGGGTAGTTGCCGGCAAAAACGGTCCAGATTTTACCACGGAATCAATTTGCATGGCTCCCTACAATCTCGCCCGCAAAGATGGGGTGCTGGTGAGGGAATACGATGATAACACAGCCACCCAAGCGGTTTGGGCGGCGGAAAACATGAGAGACCTTAATCTTTCAAGTTTTTCACTTCATGTTTCCCCATATCATTTGGTGAGGTGGTATCTCACTTTCATCAAAACTGCGGAAAAGATGGGGAAGCGATTTGCAGTAATTCCGGCTCCGACACCGTCAAGCATGGACAGGATAGTTCCTCTTTCGGGACTGACTCCGTGGGACTTGGTGGCGGGAGAAATAAGAAGAATAAAGGCATACTCCGAGAAAGAAAATCCGGATGTCGCCACTCTTCCGGAACTTCAAGAATACTTGACCTGGCTCTGGGAACAGCCAGCGCTTCGGTCCTACAAAGAACGGGCCGAATAGAATAGAATTTCTCGCGGCAACAGGCGGCATCTATATGCCGCCTCTTTGTTGGAAATTTTTATCGATTATACTTCTATATGGCTGATAAAACCAAGCCTTGAAAGGCCCATCCCACCATTCTGCCATTACCGTATTCTCAAGAAAAACAAAAAGATGCGGAACATGGGGATGTATCACGATAAAAGTATTTTCTTCCAGAACCTTTTTAACGGCCTTGCCATTTTCAAAAGTAGACAATTCCACTTTTCCAGAGAGGATGATATCAAACTGGGTGTTTTTGTGCAGGTCTCCGCTTCGCATAAAACCCTTTTTTGTGTAAATCAAGTTGAGCTTTGTACCATCAATATCCAAACGCCGGATACTGCCCCTTACATCTTCGTGTATAGGTTTCTCCAACACTCCGGGTTGAGTTTGTCCCTCGGTAACTTCGGGAATAGAATACAATGATTCGTCACCTGCGCTTGTTTCGTACATCATATTTTTATGTTTTGATTATAATAAGAATTTGGTAAACTTATAAATATTAAGATTAATGTTATCAACATGCATAATAAAATTCAAGAACAAATAAAAGAAGCCATGCGAGCTAGGGACCAGATGAGATTGACGACTTTGCGCAGCATGATTGCCTCTTTTACAAATGAAGTCATAGCTTTGAAACGCAAACCCCAAGACAAACTTTCAGACCAAGAAGCCGTTTCTGTTATCCGCCGGCTGGTAAAACAAAGGAAGGACTCCGTAGAGCAGTTTGAAAAAGGGGGTCGGCAAGATTTGGCAGATGATGAAACGGCCGAACTCAAAGTTTTGGAGGAATTTCTGCCGGTTCAAATGTCAGAAGAAAAGATAAGAGAGATTGTTGAGAAAGTCCTTCAACAAGCTCGGGATGATAATAGTCCCATATTAAAAAACAAAGGAGCATTTATTGGAACTATTATCAAAGAAACCAAAGGTCAAGCAGACGGCGCTTTGGTTAAGAAAATTGTTGAGGAGATGTCATAAACTCCTTATTTTGAGCCATATTTTAGAAATTATAAAAAGAAAATTGATTTTTTACTGTCTAAGGTCAGATACATATTGCACTCAATTCTTAATTGGGCGCAAAATGAA
>CAYIPT010000029.1:0-5469 GCA_964365465.1 uncultured Candidatus Saccharibacteria bacterium | reverse complement strand
TTAGGATAATATAAATCGCATCAAATTTCAATTTACTCCATATGTACCGCTGTTTTTTCAGAGAAATGTTTGGCGAGCAGGGGATATTTTTTTAAGTCGGGATCTTTTTCAATGAGAAAGCGGGCTTCCAGGCGAGCGGCTTCAACCATTTTTATATTTTTTAAGGCCTCCATGGCTAAATCAGAAACGCCCCACTGTTTGGCTCCAGCCAAATCGCCGGCGCCTCTTTGTTGTAAATCGCTTTCTGCCAGTTCAAATCCATTATGAGCGTTTACAAATGACTTCAAACGAGCGATTGTTTTGTTTCCGCCTCCGCCAATGCTTTGGCGTGGCAAGTCGGCAAAAACAAAACAATAGGGCTTATGGGAACTTCTCAAAATTCTGCCCCGAAGTTGATGCAGTTGGGCCAAACCAAATCTTTCGGCATTTTCAATTATCATGGCAGTGGCATTTGGCACATTAACTCCCACTTCAACCACTGATGTGGCCACTAATATTTCAATCTTTCCTTCCTTAAATCTTTTCATCACACTTTCCTTCTCTGCCGGTTTCATTTTCCCCGTAATCGTTCCCACTTTGAATTCGGGAAATACTTTTTCCTGAAGTCGTTTTGTTTCTTCCATGACTGATTTTGCATTTACAGCCAATTCTTTTGCCGGGTCTGGTTCGTTTATACGGGGACAGATGACAAAAACTTGTCTGCCGGTTTTTAATTCAGACCTAACTTTTTCATAAACCGCTTCTCTTTCGTGGGGCAAGACAATTTTTGTTTCCGGTATTTGCCGTCCCGGCGGCAATTCGTCAAGCAAAGACAAATCAAGGTCGCCAAAAATAGTCAAAGCCAAAGTGCGGGGAATGGGGGTGGCGGTCATTGAAAGCAAATGGGGAGCAATGTCATGCTTTCTTCGGAGTTGCATTCTTTGTTTAACCCCAAATCTATGCTGTTCGTCAATAATTATAAAAGCCAAATTTTTGAATTTAACTGTTTTTTGAATAAGAGCGTGAGTGCCTATAAGTATTTGTATTTCACCGTTGGCTACCCATTTTAGAAGTTGGGGCTTTGAAATTTTTGTCCAAGCCAAGGTCGGACCTAAAGGGGCACCCTTTGGGGCAAAATTCTTCAAGGGTGCCCCTTGGGAAAAGGTCCGACCTTGGCTTATTTTTGAGGGAAATTTTTTGGCTCCGCTACCGGTAATAAGTCCCACCGGTATTTTGTATTTTGAAAAATATTCTATAAATGACTCAAAATGCTGTTCGGCTAAAATTTCCGTTGGCGCCATATAGGCCACCTGCAGATTTCCGAATTTTCTATCTGGCGGAGGAGTGGAAACAACAGCAAAACTGGCAGTGGCGGCCACGGCCGTTTTGCCCGAACCGACATCTCCTTCAAGCAGGCGGGACATGGGATGTCCGGTTTTGAAGTCATCAAGTATTGCTTTTATGGATTTGTTTTGGGCTTCGGTGAGAGAAAAAGGAAATGAATTTATAAAATTTTGACTCTCTTCTTTTTTGTTTGGAATGGGAAATGCTTTTTCTTTTTGAGCTATAAATTTTTCTTTTTGCCTATCCAGCTGAATGAAAAATATTTCCTCAAAGGCGAATCTTTTTCTAGCAATTTCGGCGTCTTCTTTTTTGCGCGGAGCGTGTATCCAAATTAAAGCAGTTTTGAGAGACGGCAGGTGATACTTTTCCAAAATTTCTTGAGGAATGGGATCTGTTAAATTTTCCAAAATCCCACTTTTAAATATTTTTTGAATGGCATGATAAATCCAGTTTGAAGTGAGCCCGCGGCTCTCCGGATAAACGGGAGAAAGATTATGATTATCTCCATCGGAAAACAGAAAATCACTCGTGCCTTCCGGCATTTGCGAAATCCTTTCTATTTTGGGATTTGAAAAACAAAGTCCCGTGGCTCCGCTTTGCGGAGCTTTACGGGATAAAGAGACCTTGCCTTCTATTCTAACCAGCATTCCTTCAAAAAACATTTTGGCTATGTAGGGCTGAGAAAACCATATAATTTTTATTTTGCCCGTAGAATCTTCCAGTTCAGCCGTTGAAATGGCCACCTTTGATCTCCAAGTTTTGTCCGTTTTTAATTTTGAAATCTTGCCGAAAACAACCGCGTTTTTTCCGGCCGCCAAAAATTCAATGGCCCTGACGGCGCCGGCCTCTCCATATCTGGCGGGAAAATGCCTCAGCAAGTTCTCGACTTTTTTGAGGCGCATTTTGGCCAGCGCCTTTTTTTGAAAAGGCGAGAAGCGAAAAATTGTTTCAAGAGGCGTATCTAAACTAATCATGGGGTGGTTGTGGCAAAATTATTTTCAACTCTTTTATACTCTACCGGCTCGGGATTGTAAATATAAAGAACAGCACCGACAACAAAGACGATGATAATAAATATGAAAATAAAAAATTTATTGTTCATAAATTAATTTTCTTATCAATACCAATTTTCCACACGCCTCGTTCCAAAAAGGCCTCAATAGTTTGGCGTTTTGCCTTATTTATGAGATTGGCATGGGATAATCCGTATTCTTTTGCGTAATCAGACAAATTCATAATTACTTTGTTTTCTAAATAGGCCAGGCGTTTATGGTAACTATTTGTAAGGGCTTTGGCAACAATGGTCTCCATTATTTTTGTGGCGCCGCTTTTTTGAAATTCCTTAAATGCGTCATAATACATCGCTCTGTCAATAAATTTAATATTGATGGACACATAACCCTCACGCATTAAAAGATAATTATTTAAAACTCGCCCGATACGGCCGTTGCCATCGCAAAATGGATGAATATATTCAAAACCCAAATGAAATTTAGCAACTCTTTTTGTAATGGACTCTCTGCTGTTTGAATTATATTCTGCCAAAATTTTTTGCAATCGTCCCGTAATTTCCAAAGGATTTGGAGCAACGTGATCGCCGACTCTCACCCATTCGCCATCTTTTCTAAACCGGCCGGCTATATCGTCGCGAATATTTAATATTAACATTTTGTGCAACGATAAAATCACATCAAAATTTAATTCGCTTTCTTTTGATTTGTTTTCTATGAATTTTACAACACGAGCGAGATTTTTGGCTTCAAAAATTTCTCGCTCGGTTATGTATCGATCAAGTTCTATTTGAAGAAGAATCTTATCGGTTTCTTCAAGGGAAAGAGTGCTATTTTCAATAGCATTTGAGTTATAAACCTGATCAGAAACTTCTGCCCCTGATATCATTTGCAAAAGAGATTCCTTTCCAGAAAGATTTTTGTAGTATCTTTCTCTCAACCCCTGTATTTGTTTGTAGACCTTTAAGGTATTTGCCATGTATTGCTATTATAGTCATTTTAACGGAAATGTCAATCAATTTCGTTAAAAATCAATAAAAACCAGCAATTTTAACGATTTTGGTTTAAACTGTAGCGCCATTTATACTTTTGTTTTATTTGATAAAAGTGTAATTTTGTGCAAGAATAATGCAAATGGTCGCCTTTCGCATGAAGCTTTGGCGAACCAAGGAAGGATGCGGCGAATGGTAAGCCAGCGGTTTGCTAAACCGTAACCGTTTAAAAAGCGGTTTGTGGGTTCGACTCCCACTCCTTCCGCCTTCGCCACGCTGAAGCGTGGCTACGGCGTGACGAAGTCCGCCGAAGACATGCAAAAGCGGGATTCGGTCCGTAGTAATTTTTATGAATATGCATTATATTTATTCTCTAAAATGTAAAGACGGTTTCTATATTGGATGCACCAATGATTTGAAAGATAGAATAAGCAGACATCAAAAAGGACAAGTTGATGCAACAAAAGACAGATTGCCGATAGAATTAGATTTTTATGTTGCTTTGAACAACCAATACAAAGCTTTCAACTTCGAAAAATATTTAAAATCCGGCTCCGGTAGAGCTTTTATCAAAAAACATTTTATATAAATTTAGCTTCAGTTCGCCGAAGCTTTGGGCGAAGGCGACCTTTATTTTTATCCAAATTTCAATTAAACTGGGTGTATGAACGAAGAACATCCTGCACAAAAAGAATTAAGAGAGAAGTGGCCAAATATGTCTTATGACGAGAAAGTCGACACTTTTCTTAGAGAAATGTCTTGGTATCATATCAGTAAACATATTCCTGGTTCTCCCGCTAAACCTATTTGGAACTTGGCAGAAGTTATAAAAAAATCAACAGAATCTTCAGAATCACTAAAACAAAATCTATTCGTAATGCCACTTGGGTGGCAGCGGTTATCGGAGGGATTGGAGTATTGATTGCGTTTGTAAATTTAATAAAGTCATTTTTATGAAAATCTTTATTATTTGTAGCAAAAAGTTTTACGATAAAGTTCCCGAAATTAAAAAGGAACTGGAAGATAATGGGCATAAAATATCCTTACCTAATTGTTTTGATGACCCCGCAACCGAAAGAAGATATAGGGATATGGGCAGAGAGGCTCATTCAAAATGGAAAGCTGAAATGCTAAAACACAGCACCGATGTTATTGAAAGCAATGATGCAGTTTTGGTAATAAATTTGGAAAAACACGGAGTGAAAAATTATATCGGTGGGGCTACTTTCTTGGAAATGTATGATGCTTTCAGATTGGGAAAGAAAATCTACTTATACAATGATGTTCCTGATGGAATATTACAAGATGAAATCATTGGATTTGACCCCATTGTTCTTGATGGTGATTTGGAAAAAATAAAATGATTGATATACCATTTCGTTTTGCATATATAACCCTCACCATTCCGTTTTTAATTATATGGTTAATTTTATTTTTTGTCAGAAAAGATATCAGAAAAGAACAGCTAAGAATGAGTTATATCGTGGCGATAATTGGTCCAATATCAGAGCTTATATATTTCAAAGATTACTGGCTTCCACAAAGTGTCTTTCCAATTTTCATAAACAAATTTCCCTTAATGGTTGAAGATATATTATTCGGCTTTGCTATCGGTGGAATAGCGGCTGTTATATATGAAGTAATTTTTAAAAAACAATTATCTAAATTTTCGGTTCATTCTAAATATACAATAAAATCAATTTATATAGCCCTCACGTTTGCTCTTGTTTTGATTGGACTTATAAAATTCGGGGTAAATTCAATTTATGCCTCAGCGATAGCGTTTTTTGTAAGTGCCTTGATACTGCTGATTTTAAGGCACGATTTGTTTGTAAACGCAGTTGGGAGTGGAGTTGGAGTAATGCTTGTAATGTTTGCTTGCTACTTTTTTCTTTTCAATATTCTTGCTTCAAATACAGAGGAATTGCTAAAACAAGGATGGATTATTCGTAATTCAATACTTGATATGAGAATAGCCAATATCCCTTTGACAGAAATGGTCTGGGGTTTTACTTGGGGATTTTTGGCGGGTCCTTGGTATGAATTTGCTTCAAAAAAGAAAAATGTGTCCATTAAATGATAAATTAATGTACTTTGAATTACGAAACTCCCCAAAACCTCTTTTCATGCTAAAATAACAATGG
>CAYIPT010000028.1:0-6452 GCA_964365465.1 uncultured Candidatus Saccharibacteria bacterium | reverse complement strand
TTTTCATTTTGCGCCCAATTAAGAATTGAGTGCAATATGTATCTGACCTTAGACACTCTCCCCGCTTAGCGGGGTCAAATCCACATAATATATAGTTTTTTAAACTCCTTTGTCGTATAATTTTAGATATGGAACCAGAATCTCCAAAAAGTGAAACCGTTAATTTTCCAGAAGGATTTGAAAATTGGTCAAAAGATAGACAGAGAAATTTTAGTGAAGTTACCAAACTTGGAAGTAGTATCTCGGCTCTTGATAGAAATAAGGAAATAATCCATATAGGAGATTTGGTTCAATGGAATGAGGGCAATATTATGCGACAGGGTAAGATATCTTCATTTTCAGAAATAGACAAATCCGTTTCCATGGAAGACGAAAATGGCATAACAAGGGTTCCTCTTGCAAATGTAGAACTAGCAAAAGAAATCAAATTAGAATCGGAACCAGTCGAAGCTGCGCCGGATAAGCAGGAAGATGAACCGAAAACATCAATTTTTAATGAAGACTCAATGCCAGAATCCGGCATGTTGGAACCCGATAATCATCCTGTTGAAGATATGGCAGAGCTTATAAATCAAAAATCAGAGACAGAACAAATTATTACCGCTGAGGAACCAGAAAAAGAAATTGCTCCTGAGATAAAACCAGAACCAGAACCTGTTGTCCAAAAAGAAAATGTTCCAGAAGATCAATCTGCTCCGGAAAAATCTTTGCAGGAAGAATGGGAAGAATTTGTAGAATTAAGAAATGATTTAGCCAAAACCAAAGCCCTAAAAAATAATTTTAGTGTTGATTCGGGAATTAGCGTTGAAGATTTGAAATTAAAATATGCAGAAAACAAAGAAAGAGCGGCCGGTTTGGTCAGAAAAAATGCCCATGAAAAGTTGGGTTTCGGCGAAGGGCCTCTCACCAGAGAACAGGAAGAGCGTCTTAACGATTTTATATTTAATGAATTAGTAGTCAAAGAAAATGATGCGTATCTTGAAGCTTTAAAGGCAAACAGAAAAGAAACTTGGAAAGATAAAACCAAAGAAGTATTGCGAACAGTCGTTGGATTAAAGGCCGTTAGTTGGTATTTGAAACAAAATCAATGGACAAAAGTTGCTGTAAACACAACTCTGTTCGGTACTGCGGTTGGCATAGGCACATTTGTTGGTGGGGGCGCGGCATTGACGGCCATGGGTGCAGTCGCTTATAGGGGCGCTAGAGGTGTTTCATCAGTTTTTGGTTCAGGATCTGGGGCGGCATTGGATAAAAAATATTTTAAACAAACTGAGAAAGTGGATGAGGAAGAAAAGGAAGAAATTGAAAAAATAAAAAATGATCAAACCTTGTCTCTTGAAGAAAAAACGAAAAAATTTACTAAAGCCAAAGATAAATATGACAAAGAAAGAGGAAGAATAACCAAACGAAAAGCCGCCATGATGATCGGCGGCGGCATTTTAGCCGGTTCTGCTGCGGGAGGAATTTTGCATATGGCATATTCTGGCACCGGAGGAGGAATATCAAAAGCTTTGGAACAAACCAATCGGCCAAAAGTTGGAACACAGGACCAATTTAAGGGTGAGAATTTGCAGCAATTTCTCGGCCGCCGCGGGACGACGAATTTCGGACCCAAACCCAATATTGACGATTTGGGCAAAACGGCAGAGAAAAGTTTTAACTCCTCATTGCAATCTGTTAAACCGTTAGAGCAGACGGAAATTGAACCAACGCTAGAACAAACTCTTCCGACAGAAACACCGGAAATTTCTACTGAAAAGCTTTTTGAACACCCGGAAAATTTGAAACATATAAAAATGGAAGGCAATAATAATTCCATTTGGAAAGCCATAGAAGAAGGTTTTAAAGAAAATAAACAATTTAATGATTTAAATCAAGCCCAGAAAGATAATGTAATCGCTTTTTTTACGGGCAAGGCAGTCAAAAATCCCTTAAAATACGGCTTTATTTCAGATTCAGATTTTGGTGTTAAAGTTGAACCAAATCAGGAAATTGATTTGTCAAAGCTTCTAAACGATTCAGAGGAAATCAAGAAAATATTGAAAGGGGCAACTGAGTTAACTAAAAATGAACAGCAAAACATTTTGGAATCTCGTGCCCAGTTGGCTACCTATCTGCATGATAATCCCGATGTAAAACTTACCAGCGATAAAGTAACAGATATTTTGAATACTAAACCAGAAACAGAAATTGAAACAGAAAACATTGAAGTGCCGGAACCGCCGGAGATTTTGGCTACTGAACCGAAGGTGGAAACGGCTCTTGCCGAGCAGGGAGAGGAAACTTTAGTTCCGGAAGCGCTCTCGCTAGAAACTCACCCGGAAATTTTGGAAAGCGGCGAACCGGTAAAAAGTTTTGAACCAATTGAATTACCCAAGGCCCAAACAGAAGTCCCCACAGTTCCCGCAAAGATGAATTTGGATGAAATAATAAACAAAAGAGAAGAAATAGAAAAAGAAATACGCGAACTCGTGAATAATAAGGACCTAAGCGGAGAGGAATTTAACAGGAGAATGGAAGAAATTAATATTAAAAGCGGACAATTGGGAAAACAATTTGATGAAATGCCCAAAACCGCGCCAGAACCGCCAATAGTTCCCGAACCGATGCCGGAAATAAAAAATCTCCAGCAAAATATTGAAAATGAAATTGCCGAAGCCAGACAGCGTCTAGAAATTTTGGAGGGAGGCAGAGGAAGAGGGGGGATACGAACCATGATGGGAGATGTTTCAGCGGGACAGAACACAGAGACGGCTGTCGCCAACGGCATCAATAACATATACGGAAAAAGCGGTTTTTTGGGATTTGGCAAAGTGGCCGGGATAAATTCTGAAGATTGGGTAAAAATGGCGGGACTTCTATCCAAAAAAGTAGTAGAATACTACACGGGCGATTCAGCCAAATCGGGTTTGGCCGCCGATGTTGTTGAAGAATTATCAAAATCCGGCAGACACAATGCTTTTTTGAAGCAGATGGCCGGACTTATGGAACAGACAAAGGGGGCAGTTAAACCTTTTGAAAATAATGAGAATATGGGCCAATTTATGAGACGGCTTGTCGGATACTCACTTAAAGCTCAAGCCCAAAATTTAGCAAAAGCGGCTTAAAAACAAAAATGAATGACGAAATAAACAAAAAAATAGCAAAGGACTTCGGACTGGAAAATATGGATTCCCGAGAGCAGGAAAGGATGATTGAAAAAATAGGCAATATGCTTTTTGAATCGGTGGTGGAGAGGGCGGTAGATGTGATGGACGAGGACGCCATGAATGATTTTGAAAATACCATTGCCGAGGCGGGCAGCGATTACCAAAAAATTATTTCTTTCCTCAAAACTAGAGTATCGGGTTTTGATAAAATTGTATCCGAAGAATTTTCTCGTCTCAAACGCGCTACCGCCGGCATATTTGCATAAAATTTTGTTTTTGTTATTATGTAGAATATTAACAAAAAGGGGCGCTTTTGGTTTTGCCCCGCAAAGTAAGTTTATTATTTAATTTAATTAAAATATTATGGCAGAAGCATTTGATCGTTCTAAAGCTCACGTTAATGTCGGCACCATCGGCCATGTTGACCATGGCAAAACCACTTTGACAGCGGCTATTCTTAAAATCCTTGACATGAAAAAGGCCGAAGGATATGGCGCTCGCGTTGAGGGAGTTGATAATATTGACAACGCGCCGGAAGAAAAAGCCCGAGGCATTACCATCGCTCTTCACCACAGCGAATACTGGACGCCCAAAAGGCATTATGCTCACGTTGACGCTCCGGGACATGCCGACTACATCAAAAACATGATTACAGGCGCCGCTCAAATGGATGGCGCTATTCTAGTTGTTGACGCGACCGATGGAGTTATGCCCCAAACCAGAGAGCACATTCTTTTGGCCTATCAAGTGGGCGTGCCTAAAGTAATCGTTTTCCTTAACAAGTGCGATATGGTTGCTGAGCAAGATTTGATTGACTTGGTGGAAGAAGAAATTCGCGAGCTTTTGACCAAAAATCATTATGACGGCGCCGCAACTCCTATAATCCGCGGTTCTGGCCTTAAGGCCCTGGAAGCTAAGGACCTGGATGATGAATATGCTAAAAAAGTTGTTGAACTTGTAGATACTATTGATACTTATTTGCCCACTCCTGTCCGCGAACTTGATAAGCCGTTTCTGATGCCGATTGAAGACATATTTTCAATTGAAGGCAGAGGAACCGTCGTTACGGGAAAAATTGAAAGAGGCGTAGTAAAGGTGGGCGAAGAAGTTGATGTTATAGGTCTTAGGGCGGCCCAAAAGACAACTGTGACTGGAATTGAAATGTTCAATAAACAGCTTCAAGAAGGCCAAGCCGGAGACAACGCGGGCATTTTGCTTCGCGGTCTCAAAAAAGAAGATGTTCATCGCGGCCAGGTTATAGCCAAACCGGGTTCTGTCACTCCTCACGCTGATTTTGAAGCGGAAGTTTACATTCTTAAAAAAGAAGAGGGTGGCAGACATACCCCATTCTTTACCGGTTATAAACCCCAATTTTACATTAGAACAACTGATGTTACCGGTGAAGTTACTTTGGCTGAAGGAGTGGAAATGGTCATGCCTGGAGATACCATCACGTTCAAAGTCAAACTTGTGGCGCCAGTGGCTCTTGAGGCCCAGCAAAGGTTTGCCATCCGCGAGGGAGGCAAGACGGTAGGCGCGGGAGTGGTGACGAAGATTGTGGCGTAACCCTACCCGCCCTGCGGGCACCCTCCCCTTGATCAGGGGAGGGAAGACAGGAAAAACAGCACATTAAAAAATAAAAAATGGCAGAGGCAGAAACAAAAAAGAAAACTACTAAAAAAGTAGCTAAACCCAAGACCAAAAAGGAAGAGCCTATTTCTAAATTGCGTATTAGGGTAATGGCTTACGAATACAAAGTGCTTGACCTTTCGGTTAAGCAAATCATTGACACCGCTCTCCGTTATGATGCCAAAATTGTGGGACCCATACCTCTGCCGACCGAAATTAAAAAATGGACAGTCAATCGCTCTCCCTTCATCTACAAAAACGCCCGCGAACAGTTTGAAATGCGCGTGCACAGAAGGGTAATTGACATCATAAACCCATCTCCCAAAATAATGGACTCTCTGACAAACCTTTCTTTGCCGTCCGGAGTAAATATAGATGTGAAGATTATTTAACCTCACCCCCAGCCCCTCTCCTAGAAGCAGGAGAGGAGAGAAGAGAAAAATCAATAAACATACGCTTGACAGGATATATACATCATATATACTTCTTATATATGGACACGGTAATATTTAAAATAGATAAAAAACTTAAACAAGCAGCTCAAAAGAGAGCCCAAATCAAAGGTTTTTCTCTGACTGATTTTTACAAATCAGCTACCCAATCTTTCGTCAATAATGAGTTGGATTTTGGTTTGATAATTCGCCCACAACTTAAAGATAAGGTTGTTCGCGAGTTGCTTAAAATTTCTAAAGATATTGAAAAAGGCAAAAATCTTTCCCCCGTTTTTAATAATGCGGAAGATGCAATAAATTATTTAAAACACGCTAAATGAAAATAGATTATCACAGAAAATTTGTTAAAAATTTTAACAAATTATCCCAAAAAATTAAAAGCAAGTTTTACGAAAAATTACGAATGTTTGAACAAAACCAATTTGATCCCATATTAAATGACCACCCTGTAGAATTTATTTATCCGGGATGGAGAAGTATAAATATAACAGGCGATTTTCGCACATTATTTGAACCAAGGGATAATGACTTATTTGTATTTATGAAAATTGGCACCCATTCTGAACTGTATGGATAATCTTTAAATACACACATCGCAGACGGTCGTCATAGATGTGTGTATTTGAATTTTGTTGCAAAATTTTTGAGAGAGCGTATAAATAAAGGCAGAAAGAGGTGAACCTTGTCTAAAAGTCCTGCAATTGGAGTTGTTGGCCCGTCACACTGGGCCTATATGGCCAAAGTGATGGCCGAGAAACTGAAAGAAGCCGTTCAAAAACCCTGCTTGGCAAGGACGGACATACCTCGTGGCGTTCTTTTTGATGCGGTGGAATTTTCAAAGCTCGTTTCGAAAGGGGTAGAACCTTTCGCTTCTCCAGATCCTCCGGCAAGTTTGAACACACACACGATTGCTCTAAAAGTTGTGGAAAGAATAATTGGCCGCTATCCCGACCAGAAAGATACTGAGCTGCTATATCTCGGTTGTGGACTGATTGTCTATCTCGCCGAGGTTGGCAGATTGTGTCCCAAAGTTTTAATCGTTAATTTCATGGCCAAGTTTTTCTCTGAACTCGCCAAAATGGGAGAAGAGGAGAGGGGCGATAGAGGTTTGACCGATGGAGATGATGACTAGGTTTTCTAGTTCGGGGCAATGCCAAACAGCATTGCCTGTCTAAGGTCAGATACATATTGCACTCAATTCTTAATTGGGCGCAAAATGAAA
>CAYIPT010000027.1:0-7122 GCA_964365465.1 uncultured Candidatus Saccharibacteria bacterium | reverse complement strand
GATTATTATGTCTCTAAATTATCAGCTGAGTGCGAAAATGGGTGGCCTCATGCAAAAACTTGACTATTTAATAGTGTCGGAGTAGTATTACTGACATGACGAACATGACTAGTTCGTTTAACCTGGCTCTAACGAGCCAGTTGCTCAACAAATAACCCCGTCACGTCCAGGGGGAGCTGGGGTTGAACCACGATGGTGGTTTTCCTCCGCTCTGGAGCGGGCCGGTGTCGAAGAATGCACTGGCCCAGCAATCATAAGTTCTTTTTGGTTTTTAGTTCCCGCAACGAAGAAGTCTTGCGCTTCTCTTGCGGGGCTTTTTCGTTATCAAAAATTTTTTATTTTTCCCCTCACCTTCGCAAGGTGAGGGGCGACTTTCCGCAAGGAAAGTGGGGTGGGGTCGAGGGAATTTGAGGGTGACCCTTTGGGGCAGGGGCATTTCAAGGGTCACCCTCTGGGAAAAAATAAAAATATGTTAAAATAACCGCATGGCGCGTTCAATGGTTTTGGGGAATGGGAATACAATGGTCTGTCTGGATAAGTTCGGACAGGCGCGGGATTTTTATTTTCCCTATGTGGGACAGGAAAATCATATTGGATCCAACCAAATGCATAAAATGGGGGTTTTTGTGGATGATAGAATGCACTGGATTGACGATGGAGAATGGAATATAGATATCGGTTTTGAAAAAAATACCATGGTGTCCAAAATGACAGCTTTGAATGATAGGGCGAGAATTTCCATGCAGACAAGCGATGTTGTTTACAATGAAAAAAATATTTTTTTGAGAAAAATAGTTTTGACCAATAATGACTCAAAAACCCGTAATATAAAAATATTTCTGAATCAGCAGTTCAAGATAGGAGATACCAATCATGCCGATACCGCTTACTTTTCAAGCAGCATTGAATCCATCATTCATTATAAAGGCAGGAGAGTTTTTTTGGTTGGAGGCATATGCGAGAACAAACCCTTTGATGAATATAGCATTGGCTTTTGCGGCATTGAGGGCAAAGAGGGCACTTGGAAAGACGCCGAAGACGGGTCTTTGTCCAGAAACCCTATTGAGCACGGGGTGGTGGATTCTATCATTAGCTGGAGCAGAAATATTTCAGCAAACAGTTCTGTTGTCTTGTATTATTGGATAATGGTGGGCGAGACCTACAGGGAGGTTTGCGGATTGCTCGAATATGTTTTTGAAAAGTCTCCGGAACACTTGTTGGAATCCACAAATGACTTTTGGCAGGCCTGGATCAATCAAGTTGAAATATCATTTTCCGGACTGTCAGAAAGGGCTAAAAATTTATTTTATGATTCTCTTTTGGTAATGAGAGCTCATTCGGATAATCGCGGTGGCATTTTGGCCTCAGCTGATTCCGGCAATGTCCAATATGGCGGCGACACCTATGGATACATTTGGCCGAGAGATGCCTGTTTTACCGCCTGGAGTTTTGATTTGGCTGGATTTTATGATGTTTCCAAAAGATTTTATGTTTTTGCCAACGATATTCTAACTGAAGAGGGATACGCTTTGCATAAATACCAGCCGGACCACTCGTTGGGAAGCTCATGGCATCCCTGGGTCAAAGACAACAAAAGGCAGCTGGCTATTCAAGAAGATGAAACGGCCATTCTTTTGGTTGGCCTTTGGGAACATTATATCAGGGCCAAAGATTTGGAATTTATAGAAAGCATCTACAATAGTTTTGTTAAAAGGGCGGCCGATTTTATGATTCATTACAGAGACATTCATTCTGGTTTGCCTTTACCAAGCTATGATTTATGGGAAGAACAATACGGGGTCTCGCCGTTTGCGGCCTCTTTGGTTTATGGGGGTTTGATTTCGGCGGGTAATTTTGCCAAGACCCTTGGCAAAGAGGATGATTCTGTAAAATTTTATTCCGAAGCTGAGTCCATGCGTAAAGCTATTGTGACCCTGCTTTGGGATGAGGGGGGAAAATATTTTTTCAAACTTACTGGCGATAAATTAGAAAAAAACAACAATTTAGATGCTAGCAGTTTTTACGGCCCGTTTCGTTTTGGAGTTATGTCTGCCGATGATCCGCGAATGAAAGAGGCCTATAAAGTATTAAATATTAGATTAAGAAAAGGTATTGATATCGGTGGCATTGCTCGTTACGAAGGAGACAAATATTCCCGAGTGGAAGGGGAATCAGCCGGTAATCCATGGTTTGTTACCACTCTTTGGCTTACTCAATACAAAATAGCCACAGCTAATTCAATCACTGGTCTTCAAGAAATAGCCAAGGATATAGAATGGGTGGCAAAATTTTCAAGATCTGGTATGCTTTCCGAACAACTTAATCCCTATACCGGCGAAGCCATATCGGCCACCCCGCTTACCTGGAGTCATGCCGAATTTGTCCGCACCGTTATTGAATACGACAAAAAAATAAAATCTTTCAGTGTATTAAAATAAATTATGGAGTATACACCGACAATTGGTTTAGAGATACACGCGGAACTTAATACAAAAACTAAGATGTTTTGTGCCTGCAAGAATGACACAGATGAAAAAAGGCCGAATGTAAACATATGTCCGATTTGTTTGGGGCACCCGGGGATTTTGCCTGTTATAAATAAAGAGGCGGTAAAACATGTCTTAAAAGTTGGCTTGTCCATTGGTGGTAAAATCGGCTATTTTACGGAATTTGATCGCAAGAATTATTTTTATCCCGATATTCCAAAGGGCTATCAAATAAGCCAGTATAAACACCCTCTAATTTTTGGAGGAGAACTTTTGGGAGTAAAAATTACAAGAGTGCATTTGGAGGAGGATACGGCGAGGTCAGCGCACTTGTCCAGCGAAGCTTCAGCGAAGTTGGACGAAAACTATAGTTTGGTTGATTTTAACAGGGCAGGAGTGCCTCTTATGGAACTGGTGACCGAGCCGGTTATACATTCTTCCGGCAAAGTTGTTAAATTTGGCCAGGAATTACAGCTTCTTTTGCAATATTTGGGAGTGGCTGAAGCCAATATGGAAAAAGGGGAAATGCGGCTTGAAGCCAACATATCAATTTCCAAAGGTCAGACCTTGGGAACCAAGGTTGAAGTTAAAAATCTGAACTCTTTTCGCTCGGCTGAAAGAGCGATTGAATATGAAATTAAAAGACAGGCAGAACTATTAGAAAGCGGAGAGAAAATAAATCAAGAAACCAGGGGTTGGGATGATAAAAAACAAATAACTTTTTCGCAAAGATCAAAAGAAGATTCCCATGATTATAGATATTTTCCTGATCCTGATTTGCCCAAACTTAAATTAAGGGAAACAGAAGAATTCAATGAAAAAAATTTGTGCAAAGAACTAAAAGAAACTCCAAATGAAAAAAGAAAAAGATACAAAGAAAAATATAAAATAAAAGAGGAATATATTAATTTTTATATTTTAAATAAGAATTTAAGTGATATGTTTGAAAAAGCTGCTGGTTACAAGGGGGTTTTTGGTGAAGATCTTCAAATACTGTCTAATTACATAATAAATGATATAGCGGGTATGGGAGAAGAAGGTTTACTTATAGAACCAATGTATCTATCAACTCTTATTTTTATGTTGAAAAGTGGAGAGTTATCTTCTAGGGGCACAAAAGAAATGCTGATTAAGATGGTGAAGAGTAAGAAAGATCCAAAAATAATAGCGGAGGAAGAAGGATTGTTTCAAAAGAGCAATGAAGAAGAGCTTATTGGGGTGGCAAATAAAATAGTATCGGAAAATCAAAATGCAGTTTTAGAATACAAAAGCGGAAAAATATCAGCTCTGCAGTTTTTGATTGGGCAGGGGATGAAGGCAACTGCTGGTTCGGCCAACCCCCAAAAACTCAAAGACATATTTGAAAAACTTATTTCTTAAAAACCTTAAAATAAGGGCTCCTTTGCTGTGCTGGTAGAGACAAAATCTTTATATTTAACCCAATCTTTGAATTGTTTCAGGACAATGTCGGTAGCAAGAAGATCTCCCCACCTGTTTGAGCTGATGTAATCTTGGTAACTAGAATGCGGATACTTATCGTAATTATCCGTCCACCCTTTTATTTCTTTTGGATTCTTGTGTATATAAGCAGATAAGTGTAAAAGTTGAGCGTTGTTTTCTACCAATACTGCCCCGAAAGGCCCCTCAAAAACATGACCCTTTTTATTATATTTGGCATTGAAATATTTGCTGTAGGCGGTCAGAATTCGATGCATATAAACAGAAAGAATGCGGTCTTCCAAATTTTTAACCAAAATATGAAAATGATTTGGCATTAAAACAAAGGCTACTAGTTCAACACTTCTTTTTTTAAGTATTTCTTTGACTCCGTCCTTTTTAGTATTAAAGTTAAAGGATCCGCTCTTAATAAAAGATTCGGTGTACCAAGAAATGTTATATATTTTGATGGGGGACTGGAAATGGGTGATTAGAAATATGAATCTAGCTCGATCCTGTTCATCAATAAATATTCTTTCTTTATTAGTGCCTCTACCAAAAACATGGAAGTATTTATTCTCGGCAAAATTTTCGTATCTCATAACAGATTTATTGTAGCAATATGGTATAAATTATTTTTACCATACCTGTGGATAATACTAAACGCTCAGCGTCTAATATTAGACGCTGAGCGTTTAGTATAGATTTTTCAGGTGAAATATTGTGAAATACTGAATAATTTTGTATAATCCGGATATTATTTAATGGTGTTTTTTATCACTTTATGCCGCTTTTATTTCAGAAACATCTCAAATATATGATTTTTATATAAATATTTGTATACCAATTTGTGTAAAAGAAACGTTATTCATAAATTAGAATGTTTTTGTTATTTAGTAAATTAAAATTTGATTATTATTAATAATATTGAAATTTAAATATGGTTAAAATTTAATAATTAGTGATAAAAATCGGAAAACTTAGATGTAATTCAAAAGACGGGGGAAGTCGAAAGAAATTAATGAAATAAATCAAGATAAATAGTATTTTAAAAGTTTTTCCGAATTAAAATCATCATAGTATAGATAATATGTGATAAAAAAGAAAAGATAATGGGGAAGAGAGGGGTGTTTAATACTACATAGTTTTTAATTAAGTAAAAATTATATAAATATCTTATATTTAAACATTTAAATTAATAATTTTTTAATTTATTCAAATTAGATTAATAATGAATTAGTAAATATAATGATTATATTAATTGAATAATTTGCTTTAACCTTCCAGATGTATTACTTTCAGCTTCTTGATCTTGTCTATTTTTTGTTTTATAACAACTTCATTATTTTCAATCATTTCTATTATTCTTTCTATGTCTTCTAACTTATAAATACGATAATTGTTAAAGGGGTGGCGGTGGGCTTTTAACTTGCCGGATCTGTCCCAGTTTCTAAGGGTGATCTTGGACATACCTAATATACTGGAAGCATCTTTTATAGTTATAAATTTACTCATTTTATTTAAAATTAAACATTATTAAACATCTATAAACATTACTACTTATAGTATATATGAGTGTATAAAGATATGCATGTTTAATAATGTGGATAACTCATAAAATAATAACTCTTTAATTTCCAATTTTTAAATTAGTGACTGAATATTCAAATTTCTAAATTTTAGAAGAAAAAATGATCCAACCCCGCGTTCTCTTTGTTTTTACATAAAATTTTAATATTTTAGCATTAAAAATTGTTTGAAAATTGAAAATTAAATATTAAAAAATTTTTAATATTTATCCCCACTTTTTTATTTATCTCGTCTTGCCGAGATAGTAGAATATACTCAATGGATGGAACTCTAAATTTTGATGGCAAAAAATATATCTCGGCAAAATTAGCTGCAAAAAATTTTGGGTATGCGAGTGATTATATTGGCCAACTTTGTCGTGTTAAAAAAATAAATGCCAGGCTTGTTGGTAGAAGCTGGTATGTTTTGGAGAAAGATATTTTAGACCATAAAAATAATCACCATCTGAATTTTGGAGTTGAGAAAGATAAAATAAAAGGAAAAAGATCAAAAAAATCTGAATTTATAGAAAAAATATCTTCTCCCAAAGTAATACTTTTTGATAAAGAAAATAATGGAACAAAAGAGAACGAAAAGATAGAAGAAAACGACAAAATAAACAAAAATAAAAAGGACTACGAAAATGGCAAATCTCGGATAGCCGAGCTCGGAAGCGAAAAAATATTGTATAGCAATGATAATAGAGAACTCTTTCCGGGTATAGTTAAAAAATTTGACGCAAATGCCGTAAAATACATTGCTTTGAGTAATATTGATAGAGCAATAAAAAGATCCCCAAAAGTATCATTTATTGAAAAATTTGCGTTAAATTCGGGTGTATTTTTGCTTGTTTTGTTCTCTTTTTCCGCTCTGCTTTTTGGGAAGGAAAACATTAAAAATCTAGTTCCCACACATTTTGGAAATAGTGTCAAGGAAGAAATAGGCATGCTAAAAATAGATCTAAGCAATGACCAGATTGCTTCTGTTTTTTCAGCCAAAAGTTGGCAATCTATTTCTGGGTGGGTGAAAGATGTGACATATAAAATAGTAAGGCCTTGGTTTTTGGAAGATGGAGGTACTATTATTGTTGAGAATAACAGAACGACCTCATCCCCAGCCCTTCCCCTTGCGAAGGGGAAAGGAGAAGAAACTCAGGCAAAAACTATTTTTGTGCCAAGTTTGGATAAAGAATATGTTGATTTTAAAATTGCGGAATTAAAAAATTGGTTTTTAATTAGTCCCTTGGCTCCCAATGTAAACAGATACTATGTGACAAGACAAAATGATGTCATTGTTGGTAGAACAAGTTCAAGTGTTAGTTATGTGACTACCGGTGTCTCAACCCTTTCTGCATTATCAGATCTGACATTAACTTCTCTTGCTTATGGCGACTTGCTCATGTATAACGGTTCCAAATGGGTTAACACCGCCACTTCAACTTTGGGAATTACCAGCACTGGCGCATCTTTTAGCTGGCCGTTTGATGTTCAGTCGTGGGGAGTGTCCACTTCAACCACCTTGGGAATGCTGAACGGCTTCCTTTCCACCGCCTCATCCACAATTTCCAGCAACCTGAGATTGTCATCTCTTTCTCAGGGCGGTCTCTACATCTGTTCAGCAGGAGGGCTTG
>CAYIPT010000026.1:0-7517 GCA_964365465.1 uncultured Candidatus Saccharibacteria bacterium | reverse complement strand
TCATTTTGCGCCCAATTAAGAATTGAGTGCAATATGTATCTGACCTTAGACAATTTAACCCTTTTCTGCTATATTAGGGACATGTTCGGGCACATTACGGGCAAAATATACGACTTAAAAGGAACAAGGGTTATTGTCAAAACAGGGGGCGTCGGTTTTGTTGTACATAGCACTCCTTCATATTTGGGCGGACTGAAAATTAATCAGGAGGCAAACTTTTGGACACATACGGCGGTCAGAGAAAATTCCATAGACCTTTACGGATTTGAAACAGAAGAAGAACTCCGGGTTTTTGAATTATTGATCACTGTTTCCGGAGTTGGTCCCAAATCCGGTTTGGCTATATTGAGCGTGGCTGGAGTTAAATCAATTGAAGAAGCCGTGGCTACTGGAGATACTTCTTCTTTAACAAAAATTTCTGGCATTGGTCAAAAAACAAGCCAAAAAATTGTTTTGGAATTAAACGGAAAACTTATAACAGGCCAAAAAGGACAAAACGGAACAAGTGAAGATATAGATGTTTTTGACGCTCTTAAGTCATTGGGTTACAGAGAAAGAGATATTCAAGAAACCATTAAAAAATTACCAAAAGATTTGGCGGGCACGAATGAAAAAATTAAATACGCCCTTAAAAATTTAGGCAAATAATGGTGCTAAAATTATTAAAAAAAATAATACCAAAATTTATTTTTAATTTTTTTCAACCCGTATATCATTATGGGCTGGCTTTTTTGGGCGCTTTAATCTATCGCTTCCCTTCAAGAAAACTCATTGTTATTGGAATCACGGGTACCAAGGGCAAAACAACGACGACAGAATTGGTGAATTCTATTTTAGAATCAGCCGGTTATAAAACGGCCTTACAAAGCACTTTACGGTTTAAAATAGGAGAAAAAGAAAAAAGAAATTTATTCAAAATGAGCATGCCCGGCAGATTTTTTATGCAAAATTTTTTGCATGATGCGGCAAAAGCCGGCTGTACCCACGCTATACTTGAGATGACGAGTGAGGGAGCAAAACAATTCAGGCATAAATTTATTTATCCCGACGCTCTAATTTTTACTAACCTGGCTCCCGAGCATATTGAATCGCACGGCTCTTATCAAAATTATTTAAGAGCCAAATTAAACATTGCCAGAGAATTGGAAAATAAAAAAGAAAGAGTTATGGTGGTAAACGCAGATGATAAAGAGGGTAAGAAATTTTTGGCACTTAATATAAAAAATAAAATCCCCTACTCTCTCCGCGACGCCATCAGTATAAAGGCCGATGAAAACGGCTCTTCCTTTCAAATAGACAAAATGATAGTTCACAGCAAATTGCCCGGTATTTTTAATGTTTCCAACATGCTTGGCGCCATCGCCTACGCCAAATTCGCCGGAATTCCAGACAATATTATAAAGAAAGGGATTGAAAAAATAAATTTTGTCAGAGGCAGAATGGAAAAGATTGATTGCGGACAAAAGTTTGATGTAGTAGTTGATTACGCTCACACTCCAGATTCTTTAAGAGCTGTTTATGAAACATATGGTTTAACAAGCTCACCACAAGCAAAAAAACATCATTTGATATGCGTGTTGGGTAATACGGGCGGAGGACGAGACAAATGGAAAAGAGAAGAAATGGGCAAAATAGCGGATGAATACTGCGATCAAATTATTTTAACAAACGAAGATCCTTATGATGAAGACCCCGCTAAAATTGTTGAGGATGTCAAAAAAGGAATCAAAAATAAGCCGTGCGAAATAATTATGGATAGGCGACAAGCGATTAACAAATCCATTCGACTCGCTTCACTCGCTCAGGATGATAAGCAAACTGCGGTGCTTATCACTGGCAAAGGCACCGATCCGTATATTATGGAAGCAAATGGAAAGAAAACTCCTTGGGACGACGCCGCGGTGGCACGAGAAGAATTAAATAAAATTTTTGGAAAATAAAATGCCTGAACTGCCGGAAGTACACACAATAGTGACGGATTTGAAAAAATTCCTGCCGGGACTTAAAATCACGGATGTTTGGACTGATGTTAAAAAATTTAAGAATATTAAAAAAGAGGTTGTCGGACAAAAAATTTTAGGAATAGAAAGAAGGGGTAAAAATATTTTGATTCATTTGAGCCCAAAGTCAGACCTTAAAAAAAATCCCAAAGGTCTGACCTTGCTCGTTCATCAAAAAATGACTGGGCATCTGCTTTACGGAAAATATCAAAAATCAAATTTCAAATTTCAAAAATGGATTCCTATCGAGCCGGAAGAATTGAAAGATCCGTTTAACAGATTTATACATCTTATTTTTATTTTATCAAACGGAAAACATCTAGCTCTCTGTGATATGAGAAAATTTGCCAGCGTAGCTGTAATTCCAACAGAAAAACTTTCAGATAAATTTCAAAAAATGGGACCAGAACCGTTTGACAAGAATTTTAACTTCAAAAAATTTTATGAAATCATAAAAAATAAAAAGGGCAGAATAAAAACGGTTCTTATGGACCAGAGTGTTATAGCCGGCATAGGAAATATTTATTCGGATGAAATTTTGTGGCAGGTCGGCGTTCATCCCCTCAAAAAAGTTTTTGATTTAAAAGAGACCGATCTTAAAAAAATATACAGGTCCATAAAATCCGTTTTGAATAAAGCAATCAAAGCCCGGGGGAGTTCTTATATTGATTACCGCGACGCCCAAGGCAAAAAAGGAAGATATCAGGAAATGCAAAACGCCTACGGGCTCAAAGGGCAAAAGTGTAAAAAACGCGACGGCGGGATTATTGAGAAAATAAAGGTAGGCGGCCGTTCAGCCCATTTTTGCCCCGTTCATCAAAAACTATAATTGTCCGCTAAAAAGTGCTATATTATTAGTTTATAAACAAAATGGGAGACACCAAAGAACCGATTCTTATATTACTAATTCTGTTCGTGCTTTTGGGATTGGCTTACGGTCCGCTTAAAAAAGCCGATCTGAATGGCGGCAATAATTCCAAAAATACCTCTTCGATTGGTGTTGATGGCGGCTTGGAATACTCAACAAACAAAAATGTAGCAGAAGAAATAAAAAAAACGGAAGAAGAGATAAAAAAACTGGAAGAAGAATTGAGCAAGAAAACAGACGAAAATAGGCGCTCTCCGTATTACGGCAAAATTATCATGTCCGGCATATCGGGACTCTACAATGATGATCCCAATCAGGAATATATTTATCTTTATACCAATCTCAAAAAAAACGAGACCATAAAAATAACCGGTTGGTTTTTGAAAAGCGAAATTACCGGATATTATGCAGTTATCGGCAGAGCATCTCTTTTGCCTTTTCCGTTCAGCAAAACTGAAAGTTATATTGTTTTGCAGGACAGAGATAGGGTTTATTTAACAAAAGGATTCTCCCCTATTGGTATTTCTTTTCGCACTAACAAATGCACCGGCTACTTTGAAGAAGATAGGACTTTCACTCCAAATCTACCTTTGGCATGTCCCAGACCAGAAGATGAAAAATTGCCCCGGTTTTCTTCTGACTACGACAGAAACGATGAGTGTGTGGAAATTATAGAAAGATTACCGCGATGTGCCACCAAAGGTTCCGATTTTATAAGAGATTTACCCGATACAGTTCCAGAATCATGCAAAACTTACATTACCACCCAAATAAATTACAATACCTGTGTGGCTAAACACTTCAGTGATACCGATTTTCCCGGTGATGAATATCGGGTCTATCTGAACAAGTTCGGCTCCCTTTGGCGCCAAAAACACGACAAAATAAACTTGCATGATGAAAACGGTTTGGTGGTGGATACTATTTCATACTAAATTTCTCTTCTCTTTTTCTTCTAACTTTTTAAGTTTTTCAGAAAATTTTTCTCTTAAAAAATACTGATTGCCGTGCGTGAGTAAACCTTTATAAGAAGAAAGTTTGTTGATGTTTTCGCTTTCAGACAAGGCCTTAAAAGCTCTCCTTTTTGTGCTTGTTCGCAATACTCTATGGTTTGGAAAATGGATCCAACCAAGAAAATCCAATCCTGATGCAAAAGTTTTTATGAATAATTTGTCTGGATGTAATTGCAATTTTAGATGTTCTTCCAGAAAATCAGCTATCTTGGGCACCAGTTCCCAGAGATAGTCTTTATCTTGAGATAATATGACAAAATCATCAGCATATCTGATGTAATATTTAACTTTCATTATGTGCTTTATAAATTGGTCAAATTTATTCATATAAATATTAACCAGAAGCTGGGATGTTAGATTTCCCAAAGGCAGACCGATATTTATTTTATCTTTTGTATTGAAACTTGAAATTATGTTATCTAAAAGCCATATTATATTTTCGTCTTTTATATATTTTTTTAGAATTTCGATCAAAATCTGGTGATCAATACTGGCAAAACATTTTTTAATATCGCCCTTTAGCACCCAGCATTGTTTGGTGTTGTTTTTTGAGACTTTGCGCCCAAAATCCCTGAATCAGTTTAATGCTTTGTGGGTTCCTTTGCCCAATCTACAGGAATGTGAATCATAAATGAATAATCGGTCAAAATATGAGTACAAAATTCTGTAGACGGCATGATGTAAAAGTCTGTCCCGGACGCTTGCTTTATGAATATTGCGAGGTTTTGGATCATTTATAGAAAAGGTCGTGTACCCGCCATGAACATATGTTTTGTCTTTCAAATCATAATGGAGTCCGAAAATATTTCGTGATAGGTTGAGGGCAAATTCAGCCACATCTTTTTTATTTTTCTTGCCAGACAAAAATTCCAGCCATGCGTCATAAAGGTTTTTAATTGATATAATATCTTGGTAGCAAATTATAATTAAATTTTTCATATGAATACCAATTTTACCCCCCCCCCCGAGGATTGCCACAAGCAATCCTCAAAGAAAAGGGATCTTATGTTATTTGGCAAAAATTACATAGGGACTTCCCCAGAGTTGAACGGCTTGGCATAGGCCAAAAGATTGAAAATATATTTCTTTTAGTTTTAGAGATGACTTTTTCTTTGGCATATCTTCCACCAGAACCTAAAATAATAATGTTGAGCAAAACCATATCCAGACTTGATGTCTTAAAATTTTTTATCCAGATCGCTTGGGAAAATAAATTAATTTCAACGGAACAGCATATTGAAATGTCTCAGAAATTAGAAGAAATCGGCAGACAACTGGGCGGTTGGAGGAAAGGTTTGGAAACAAAACTCCCGCCAAAAAGATGACGGGAGAAATACAATAGTTTCGAGAGAAGACATGGTTGCCATCGTTCCACGCATTCGGGTTAGAAACCTCGTTCGCGTTGACATTCCAGCCATCGTCGTTCCAGTTCACATTCACGGTGCGAAGCACGCCAGACTCTCGTACAAAAAGCCGCCAATTTCACCACCCATTAAATCATAACGGGTTGAATATAATTTGAGACCTCAAAGTCCACTGACTTTATGTACCAATTATTGTTATTTTTGAAAGAGTATTTTTGCACTCTTATGCAAGGCGTACCCGGCATAATTCTCGCTAAAAATATCTTGAGATCATGACAAAAAAGCCGTAGCCGTTCTGTTTCGCATAATCTTATTTTTAGTATAGCAAACAAATTAAATTTAAATAAAGAAATGACCCCCAGTCCGCCGAAGCAAACTGAGGGCCAAAGTGCCTGAGAGCCAGAGGATCAAAGACCCTAAGTCTCAGAGGGCCTGCGAGAGAAGACATGGTTGCCCACATTCCACGCAAACGGACTGGAAACTTCGTTCGCGTCGACGTACCAGCCGCCAACGAACCAGTAGCAGACCACCGCGCGAAGCGCACCGAACGCGTCCATGACATAGAAGATGTTGGCGTAGCCATTGACGAGCAGTACTCCGTCTTGGCCACTCTTCTGCTTCTTCATCAGGCCAAACATATGGGTAAGAGCAGTTTCGGCCTTGGACTTACCACCCAGTTCGGCGATAATGGGCCCGTCCACCGATGCCTTGCGCAACTTGGCATAGCAAAGTGTCTGCTCGCCAATCGGCTCCTCGGTTTTGCCGTCACCTTCCAAAAACCACGCCCTGAAGTTGTCGCCGAGGTAGGAACAGATGCCCCCATCCTGCTTCAGCAGGAAGTTGGCTCCGGCCTGGAACTTCTTGGTGGTTGCTAGCACCGTGATGGTGCCGACGGACTCGAGGAGTTTCTCCACGATCTTTTCGGCAGCCTGCTTGGCGCGATTGGCCACCGCCACCACAAAGAGTTTGATTGCCTCCGCCGTGTTCTGGATAGCCCACTGGCCATTCTCGGTGGAAATTTGTGAAAAAGCGTTTTGGTGCTCCACGAGAGAAGCGACCAGTTTTGGAATCTGTTGTTCGGTCATTTTATTCTCCTTTCTGACCGTTTTTACAGCGTTCTTCTGCTTTCCATTATACACCTTGCTAAAATTTTGTCAATAGGCGAAAATGTAGCTTAAAATAAGAGTTTTTACAACAACTCATACAAAACTATCCCTACACAGACGGCTACATTGAGAGATTCTTTTCCTCGCCTGGAATTGCGAGGATGGTGAGCTTGTCGAACCATTGCTCCGCGCATGGGAACTTCAGCAATAATATCGCAAAGTTTGAGATCTTCTTTTGATAAACCTTCTACTTCGTTACCAAAGACAAGCGCTAGACACAAGTCGTCAGTCGCTAATTTTTTTAATTTTTTATAATTTATTGATTTTGAACTTTGTTCTATGTCAATTATTTTAAATCTTTCAATTTTCAATCTTTCAATTATTAAATTAAGGTTTTCAACTTTTTCCCACGCCACAAATTTTTCTGCCCCCAAAGAGGACTTGGTTAGACCCTTATTTTCTCTTCCAAATCTGTCAACCGGCGCCGGAGTGTAACCGCACAAAATTATTTTAGAAACGCCAGTCGCATCCGCAGTGCGAAATATAGAGCCGACATTCTCATTACTTCTTATATTATTTAAAATGACAATTATTTTCATAGTTGCTATACTACACTTATGTTGAATCCATTTCCAGACCTGCTCACTTATTCTCTTTTAGCGCCTTTTATATTGAGGGTTGTTGCGGGTCTTATATTTATAAATCTTGGTGTTTTGTTATTTAAGGAAGAGAAAGAAAGATGGTTTATCTCTCTATCTACCTTAAAAATCCCAAATCCAAAGTTGGCCATTAAAATATTCGGCTGTATTGAAATAGTTGGGGGCGCAATGTTTATTTTAGGATTTTACACTCAGATTACCGCCTTGGTTTTGGCCCTTCTCACTTTCGCCGAAACTTATGTGGAATACAAAGACCCGGCAATTTTAAAAAGAAATTTTGTTTTTTATATAATGCTTCTCGCAATTGTTCTTTCCCTCCTCCTCTCCGGCGCTGGCGCCTTCGCCATTGATTTGCCGCTATGAAATTCCATGCAACAGTCTCGCCATATTAAGATTTGAAGGAATCAATGGCTCGATTCAGAAGCAGGCGTTTTTCAAGAGATTTTTTCCAAATGCTGTTTGAGCGGTTTCCGTTTATGTATACACCAGGAGAAAACCCGATTTCTT
>CAYIPT010000025.1:0-7749 GCA_964365465.1 uncultured Candidatus Saccharibacteria bacterium | reverse complement strand
TTCATTTTGCGCCCAATTAAGAATTGAGTGCAATATGTATCTGACCTTAGACAGTTTTTATTCACACTTCACTAAACCTCAAAGGTTTGACGCGGTGGAGAGAGATGCCGTGCTCTTGTTTTTTTTGGGCGTCGGTCAGGCGCAGGCGCAGGTCTTGCATGACATTCATATAGGCGATAAAGGCCTCGTAGGGTGATTCGTAGGGTGAGAAATATTTGTGGACATCGCCATCGTTCCACCACTTGGTGCACATATAATAGAAATGGTCGGAAGTTTGGAGTTTGCGCCAATCTTCTATGAGTTGCCAGTCATCTATATTTACAATTTCTTTACCAAAATCGTAAACGGTTTCTAGGGCCTGTTTTTGCAAATCATTTGACATCCAAGCAGATAAATCCCTTTCCATATCGGCCCAAGAAATAGGGTAAGGCACATCCAATTCGCCCACCGCTTCATACCTGTCTATAACTTCCGACGGAGTGGCAAAATTATTATCAGGATTTTTCAAAATCTCGGCCGGCAAATATTTTAGAAACTCAAATATGCCCGTGTCTTCCCATTGATGTTCGCCAAATGTCTCATAATCCATAAAAAGATTTATAGTATGACCGTTGCCGTTATGAGAAGAAACCCAGTCGGCAAATTTTGGCGCCGTCAGAGGCCACCCTTTCCAACTTTGCTGGCTAAATCTAAAAGCAATATCATCAGAAAGACGGTAATGTTTAAGCAGTAATTTTATATTTTGGCAGTCGGTTGGTTTATAGACAAAAGCGGGACTGCGCCAGCCCAAAATATGGTCGGCTCCTTCGGCCAAAATTCCCTTGTAGCCCATTTTTTCAGCCATTTTGGCTATTTCATTTGAATATATAAGTTCTGTATTGCGAAAAACAGATGGCGTCACCCCAAACAGATCTCTAATCTTTTTACGATGAAGTTTGACTTGGTTTTCAAATTCCTCTTCATTATAAATAGAGGCCAAAGAATGGTGATATGTCTCCGAAAGCAATTCCACATTGCCCGTATCAACCAAAGCCCTGAAAGAATCAATCACTTCCGGCTTGTATTTTTCAAATTGTTCCAGGGCCACACCAGAAATACTGAAGCTCGCTTTGAATTCCGGATTGTTTTTTATATTTTCGAGCAAAACAGCATTAGCCGGCAAATAACATTTGCCGGCCACTTTTTCAATTATGGCTTTATTATTTAAGCTAGTCCCGCTTTCATCATTAAAATAAGAGCTATTTTGTCCGACATCAAAGACGCGGTACTTGCGCACCCTCAAGGGCTGGTGAACCTGGAAATAAAAACATACCGAAGGCATTGTCTAGAGAATTATACACTGAAATCAGTGACTCCGCGGCCTTTTTCCAGTGGATAGCTTTTACTTCTTCCCGGCCATTCACCGATAAATGATTTTTTAATTTGTGATGGCGCAAAACAGAAATGACTTTGTCCGCCATATCGTCCACATCCCAAAAGTGGGACTTGAGAGCGCAACTGACCACTTCGCTAACTCCGGATTCTTTTGAAATTAAAACTGGCGTGTCTGAAATCATGCATTCAAGCGGCAATAAGCCAAATGGTTCGGAAACACTGGGCATCACATATATATCAGCGTCCCTATAAATTGTTGCCAACTCTTCTCCGCGCAGAAAACCGCAGAAAATAAATTTGTCGGAGATGCCAAGATTGGCAGCCTGCCTTATCATTGCCCCTTCCATATCTCCGCTGCCAGAAACCACAAAAAATGTCTTCGGTTCATAATGTAAAATTTTCTTTGCCATGGAAACAAAATAATCTGGACCTTTTTGCAATGTGATGCGGCCGGCAAATAAAACTATTTTGCCGCCATCGGATTTTATTTTATTAAAAACTTCCGGAATGGCATTTCTGCTTTTCTGAAATTCCACTCCGTTATGAATCACTTTCACTTTATGGGAAGGGATGCCGTATTTTTGAATCACTTTTTCTCTTGTGCGGCCGGAAACAGCCACGATCATATCGGCCCGGCGAAAACCTTCAAGTTCAATATTGTAAATTTGACCATTGACGCTGTCACTGCCACTACGGTCAAATTCGGTTGCGTGTATATGGGCCACCAATGGTTTGCCGGAAACTTCTTTGGCGGCAATGCCGGCGGGATAAGTCAACCAGTCATGGGCGTGAATAACAGAGTGTTTGTTTTTTTGGGCTATGGAACCGGCAGCCATAGCATAAGCCCTGACCCGTTCCATCAAACTGCCCGATATATGTTTGGGCAAGCCGTATTTTTGGGTCTCCAAAGAATTAATCGCGTGGCTTTGATAAGCCGCGCACAAACTCTTGATTTGTTTTTCATTCATAAGATCGGTAGATTCATTGGCAAAAACAAATTTGCACCAAGGGGCGGAAACGGGAATTTTGAATGGCAAAATGAAGGTCAAATCAATGCCGCTGGCCGCCAACGCTTTGGAAAGGCCTTCGCAAGCCACGCCTAAGCCGCCGCTGTTAAATGGCGGGAATTCCCAGCCGAACATTAAAACACTTGGTAATCTAAAATTTGACACTTTATTTACATTTGCGTCTCTTGTTTTTTATGGAACACAATAAAAGGATAGATTTTCATCAGAGCTATAAAAGCACTGACAATTACTGGACCGACTAAAAATCCGATCACGCCAAAAACTTCCACTCCGCCGAATATTGAAAAAAGAATAATGAGCGGGTGCACTTTTATTTTGTCTTTCAGAAAAATTGCCGATATAAAATTATCAATCAGACCGACTGCTAAAGCTCCCCAAATAAGAAGCCCGACCCCAGCGCCAAAATTATCGTACAAAAATAAATAAGTGACAGCCGGCACAATTACTATTGAAGTTCCCAATATCGGCACCAAAGAAGCTATGGTTCCCACAAAACCCCATAGCACCGGTGAACCAACACCAAAGATTACAAAACCGATGCCAATGAAAATACCCTGAACAATGGAAACCAAAATGCGTCCGCGCAATACCGCCTCCACCGAATATTTCAGATTTTGTAAAAATTCCTCGTCATAATTATCCGGCAAAGGACTCCAGGCAATTATTTTTTCTTTAATGCGAGAGCCGTTGCGCAAAAGATAATAAACCGAAATAATCATTAATACAAAACCCAATAAACTTTTGAAAATTGTCGAAAAAACCGATTTAAAATGGCCTATAATCCAATTCAAAACATCCTTGATATAATTTTCAACAAAAATAGTATGCCCTAATTTGGAGGATATGGAGTCGGCATAAATAATGATTTTTTGAGTGCCACCCTCAAAGACGATCGAATTATATAGACCTACCGCTTCCTTAAATATGCCGGCTGAAATAAATATAATCGGTATTACCACGGCAACAATAATAACAAAAACGGTTAAAACAGAGGCCAGACCTTCTTTGTTGCCAAACCAAAAAAGAAATTTTTGATAGAGAGGATAAAAAATTACAGAGAGAACGCCTGAAATAAAAATTATGCCCAAATAAGATCTTGCAATAAAAAATAACAGAACAAAAAGACATATAGTCAGCGCTATAAAAAAAGATAACTGTATGGTTTTTTGAGGCATAAGAACAGACAGGATTTAATTATTTATCCTTTTGGTCTGCCTTTATATTTTAACACAATAAAAATACCAAGTGCCAAAATGGTGGATATCAAAATCGCATTTTCCACGGAAGAGATGGTTTTGGCGTATTTTCCATAAACATTGCCCATCTGCCAACCTAAAATACCTAAAATAATGCTCCTAAAAAATACCCCCACGAAAGAAATGACAAAATATTTAAAAACATTCATTTCCAAAATTCCACAAAAAGCCGAAATAGCAACACTGGGAACAAGCGGTATGACCCTGGCTATGCCTATAAAAATCTCATCCCGTTTTGTATCGCTCAAACGATTTTGGAATTTTTCCATATCAGTCCAATAGAGACCTATGTATTTACCCCATTTTTCTATAAAAAACTTACCCCCAAAACGGGCTATAAAATAAATCGTATAAGATCCCAAAGTTACCCCCAAAGCAGCCGGAATAGCCACTTTAAAAATAAGAGCATAAACGACACTCCAAGAAAGAGGCCCGGTAACAAAAAGGAAACCGGACATGGTTATAATCAGGGGTGAAGGTATGGGCGCAATTACCTCTTCAATCACCGACGCCGCAAAAACTCCAAAAGCCCCCAAAGGCAGTACGTTCATTTGCAAAAAATGTATCAGAGCTTCAATCATATTAATTAAAAATGGACATTACCCTCAAAGCAAAAGGGTTGAAATACGAGGATATTTGGTTGCGATTAAAACTGGATTCTTTATTTTCTAAAATTAATTCTTTAAGAGATTTTTGCAAAATATTCATTTCAGCATTTGCACTTTCATTATTAAAACTTTTAATTTTATCAATTATAGAAACAGCTCTATTGTAAGCATTTTGCATAGCTTCTTTGTCCCCTTTTTCTTTCCATACAAAAATTCTCTGGACTTCACTTCCAAGATTGGCAACATAAAAATATAAAGGTCTTTCTGTTTTATTTCCTTGCATATTATTCAACCAAATTATTCACTATTTCAAAAATTTTATTTTTAATTTCTTCGTTTTCAATTTCCATGCTTTTATTTCCCTGCTTTGGTCTTATATTAATAAGGGAGTTATATTCTAACATTTCTTCCCTTGGCTTATTTAGATAAATGTTAAAGCCCCATAAATTTTGCTGTTTTGATCCATCTTTTATTAAAACTTCATTGGCATCCATGTGCCATTCCCCACCAAGCGCAATTATTTCCCTCTCAATATCAGCCACCCCTTTCACCATTTCAACATAAAACTCCTTAGCCAGTTCTTCCAATTCCAATTTTATTATTTTTTCTTTTATTATTCTTATATCCATATTTTTATTTCCCATGGCACTTTTTGAACTTCAAACCCGAACCGCACCAACAGGGATCATTACGGCCAAGTTTTTCGTGTCCCTGTCCGGTCTCCCCCTTAATGTAAGGGGGATTAAGGAGGTTATTTGAAGGAGAGGAAAGTGTTATTCTCTCCGCCTGTCTTTGCACCTCCGCTTGTTCCGCTGAAATTTTGCCAAACTCCGTCAACTTTTTTAAATTTTCTTCAATAGTATTTTCTATATTTATTTCCATTTCTTTAAATAATTTCAAACCTTCCTTTTTATATTCAACCAGAGGATCTCTCTGGCCATAAGCCAGCAAATTAACCGAACTGCGCAGATAATCCATCATTTCCAAATGCTCCACCCAAAACATATCATAGGCCTGCAATTTCAAATTGCGTATATTTTCATCTTTTTCATTTTCCAAAACATTTCTACGACGCTCGTAAAAAGTTTTTCTTTGGAAATTCAAAACATCATCATATTCAAGAATATGCTTGCGGGCGTCAAAATTAAGGCCTTCTATTTTTTCCTGGGCGCTTTCCAAGGACTTGGTGATGAGTTTGTTTTCAATGGCTTCATCCTCCGGTATTCCCAACCGGCCCATCATGCTCTTAACCGTATCGGCGGCAAAAACCCTCATAATATGGTCTTCCATAGAAACAAAAAATTGGGTTTCTCCCGGATCGCCCTGGCGGCCCGACCGGCCGCGAAGCTGGTTGTCTATGCGCCGAGCGTCATGCCTCTCGGTGCCCAAAACAAAAAGACCTCCCAGTCCCTTAACTTTTTCATAGGCCTCTTTTTCAAAAGGCGCACCTCCGAGTTTTATGTCAACTCCGCGGCCAGCCATGTTTGTGGCCACGGTGACAGAACCAAGCCGTCCCGCCTGAGCAATAATTTCACCCTCTCTTTCATGATTTTTAGCGTTTAGTATTTCAAAATCAACACCAGCCATTTTCAAATATTCGCCGAGTAATTCATTTTTTTCAATAGATACGGTGCCTATAAGAACCGGTTGGCCTCTTTTTTGGAGCTCTTTTACCTTTTGGGCAATAGCCATTAATTTTCCTTTTTCGGTCTGGAAAATTAAATCATTTTTGTCGCTTCTGGCTCCCGGCTTATTGGTTGGTATGGATACTGTGTTGAGCCCATACACTTTATAAAATTCTTCGCTGGAAGTAAGAGCTGTGCCGGTCATGCCCGAAAGTTTTTCGTACATTCTGAAATAATTTTGATAGGTAATGGAGGCAAAAGTGCGACTCTCTTTTTGAACACTGACATTTTCTTTGGCCTCAATGGCCTGATGCAAACCTTCAGACCACCTGCGCCCCGGCTGTAATCGTCCTGTATATGGATCAACAATAATGACTTCGTCATCTTTAACAACATAGTCTTTATCTTTATGATACAAGGCCTTGGCCTTAATAGCGGTTTCCAAATGATGAACCGATTTTATGCCACCTTCGGCATAAATATTTCCCAAACCCAAAATTTCTTCGGCTTTGCTTATGCCGTCATCCGTCAAAAGCACCGCATGCATTTTTTCATCTACTGTATAATGTTCGTTCTCTCTCAAACGGCTGGCTACTCCGGCAAATTTTTTATACAGAGCGTCCGAATCCGCCGCCGGAGCCGAAATAATAAGCGGCGTTCTAGCTTCATCAATTAAAATCGAGTCAATTTCGTCAACAATGGCAAAATGATGCCTCTTTTGCCTAACACTTTCATATTTATATTCAAGGTTGTCGCGCAAGTAATCAAAACCAAACTCGCTGTTGGCGCCATAAGTAATATCAGCTTCGTAGGCCTCCACTCGGCTGCAGGGCTTTAAAAATTCATGCACTATTTTATACGAACCTTCTGTATCTCTCTCTTTGTCCAAATTTTGTTTTGAATTTTGATTATTGGAATTTAGAATTTGTTTGAAATTTGATGCTTCGGATTTAGAATTTTGAGGCTCAGGATTATAAATAAAAGAAGATTCATGAACAATCACACCAACTTTCAATCCAAGCATCTCGTACACCTGCCCCATCCAAACAGCGTCACGGCGGGAAAGATAGTCATTAACCGTCACCACATGCACTCCTTTGCCAGTCAGAGCGTTCAAGTAAACTGGCAAGGTGGCCACTAAAGTTTTTCCTTCTCCAGTGCGCATCTCCGCAATTCCGCCTTGATGCATAACAATACCGCCCAAAAGCTGAACATCAAAATGCCTTTCTCTCAAAGTTCTTCTGGCCGCCTCGCGCACACAAGCAAATGCCTCCGGCAAAATATTTTCCAATATTTCTTTGCCAGCTAATCTTTTTTTGAATTCTATTGTTTTATTTTTTAATTCTTCATCAGATAATCTAGAAACCACTTCCTCAAGGCCGTTTATTTTGGGAATTAAAGGCGCTATTTCTTTTATATATCTTTTGCTTGAATCTCCAAATATTTTGTTCAAAAATGACATAACGGGCTTATAATACCACAAAAAAACAAAAATTCCGCTTTGCGGAATCTTTGTTAAGTGGGAATCCCGAAAAGAAATAAATTTCTACGGGATAAAAAGAGATTAAGCTCTCCCTTTCTTTGTTTTCTTTTTCTTTGCCATTTTAATTTATTCCTTTTCCAAAAAATGAAATCGGAATGAGATTATTTTTTAAAGCGCGCTTCGACCTTGATTTAATTATGCTCTTAAAAAAATTTTAAGTAAATGATTTTTTTCAAAAATGTGTGGATAACTTTTGAAAATAAAAAAAATAATTTTTGAATTTTTTATTTTCAAAAATTATTTTTTTATTTTTGTGTCGCCGCGCGGCCGGCGGAAGCGATCTCCAAAACAAATGTCTATGTGAGTGCGAACCGC
>CAYIPT010000024.1:0-8030 GCA_964365465.1 uncultured Candidatus Saccharibacteria bacterium | reverse complement strand
CGAACCAAGGTGACGACTTTCAGAGAGTCGCATCCTACCACTAGATGATCCCGCAGCTCTGGTAAAAATCATATTGTTATTTTTTTCTAATTTACTTTTCAATACTTCCCTGCCATATCCGATTTTATAAAACTTTTCCGCTCGTCTTGCCAAGTCATAAGAAGTATAAGCTTCATAATACACTAATTCAAATGGTCTATTATCTCTTGTATATTTTCCACCAATTCCATTATTATGTTCCTTAAATCTTCTCTTCAAATCATCAGTAGATCCATAATAGAATCTTTTATTCTTCTTGCTTTTTAAAACATAAGCATAAAACATGAATTTGTCCTCGCCTCTCCGGCGAGTCGCCGAGGAGGCGACTACCATTAGACGATCTGGCAATAAGTCCCGCGAAGCTTTTAGCGAAGTGGGATGCTATTAAAATAGCAGATAAAACGGTTTTAGACAAAATTAAATATAAAAAAGGCGCTATTGTTCATAATCTTTAGGATGCAGGATTTGGTCGCTTTCTATTTGCTTCTATGTCTCCGCTGTCAAATTTTATTTGTTCAGTCATATTTTTAAGTTAATGATAATTATTGGATAAAATCACTGCTTTTTCATTTTTTTATTTAAAGCGGCTTTGATGAAAGCGTTAAAAAGAGGGTGAGGATGAAGGGGGCGGGCCTTGAACTCCGGATGAAATTGAGTGCCGAGAAAAAATGGGTGTTTTTCCCTTGGCAATTCGGCTATTTCCATAAGTCGGCCGTCAGGCGAAGTGGCCGAAAAAATCATGCCTTCTTTTTCTATATCGGCAATGTATTCCGGATTGACTTCATAGCGGTGGCGGTGGCGTTCTGAAATTTGCATGGCTTCGCCCGCCTTCGTTAAAACTCCGTCGGGCAAGGCGGATAAATACGCTTCGCGAGCAATTGTTCCATCTTTTAAAACCGCCGGATAAGCGCCGAGGCGCATAGTGGCTCCATATTTTTCTTCCGCTAAAAGCTTCTTTTGCTCCGGCATAATGTCTATGACTACATGGGAGCTGTCTGGATTTATTTCGGCCGTGTGTGCATCCTGCCAATCTAAGACATTGCGGCAGAATTCTACAACCATAAGCTGCATACCATAGCATAAACCCAAATAAGGGATTTTGTTTTTGCGGGCAAATTCAATAGCCATGATCACTCCCTCAATGCCCGATTCGCCAAATCCGCCCGGCACTATAATGCCATCAAACTTTTTAAGTTCTGTTATTTTTTTAGGGTCTGTTTCGTATTCCTTTGAATTTATCCATGACAGCTTGGCGCAAGCTCCTTCCCAACATGATGAAAATTTAACGGCTTCAATAACCGAAACATAAGCGTCGGATAAAACAAAATCTCCGGTGTCAAAATATTTGCCGACTACAGCTATATTTATATGCCTTTTTGCTCTAGTTCTTTTGTGGACAAAGTTTTTCCAGTCCCTCAGAGAATTGCCGTTGGTTTTTGAGCGCCAGTGAAAAATTTTCAAAATAATGCTGCTGATTTTATCTTTTTCAAAATTAATGGGCACATCATAAATGCTTTCAATATCCGGCGCCGAGATGACATTTTCCGGAGCAATGGCGCAGGCCATGGCGATTTTCTCCTTGCGCTTGTGGTCAAGCGGCTGGGCGCCGCGAGCGATAATGATATCCGGCTGGACGCCGTAAGAGTTCAGCTGGCGCACCGCATTCTGGGTCGGGCGGGTTTTCATTTCTCCTAGAGAGCCCGGCACCGGCAGATAACTGACCATCACAAAAATGACATCCTGGGGATATTTTATTTTGAGCGTCCGAGCCGCCTCAATAAAAAGAATATTCTGGTAATCGCCTATGGTGCCGCCAATTTCAATTAAGGAAATGTCCGATTCATGTTCGTCGGCCGCCTTTTTAATGCGCCTTAAAATTTCTTCGGTGATATGAGGTATGGCCTCCACGCATTTTCCCCGATAGCCTAGATTGCGCTCTTTTTCAATAACATATTTGTAAATCATGCCGGAAGTCATATAATCCGCCGAGCTCAAATCCATTTCCAAAAATCTCTCGTAATTGCCCATATCTTGATCTGTTTCAAGACCGGAATCAAGCACAAAAACCTCGCCATGCTCAGTCGGGTTCATATTGCCGGCGTCCACATTCAAGTAAGGGTCAACCTTTATGGGGTTGACCCTGAAGCCCTTGCTTTGGAGGATTTTGCCTATGGACGACGAAGCGATTCCCTTTCCTACTCCCGACATCACGCCACCCACAACAAAAATGTATTTATGATTCTTTTTTTTCATCCCTTTCAGCATACTACAACTTTAGATACTTGCGAACGGCTAGGAAGCTGGAGATGGCGCCAATGGCCACGCCGGACCCGATAACTATAAAAAGAATTTGAAAGAAATTTCTCAGGTAATAGACAAAAATATTAAAACCCATAAAAAAGTTTTCTGTATGACCGCTAATAAAATATAATATAGGGAAAAATAAAATTATAGTAATGAATCCAGAAATAAGTCCCACCAAAACCCCAGTAACAACAAAAGGCCCTTTTACATAGTTTTTAGAGGCGCCAACAAGTTGCATCACACTAATTTCTTCACGGGAAATATGGATAGCTAAACGAATAGTACTAAAAGTTATTATTACCGAAACAAAAACCAGGGTGATAGATAGCAAAAGACCAAAGCTTTCAACTAACTTTATTATTTTGGATAATTTATTTATAGAAGCTTGATTTTCATTTTTGAAATAAGTATTTTCATTAATTATTTTCTTTCCATCGCTTGAGAGAATATTTTCTTCATTTAGAAAATTAGCAATACTTCCATATTGTGACGGTTCTTTGGCTTTTATGTTAAGCGATGCCCCAAAAGGATTATCACCCAACTCCTCAAGAGCCTGGAGAGTGAGTTGGTCATTTTCATGTCTTAATTTGAAATTTATTAGAGTTTGTTCTCTATTCACATATTCTACAGACTTAACCTCGGGTAGAGATTCAGTTTTCTTTTTTATAGAAAGAATTTCTTCTTCTGGAGCTGTCGCCACAAAATAAACATTTATATCAACCTTATTGCGAAACTCTTGCATAACAACACTTAAAATAGCTCCGACAAAGATTACAGAACCAATCATAAAAAGTGATTCCATCATAACCAAAACAGAGGCCAGCGAAACATAACCGCTTCGCCAAAAATTGAAGAGGCCTGCCTTTACCACTCTTTTTAATTTTGTTTTAAACTCAGTTCGTTCCATATTATAATATATATTTTCCGGTCGGGTCGTCCCTCACCACTTTGCCCTCCTGCATGGTAATCACCCGCCGACTGATTGAATCAATCACTCCCTTGTTGTGGGTGGTCAAAATGACGGTGGTGCCCAAATCATTTATTTTTTTCAAAATTTGGACAATGTCGTAGGTATTGATCGGGTCCAGATTGCCCGTCGGCTCATCTGCGATTATTATATCAGGTTGGTTGACGATTGCCCGAGCAATAGCCACCCTTTGTTTTTCTCCCCCGGAAAGCTCGTGGGGGAAATTCCATATTTTTGGGCTTAAATCCACCAGTTCCAGGACATGAGGCACGTCGGACTCTATCTCCTCATCCGGCCGGCCGGCCGCCTCCATGGCAAAAGCGATGTTTTCATAGACATTTTTCTGCGGCAAAAGCCGGAAATCCTGAAAGACCGCTCCTATTTTCCTCCTCACAAAATTCATATCCTTGCTGGAAAGAAAACTGATATCAATATCATGCAGCATAATTTTGCCTTCGGTCGGTTTTTCTTCCGCCAGAAGCATTTTAAGCAAAGTTGTTTTTCCCGCCCCCGATGGTCCAACAATAGAAACAAATTCGTTGGGCTTTACAACAAAACAAACTTTATCCAAAGCGATGCAATTATCGCTATACTTTTTTGAGACATTATCAAAGGTGATTGACATAAAGTAATTATAACCCTATAAGAATTTTTTACAAATCCTTCTCCGCCTCTATAAATTCATCCAGTTTTCCTTCTTCCAAAACGCCAATCACATCGCTTGTTTCAACGCTAGTGCGGTGGTCTTTGACCATCTTGTAGGGATGCAAAACATATGAGCGGATTTGGCTGCCCCATTCTATTTCAGTTGTTTTGCTTACATACATATTTTCCTGTTTTTCAATTCTTTTATCTTCCAGTGCTTTATAAATTTTGCCCTTGAGAATAGCCAGCGCTTTCTCTTTATTTTGAGCTTGGCTCCTTTCTCCATCCGCTTGAGCCGAGAGATTTGTTGGCAGATGAACGATACGCACAGCTGTTTCTCTTTTGTTCACATTCTGGCCTCCAGGACCGCTTGAGCGCGAAAATTCAAACTTTAAATCTTTATCTGCCAATTCTATTTCTCCGCCAGAGGCGGATCCGCCTGTGGCGGAAAATTTGGGAATAATTTCAACCATACTGAAACTAGTATGTCTCTTTTGGTTGGCGTTAAAAGGAGAAATCCTGACGAGTCGATGCACCCCTGACTCATGCTTGAGAATTCCATAAACATTGCGGCCCAAAATTTCAACAGTTATATTCCTATATCCACCCTGAGTATTCTGATTTTCGTGCAAAATTTTATAGCCCCACCCTTTGCGTTCAAAATACTTAAAATACATTTTTAGAAGCATAGCCGAGAAATCCTCGGCATCATCGCCTCCCGCCCCCGAAAATATAGTCATGACGGCATCTCCTTTGTCGTAATGTCCCACCCCCTCCAGCTCATCTTTTAATCTTTGTATTTCTTTAATAGTCGCCTGCGCTTTTTCTTTATCATTCCAAAACTCCGGCTTCCCCATCGCCTCTTCCAGTTCCTTTATTTTTTTCTCGATTTCCGATTTTTCCATAAATTCTGGAGCCCCCTGCCAGACTTGAACTGGCGTTTATGGTTTACGATACCATTGTTCTACCGCTGAACTAAGGGGGCTAAGACGATGGCGAGCAGGTCTGCGAGTAACAAAAATTATGTTAGCACATTAATCATCAAATTCATCGTCATCATATCTTGATTGAGGAAAAATCGGTTCTGCTTGCGATGAGTTTACAGAAGGAGTTGGAGTGGCATTAACTGTTTGATTTAAGTTTCCAATATAATAATCAGCCAGCATGGCATTGGCGGAAGAGGAATGGGGTTTGCCGTCCGGCTTGCCTTTGGTGCCAAACGCCCCAGTCGCGTCAGTGCCGCAAGCCGGTAAAATGGTTTTTGCCTCGCCAGGATGGCTTGGCAAAAAAGAGGTAACATCATAAATTTTGCCCGAAATTAAAAGCCAACAGCTCTTAGAAGAGTTGTGTTTTGCCAGTTCAACCTTGGATAAAACTAAACCGACAGTATCGGTATTTGACCCTACAATAGGCTGATTATTTTTATCGCGAGAAACCAAACCGACAACCGCCACTCCGGCAGTAATGGCAATAAAAACAAATAATGACGCTGTAACGAATTTTTTCATCACATTTTATAAGCTAAACTCTTCAGAATGAATTTCATCATTTTTGAATCCCAATTCTATAAATTGCTCTCTTAAACTTTTCATAAAACTAGGCGGGCCGCACAAAAATATATCGGCGCCGGAAACGCCACTGCTATTTTTGACGACCAAACCGGCTGAAATATTACCGTCTTTTTGAGAAAAATTCTGGTGTAATTTAAAATTGCCGTTTTGTTCCTCTATCTCTGCCAACTCGTTATTAAAAGCCATTTCGCCTTCATTTTTTAGAGAATAAAATAAATCTATTTTGTAATTATTATTTTCGTTTTTGTTAGCGTTTATATGCCGAGCCATGCTCAAAAAGGGCGTAATGCCTATGCCTCCGGCCAGCCAAATTTGCCTTTTTGATTTTGCTTTCAAGTATGAGAAAATGCCAAAGGGCCCTTCAATATGGCAAATCGCTTCCGGTTTCAAAAAATAAACCATGGAAGTATAGTCACCCAATGTTTTTATACCCAAAGAAAGATAATCGTTATCGGGGGAAGAGGTGATGGAAAAAGGATGGGATTCTGAAAGCGCCCCGTCTGCGCCGAATTTTATAAAAACAAACTGGCCGGGCAAAAATTTCATTTTCTCAGCCAGTGGTTTTAATTTTAATTCAACAACATTATCATTTATTTTTTTAACTTCTTCTAATTTATATTTGAAACCATTTTTTTTATAAATTCCTAAAATAGTTCTGTAGAAATAAGAGGTGGCGCCAAGGCCCACCAAAATAAGCATGTAGTATTTTAATAAAGTGTTGTTTGAAATATCACTTGGCACCAAAAGCATATGCCAGCCACCCAAAAATAAAACGGCGCCCAGATACTGGTGGGTCTTTTTCCAATTTTGGTATTTGAAATTTAAATAAAAAGTAATAACCATTAAAATAATAAAAACAAACAGAGCTATTTCACCCAAAATTATGGGGAAATTATTAAAAGAAAAGATAAAATTAAAAGAGGATTTTAGTGATATTAAAAGATATTGGATAATTAAAAAGGTTGGGTGAAAAAGCAAAAGACAGAAAGCAATTGTTCCGACCAGATGATGCTTGATATAAACCTTGTTTAATCCAAAAAATAATTTGTCCAAAAATTTGAAGCGCGCCGCCAATATGAAATTTACAGAAAGCAAAGCCATGCCCAAAAGTCCTGTTATCTGTCCCAAACTGCGAAAAATGTTCCCGGAAGAGGCAAATCTAAGTCCCAGCGGCCTCATAAAAACCCAAATTAAAATAGGTATTATGGCTAAAACCCATACTAAAACATAACCGAAATTATTTTTTAAATATTTTGCCACGATGAGCTGGGAGAGAGAATCGGACTCTCGGCCTTCCCCTTACCAAGGGGATGTTCTGCCACTGAACTACCCCAGCGCTGCTTATTTTATAGCATATTTTTAACAATAACTCATCTTGTTTTTCAGACCTCACCCCATTTTCCTTACGGAAAATTGCCCCTCCCCTTGTCTAATGGGAGGGGAGAAACTAAAAAAACAATGGCGACCATTGTAATTTTAAAAATGTGGTGTAATGAAAAAGGCCACTCGGCTCTCCCAACGAGGCCTTGCGGCAAAATTGAGAAAGCGAGCGGCCCTGGGGCAATTGGCGAGATATTTTTTATCTCCACCTTGTTTCTCCGGAGTAGTTGAACTCCGGCCAACGACCGTTTGCCATACGGCCACCGACACAGCGATACCAGCCCGTGTAACCGCTGGTCTCGTGACACTCAAATTGGTATGAACCAATTGTTTGCCAAAGGATCATAAAATTCCTTTCTTGACCCCACGAAGGGGAATGGGGTTTCTCCCACCGCAATTCTCCATTTTTGAAAAACTCTGGTAGGAGGGTCAACTCGTGTGAGCTGGCCCGGAATGAATTACTGCAGCAAATCGCGCGGGTTGGCGTCGATCTCCCTGAGATACTCGACTTCGTCCATCGCATCGCTCTGTTTGCAGTCGTCGCAGACGAACGGCGGCATGTTGGCGAAGAGTTCGGCCTTTCCGATTCTCCAAGCTACGGCGCCACATTTGCAGAGGATCTTGTTTGCTGGGTCTCCTTTGGAGAGATGCGGAACGTAGTATTGATACAGATCCACATCCTCTTCTTCGCCGGAGTCCGTTTTGAAGCGAACCATGAAGTCTGTGGGAATGGGTGCGTCCCATCCCTGATGAAAAGCGGTTGTCTGAAGTCGCTTATGACCTTCTTCCATTTCTTTGACGGAGTCGTAGGTTCTGCGCTGTTCCCGTATTCCATGGACCAGCATCGCGAATCCCACAACAACTCCATCGAAAACCTGCTGCGTCGGTTGTTGCAGTGTCATTATTCATCTCCTCAAAGAACAAAGTGAAATTTGGAAGTTTTACCTTCCACCGCAACACTCAAAATTTGAATGCTCTGGTGGAAGTCCGAACGATATTTTGTCCAGACATCGAGATCGCGAAGCAAACGCCCGCGATTCCAGCTAATACTTTGATGGTTTTCAATTTCTGGAAATTTACCTTTGAATCCGAACACCTGTTAGAATGATTTGTATGGAAAATTT
>CAYIPT010000023.1:0-9215 GCA_964365465.1 uncultured Candidatus Saccharibacteria bacterium | reverse complement strand
TACCATGAAAAAACTGACTTTTTGCTTCGCTTCATTCGCCTTTTTGGCCTTTGGCCAGAAGGCGGAAACCGTGAAAATGGACCGACACGCCACAGCCCAAGCTTGGGCGACCGTCAACTTCCCTCTCCCGTCGGACACCCCGTCCATTTCGGGCGGCGGACTCATCACTGAGTCCGAAATCAACGGCTTCGGACGCAAAGTGTGGCTTACGACCACGCAGCCGGGTACATATCTCCTGCAGGGTAAAAACTGCAATGGAGACGAAGTGAAGCTCGGCGAGCTGGGTTGGGGGGATCAGATCGGCAGTAACCTGATTTATGACAGCAGTGCGTTATCCGGCGCCCTACCCTTCTTTCTGCAGCTCTGCTCCGTTGAGGTGGTTCGCCTCGACAAGGGCAAGATTGAAAGATTGGCGGTGGAAGTTAACCCGTGGCAGGCGTCAACTCCTGGACCCCAGTTCGGGAGCGAGGGGGTAATGAAAGGAGATGGCCGCTACTTTGTGGCCCTTCCGTCTCTTCCCGCCGACGCGACCGTGATTGTGGGCCGATTGTTGATTGCAACTGAAATCCAAAGGTCGCCCACAAGCAACATTGTGATGTTCCCCGCCGGCGCAGGATTGCCACCCTTGGGCCCGACCACACTAACGGTCTGTTCAAAAGGGCACTGTTCCACCACTACCTTTGAAAGAAAGGTAGGGGCGCCGGGTAGCGGCGGCAAGGGGTAGTTCAAGTTCAAGAAATCAGTTCCAAGTTCAAGGGGGTCAGCAATGGCCTCCTTTCATTTTATTAAATTAATATTAATGTTCTAACTCTATCACGCTTTTAGCGTATTTTAATAAGTAATTATAAAGCGGTTCGCCTTCTCTCACAAATTCTTCAATGACAGCAAATCTTAAATCAAGGTATTCGTGCGACAAAATATTTCTCATATCCGAAAACTTGGCCAGCTTGGCCGCAATATCTTCATCAAAATTGTCCAGAAAAGCCAGCTCTTTCATGATAGATTTATAGGTTTGAGGAATCGGCCTCTTTTTTGAAGCAATCAAAATTTTTGCAATATCAATTGAAGCATTGGCGAGCGTTTCGGCCCAACGCTCAATGTTTCTCTTTACGGATATATCCCGTTCATAATGTTTTTGGTCAATACCAGCAAAAATTTTGAAATCAGGAATTTGGTCTTGGATAAAATCCACAACTCTTTCAAGCCGAACCCTATTGTTGGGTGTAATTGATTTTGAACGCTCTTTTATTTTAACAAAATCGGAAATAAAATTTCTAAACTCTTCCGCCAAGTCAGATATGGCGCCGGATAATCTCGCTGGCAAGCTACCATTCTTTGAAAAAATCAACCGTCCTTCTTCTAAAACAGCAGAAAAAAGGGTGGAGGGGGCGCGATTCAAAACAACCATATCAACATGCCGCCCAACGAGATGATCAAGATCGCTCCAAACATCGCTTTCTCCAGAATAACGGTTCTCTGACTCATATTCTAATCCACGAGTGGCTGGCGTAAAATACACTCCGATATCCACATCGGACTCTGTGTGCGATTGGTTTTTAGCAACAGAACCAAATAAATAAGCAAAAGAAATATCCTGCCTTTCTTTAAAGTACTCATTCAGTTTTTTTAATAAATCTTCTTTCATGGCAACATAATACCACTATTCATCTATCCTCAACATCCACAAATAGCCGTCCATTTTGTTTCGGAAAATGAGATGGGACTCATCGGGGGAAATGCTTATATCAACCGCATCTATTTTTTGGCCGGATAAGGAAGTGAGACCGGCTGTATTGTAAAAAATACCGTTATTTATATCTATTTTCTCAATAAAGTCCTCCGTGGAAACAAGTCCCTTGTACCAGACATCAGGATAATTGCCGCTTGGCCACTGATTTGGCACGGCGCAATAAAGAGTTGGATTTTTGTCTTTTGTTTGAATGCATTTTTCAGGCAGTGTATTTGTTTGGGGAGATATGCCGGCCGGATTGACCCCCGCTTTTTTGAGAATCTTGCTTGAAACATCAAAAAAATAATTATAAACAACGACTTCAGAACTGGCTTTGTTTTGCATCATTATAGTATTTGCTGAATCCCATTTTGACAGCCATTCTGTCAGCGGATGTGTCATTACTTGGGTAGCTCCTGTGCCGTCGGGGTTGGAAATAAACCAATTTGAATAAGAGCCGTTTATAGTGTAGTAAAATATTTTGGAGCCGTCCGGTTTTATGGTGATTTCTTTTATGCCCGTCGGCAATTTGCCGATGATGGTGCCAAATGGCGTTAAACTTTCATTGGTAGAGCTAGCTGCATTTTTATTTAATTTAACAAAGTTGGTTTCAACAATTTCGTTTTCTAAAATAATGGTTTGGGCCAAAAATCCAGATCCGTTGGGTAACCAAAAAGCCCTGACTATTTTTGGAATGGTTGTATTGGTCAGTCGCTGGATACTTAAAGAATCGGACTTGGCCTCATAAACATTACCCGTGCCTTTTTCCACAAATCTGATTGTGCTTGTGGCGCCGGCCTTGGTGGTTCCTGTATTAAAAATAACGGCTCCAGCCACCGGCTCGTTTGATAATTTTCTGAGTCGCGGTATAGGTTTGTTTTCTTGTATAATCGGCAAATTATTGTTTGATGAGTTTTGTTGGTTATTTGCCTCGGTGGTTGTTGTGCTTGTTTCTGTATCATCGCTTCTGCCAAAAGGCAGATAGTCCCTTATTGAAAATCCAACCCTATTCTCCCCCGGTCCCACCGCCGGCTTTGAAGTCAAAATCAAAAACGCCGCTATCCCCACCACTGCCGCTATTCCTATTATCAATAATATTTTTTTTGTCATATTAATTTGGAATAAATACTACATGCCAATGGGGCGCCGTAGCTCTGCCGTTGTCCCCTGTAGTTTCGTATGTAAATAGCAATTTTCCGCCGGTAACGAAACGGTCCGACCACTGACCGCTTGTGGGGTTTGGTATGCCTAAATATGTGTTTACTTGCGTATTTGGGTTTATATCAACAATACTTTTTCCGGGACCATGAGAAACGTGGGCATATGTTTCTGTGCCACCTGTTATTTGAACTGGACAATCGGAAAGTGTGCCACCACTTCTGTCACATTGGCGATTAAAATCATTCATGGCATTAATCATTTGATTTGGTAATCCATTTAAATTTGTGCAAGCAACTCCTGTCGTAGTGCAAGCGCTTTTGTTCACTGATATACCATTTAATGCTAATCTTTTTGTTGCGTCATCTTGCAGGGTGGCTCCGGTCAAAATATCAGCTGATCCGGCACTTGGACCCCCAGATCTAGCGGTCAATGTTCCTTGGGGTGGAGCGCTAGTGGTTGCTGGTGTTATTTCTAATTTCAATTCCAAAAGGGCTGGATTTATTGTTTGGAGAATAAGCGCGGCGCTTATGACCAAAACCAAGCCAAACACCGCATTTTCTATTCTTTTTCTGCCCTCCTCTTTTTTAAAAATAGCATCGGTTGTCATATATTGAATGCCGCCAAAAACAATCATAAACACTGCTGCCGCAGCCGAAAGGCCTATAAGCAACTTAAACATTCCCGGCAAATATTTTTCCAGAGTTGTTGTTTGCGTAGCGCCGGGTTGACTGCAATCGGGCCTATATCCTTCCGTGCCCGGAGTTCCAGATCCTCCGCCTATGCAAGGTAGCGGAGCTAAAACCGTATAATCAAGATTGTCTGCTGCTATTACTAAAAATGTCGGCAAAAGAATCACCACCAGTATTAAAATCAAAATTATTTTTTTCATTTATTTTGAAATTGCATTTCTAAACTACTATCGGCTTGCTGTAAAATACGGTTTGCGTTTTCCATTCGCAAAGAAATGACAGACCGACCTGACTGGTCTTCCGGTTTTCTAAAAATAGCCGTTCTAGAGCCAAAAAGGTTTGAAACAGGCACGCCGTTAAGCCGCCACTCATATTTTAACAAACCCTCTCTTTCTTTGGTGAAATAAAATGGAGCCGCAAAAATTTGCACCTCGTCTGTTTTTAAGTTGAATGAATTGGCAATGGCTGAATCAAAAATGGGACCGTAATAGGAGTCGTTTTGGTAGAAGACAATCTCGGGATCGGTCGGAGAAATATTTATAAAACTTTCAGCCACCAAATTGTTGACGGGGTCGGTTACCAGGACCTCTATTTTATCCGTTTGGCCGAGAATTGAGCCGTTCAAAATCAAAACGTTTTTGCCATAACCGTTTTGATTCTGATAAACATCGACGCCGTTTGACCATTCGTAAATTAGATTCTGAGGAGAAATTCTTCGGCCACTTTTGACAAATTCAGACATGGCCACGATTTTGAGACCGCCCTGCCTCGGATGAAGAGCTTTGCCTTTATAAAAAGGCGGTGCATATGAGTTGGCTTCCCAAACCAAATCAATGCTGGCCGGGTTTAGGGTGAATGACTTGGAAAAAGAAGCGCCACTTAAAAGTTTTATTTCTATTTCTATTTTTGTCTCTTGGCCTACGGCTCCGGCAACAAAAGAGTAATTCACTTTACCCTTGCCGCTTAAAACCGCCTTGCCGTCCTTATACCAAGTAATATCAGCCGAATTTAAGTCATCCGTATAAAGGGTGAGGTTTATAAAAACCGGCTCATTGGGTCTTGGATAATTCGGTATGACCTCAACCCCCAACTCATTGGAAAGAGCAAAAGGCACATTTATATTTAGTTGAGCCAAAGAAACTATCGGCAAAAATGCCACTCCAAAACCTGCCACTATTAAAAATTTTGTAAACTTATTTAGCATTTTTACCATTATACCATCTCCCCCATTTATTATTCACCGCTTGTTGATAATGTTGTATATTATAAATATGAATTATACTGATTTTATTTCAACCAAACTTATTTTATATGTTGCCGTTCTGATAGTTCTTCTCGGTTATTGGGTTTTTAATTTTATAATTCTTTACCATCTGGCCCGCTTTGGCGTAGGCACCCAACCTAAAAAAATCGCTGCCATTTTTTTCTTAGGTTTGGTCTGTTTGTTTTTTGTGAGCACCGTGCTTTTTGCCGGCCTTGATTTAAATTCCTTAAAAGACCAGTTGTTGGATTTATTAAAATTATTTTTTAACACCACTTATTCATTATGATCTTAAAATCAATCTTAAACATTTTTAAAGAGTCAAAGAATCACTTTGAAGGTGAGGAAACAAGCGAAGAAGTTATTTTGCTCATTCGTCGCCACCCTTTCTTTATTTTACTTCGTTTATTTTTCTTTTTTATTCTTGTTCTAATACCAATTGCCATTGGTCTTGCCTTTCCCTCTTTTATATATTCGCACAAAATTTTAAATCTTTTTCTTTTTGTTTCCAGCATCTGGTATCTTTTTATTTGGTCGGCCATTTTTTACGCTCTCACCATGTACACTCTTGATGTTTGGATTGTGACTGACCGCAGAATCATAGACAGCACTCAGCACGGATTTTTTAACAGAACTATTTCAGAACTTCATATAACACGCATACAAGATATATCTGTTCAGACCAGTGGTGTTATTCAAACCTTTTTAAAATTCGGCGATTTGCAGGTGCAAACTGCCGGTACTGAAGAAAAATTCAAATTCTTCCAGATTCCTCATCCGGAAAAAATCAAAGACGAAATAATGCGATTAGCCTCTACTAAGCTTTAATTTTCCCCTGAGCCATTTGTGTGTGCGCCGCGCCAGCGGCTTTTCCCAAAAGACCCCCCTATCTTCTGATTGGGTCAATTTAACTAAAACTAACACACCAAGAGTTAACTCAGGCAGGGCGTCCAATCCCGGTATAAGGCCGACAATTCCCTGAATGCCCATAGCAGCGAGATTTTTTGGTTTTTTGATAAAGCTGACGCTGTGCATCTTGAACCATATCCAAAAACCCAAATCGGCGCAGATTGAAATAATGGGATTTAGAACCAATCCTATGGCCAGCGCGGTAAATAAAATTTCTAGTAAGTCAATAAAGGCGGCTGTGCCCACCATGCACCACCCCGTTGCTTTGCTTATCCTCTCTCTTTTTTCTTCCGGTACCGCATATTGCATAACCGGCCTTCTTAAAGTCGGTCTAAAATTTCCCTGATCTTGTGGATATGCATCATCCATTTTCTTGTTCTTTTTTCATTTTCCTTGCCGCTAAAACTTCAGACGGGTTGGTGGTAATGATTTGTTCCTCGGTGTAGGAGGCGATTATTTTTATGGCTACATGTTTTAGTCCGGCAAAAAATATTCCCTCGCCCACTCCCGACTCAAGCAGCAAGTATTTTTCTTCATCGGTCAGATTAAAAACTTGCTGGAGCCGATCCATAACCGTGGGCGATTGTTTAAGCAAAATTTGTATTGAAGAGTTGCTTATAATCGGCGTGCCGTAAGGCGACTTCAAAAAGTCATCCACATCTTGAGTGATGGTGGCCAGCCCCAAATAATATTTTCTGCCTCTTTTGGCCAAAGAAAGAAGGAAGGAGGCGGTATCTTCGGACCTCATCATCCACCAGGCCTCGTCAATGACCAGGAGTCGCTTTTTTAATTCTCTTCTAATGGCGTTCCATATATAGTGAGTAACTATATACATAGCTACCGGCTTCAATTCATCTTCCATATCTCTAATGGAAAAGACCACAAATTTTTTGTTTATATCTATATTAGAAGGCCTGTTTATAAAATTTGACCAAGTGCCCCGGGTGTACTTTGAGAGTCGTTGGGCCAATGACTCGCCCCCCTCCATTCCTCCCAAAACCATTTCAAAGTCGGACAAAAGCGGCGGTTCCACATTCTTAAAATCGGAATCAGCCGTAATATCTTTGAGTGCGTATGTCTCGGTAATGGCGCGGTCAATAATGGCGTCTTCCTCGGCACTAAGACCCCCCATCATCAGACGGAAAAGCCCCACCAGATTTATTATTTGACTTCTAAGCACTGAGGCAGTCGCTTCATCTTCTGCGGGAACTGGCAGTTCAAAAGGATTTATGTGGTGGTCGGAATTAAGGGAGATGTTGAAATATCTGCCACCAACCGCCTCTGCCATATGCTGGTATTCGTTTTCCGGGTCAATGACTATCACTTCCGAATCAAACATGAGGGTTCGCAATATCTCAAGTTTTACGGCAAAGGACTTGCCGGCCCCGGCCTTGGCAAAAGTGACTGAGTTGTAATTTTCCAAAGAAAATCTGTCAAAAAGAACCAGAGAAGAATTGTGGCGGTTTATGCCATACAAAATTCCTTTGTCGGAAGTGAGGTCAAAAGAGACAAAGGGGAAAATAGAAGAGAGGGGCGAAGAATTTATTTTTGAGTGCACCGCCAACTCATCCTCGGCGATTGGCAAAATGCTTCTAAACCCCTGTTCTTGCTGGAAGAGGGCCGGTTTAACATAAACCATTTTGGATTCCATAATTGATTTTATTTCCGACTCCACTTTATCCAACTCGTCGCTGTTATTGGCATAAACGGAAATATATAATCCCACTTCAAACATTTTTTCCTGGGCTTGCTGAAGCTGATCGCGCAAATTTTCCAAGTCCTGATAGGCGGTATCAAGCATGGGGTCTCTCACTAGACCTTTCTCTTCCCTGACTCTGATTTGGCTTTGGACCTCAGCCACCTTTTTTTGGAAACTTCTTAAAATTTTAGAGGTTTCCAGCGGATGGATAAAAATGGAAACATCAAACATTTTATCCATATTTATAATGGGCGAAAACCAATCTTCGGTTAAAAATCTCGGATAGGAAATGACAAAAAAACTTCTGACAAGCTTTTCCCCCAGATTAAGTTCCTTGGCATTTACTTTAAGGGCGCTGGGGGCCAAAATATCTCGGAGTTCCAATTCTGAGCTTTCCGTAATGGCTTTGGGCAGTATGGAAACCGCAGTCAAGCTCTCTTCTTTTTTTTTATTTTTTAAAAATCCAAACATTATATCTTAATGGGCTTTTCCGACTCACCCGGATTAAATATTTTATAAAATAATTCTACCACTTCGTCTGTTCCCAACTTGGCCACTCTCACTCCGCACCTTACTAACCCCTGCTCCACCACTCCAAGCCGCTGTTCCAGTTGATTTTTTCTTTCCTCAAAATTTTCCTCCTTGGTTTCTTGGCTTTCTTTTTTTCCGCCAAAGCTGGATATAAAACCGCTTTTGGCGGAAATAATGGCGGCATCATAGGGAATGACTATAAAAAAGTTTTTGGTCATTATGTTGGTTGATTCGGTGAATGATTTTATAAAAGCCATATACTGCTCAATTTGTATTTTCATTAAGTCATTAGTTTGTTCCCTATATCTTTCCTCAAGCAAAGCTATATACGGTCTTATATCAAGCCGGCGGGACTCTGCCAAAATCTGAATGGAAAAATCCAAAGAGTTCAAAAAATCCTGAAACTGCAAAAGTATGGCCCGCCTCTCATCATCGGATTTTAAAGAAAAATTTATAGACGAGGCCATGAGTATGCCTCTCATGCCACCGTCTTTCAAAATGACAATGCCGTCTCGGACATCGTCTATGGGCACAAATTCTTGAGTGGCGTTTTTTGACATAAATATATTATACACCAATATTCTTTTCGGCCTCCTTCTTTTTAACATCCAATTCCCAATTCAAGTCCTTCAATTTGCTGTTTGATAAATTGGGCACAACCAAAGAGCTGTATTTTCTCTCCCCCTTTTCTCTCCCCCCTGTTTCCCCCGGCTCATTTTTATGCCAAATATAAAGCTTGTCTTTGGTAAAATATTTAAAAGCCGATTCCAAGACAAAAATAAAAGGCCGATTGTTTATTTTATAAAATGCCAAAGCCAAAGCCAAAATAACGATAGGTGAAGCAACCAGTAATCCAAAAAACACGCCAAAAAACACCACTCCCACTACTGCCACACTGGCTCCGCCGGCCAAATAAATAAACTGCTTGAGCGTGAACGGCCCGAATATTTTATCCTCTACATCTATAAATTGTGGAATTTGAAATCTCATATACGAAAATTATTTCGTATTTGATTTTGGAGTAAAAATGTAAGCGGCTATGATGCAAATTCCTACTATTATAAATCCAATTATATAAGTTAGCATATTATTTTTTTATATTATTAATAACAAATATATAAGCAATGGTCGCCATAACTATTATTACTACATATACTATAAATAAATTCATATTTTGCTTTGTTTGACAATAATAACACTAAAAACAATAAAAAACATTGTCGCTATGGAACCAAG
>CAYIPT010000022.1:0-9968 GCA_964365465.1 uncultured Candidatus Saccharibacteria bacterium | reverse complement strand
AATGTTAAAAACTTTTTTGTCATTTATATTTTATGGTGCTGGGGTGCAAGATGGATCTACGGCCGGATCGCAAATTGTTGCACCCGGGACTATTTGAACTTTCATTACAGGCATTTGACATTCTGATGCACTCGGATTTTCTTTACAGAAATTAGGGTTAGGAAGAGGTTGGTCCAAAATATCGGTATTTGGGGTGTCTGGGTATTTGCACACATTTGGGTCTGTATCATAAAACTTATCGGTTGGATCAGTTTCATTATCAAGACAAAAGTAACCAGTGATTTGACTCCCAGGTTTTCTGTCTGAAAGTTGAGTTGTGAATATTTGATTGTTATTTGCAGAATCTGGCTTACTTAAACCTCTTAAACCACTTCCTATGCCCCCAATAACCGAAGAAACTAATTTGTTGAGAAGAGCGCTTACTATTTCATTTATTTCATCTGCTACTGCCAATTTCTCTTGCCCGACTCCTAGTTGTGTATTTAGTTGGTCAGCTATGACACTCCCCGGAGTTTGTGTTTCTTCTTTTATGCATTCTATTGTATTATCAAAACCGCCTTGAGGCGCCCCGCTCTCATCCTTAAAATCTTCGCCAAATATAGCGTTTAATTCACTAACTTCTCCCTGATCAAGCTGTCTCCATCTTGTGCATTTTTTGAACGACATAAATCCTTTACCCTGAAGAAGGTCTTTTTCTTTCAAATCTTTTTGATTGGCTATTTGTTGCATCATTTCACTTTCTACTTGCAAATATGCGCCTATAGGATTGTGTGGTCCTTGGCTTAATTCAAAAAATCCTTCCCAACCGCCATTTTCAAAGTTATTCATAAAAGCATCAACATTATTGGCGATACCGGTCACGCTACACTGCCAGTTTTGCCGATCGTACTGAGTGTAGTTATTGGAAAGAGCCAATCTTATTTTTGCCCGCAAAGGTCCGCAAAGAAAATTCAAATTTGGACTGCTATATATAAATTGTCCGGCTATTTTATCTCCCATATCTTTGTAATACGCTTCTGGGTTAGTTATAAAAGCCGGACTGCCCTTAAAGCCAGAATTTATCCAATTAACTGTACTTGCCGACATTCTCTCTATGATTAAATTTACGATTGCCCAAGCCGCGGTATCAAGACCGTACTCCTTGATTGTTTTTGTTAAATTATCTATAAAATTAGCATTATCATAAACAGGCCACCCCTGAGCCTGTGCTTTCATCGACAAAACAGGAGAAAAAATAAAAGTGAAGACCAGAAACAAAACAATTATTTTTTTATTTATTTCTTTCATTTTTATTTTTTTAAATTTTCGTTATCATTTCGTAGCTTTCGCATGATTTTCGTATTCATTATATCCCGTATAACAGGTAGTATCCACCGCTTCCTTGTTTATAAATAATTTTATTTTTAATAATAAAAAGATCTGTAATTTTTATTGCTTGTAGAAAAACAGTGAGACCTTCCCGGTATAATTGAATGGCCGACAAACTTTTAATCGGATCGCTAAAAACACTTCTTATTTCTTTGAGAGCCATAACTATGCCTTTTACACCATTGGTCATATCGGTATGGGCTTTGACAAAAGTTTTAGGCACAGGCATTTTTTCAAGATCGGCCGCAATTTTTTCATAAATGGCAATAACCGGATCCAATTCGTTTATTTTTGATTGATCTCTGGAACTAATCGCCACGCTTATTATTTCCATTTCATTTTTTATATTTTGTGGTTTGTTATTTTTCAAAATACTTCCTAAATTTTCACCATAACTTGTTATTGTTTGCATTCCGTTATCAGGAATAACATTGAGTTTGGTGTCTAAAACAACTTTATCTCCCAATTGGCTCACTAAACTTGCCGTCTGGTCTATTAATTTTTGAGCCGAGGTTGCGTCTAAAGTGCCGCTTTGTTTTAAGGCCAAATAATTTGCCATTAATGCTTTTGAGACCGTGTCAGTGGCTGTTTCTTGAGTTGAAGCGTCTTCTTCTTGCGCTGGTTCTGTGTTTGCCGTTGTTTTGCCAAGCTCGTTTTGCCAATCGGGGTTTTCAGGTATTGAAACTTTTTGGCCGGCTACCAGATTGTTGACGGAATTTATGGCGGTGCTCGCTTTGTCTCTGCCAAAAGCTATAATAATCGCCGCCACCAATGCGGCTACTAGAATAAAAATACTGAGAACTTTTTTACTCGGCAAGATCACTCTTCAATTATAGCAAATTTATTTTGCAATTTTCTTTTCTATGGTGAAAACTCTGTCTTCAAGAAATTTGAACTCATCGCGAGTTACCTGATTATGTCTAATTAAAGAAACTTCTGTTCTCATTAAACGCATATTATTGTTTACCTCTTCAAATTTTTCGTCTACCCCCTTAAATCCTCTATCCATTTTTTCATTTGTCATTACTACTCCCTCTGCTATTCCTTTGATATTACTTCTTATATCTTCAAGCACAATCGTATATTGATCTTTTTTGTTTATATTTTCCGATTTTTTGGAGGTTTTGTTTTTCATACCCACATTTTACATTAATTCCCTCGTCAAGCAAATCCAATCTTCAACTTTCAAATTTTCGGCCCTGGCTTTTTCCGAAATCCCGCATTTTTTAAAAGTGTCAAAGGGTGTCTTCCCAAGGGGCACCCTTGAAGAATTTTGCCCCAAAGGGTGCCCCTTAATGCCCTTTGACATTTTTTCCAAATTTTTAATCAAAAGCTTCCTTTTGTGAGCAAAGCCGGCTTTTAGTATTTCAAAGAATTTTTTCTCCGAAATCCCCAAGGTCTGACCTTCGGGGCATTTTTTAAGGTCAGACCTTAGGAATCTGCTCTTACTTATGTCTCTTATCGCAATAACCGCCGAATTTACTTTTGGCTTTGGGTAAAAACTGCCGGCCTTTATTATTCCTCCAAATTCCGGTTTGCCGTAGGCCTTTATTGAAATACTCAAAATACTTTCTTTTCCATCACGAGCCACGATTCTCTCCGCTACTTCTTTTTGAACGACAAAAGTTATTGATTCTGGAGGATTATCAGATTGTAAGAATTTTTTAAATATCGCACCTGTAATATAGTATGGGATATTGCCAACCAAAATATAATTTTCAATTTTCAATTTTGCAATTTCCAATAAATTTTCAATTTCTAAAACATCCCCATGTATAAATTTCAATTCAGAATTTGAAATTTGGATTTTGAATTTTTGTTTCAATAACTCTGCCAGCTTCTCATCCTTTTCTACCGCTATTACCTTTTTTGCCCGCTCAAGCAAAAAAGCGGTAAGTGTTCCCTCCCCCGGCCCAACCTCCACCACCGTGTCCGTTTTTTCAATCTGCGCGAAGTCGGCGATTTTTTTCAAAATCTTTTGGTCTCTCAAAAAATTCTGTCCCAACTTCGCTCTCGCTCTGCGGGGCAAGCCCATTTTTTTTGTTTTGTTTTTCATGTGATTATTTCTCTCTTTTTTCCCTCTCCTTGTCAAGGAGATGGGTTGGGGGTGAGGTTAAAACTCAATATGTAACAAATGTTTTCTTTTGGGTGTATAATCCAAAAACTCGCGTTCCAAAAACTCATCCGGAATTTCCAGAAGAAACTCGGAAGGGATATTGGAACCGCGGCTGCCAAAAATGGTGCGGGTTTGGGCGTAAGACAGGAAAAGTTTTTTCTTGGCGCGGGTGATGGCTACATAAAAAAGCCGTCTTTCTTCCTCCGCTTCCTCTTCGCTTACATTTTCATCCATATCGCGATCGTGGGGGAAAAGTCCTTCTTCCAGACCCGTAATGAAAACATAAGAAAATTCAAGCCCTTTTGCCGCGTGCACCGTCATGAGCCGCACCCCGTCTTTTTCGGGCTTTTCGCTATCCTGGTCAGAAATCAAAGAAGTGTCTTCCAATAATTTTTCTATCCCCTCTTCCGGATTTAATTTATCGTAACGAGAAGCCAATACGGCCAATTCTTTTATATTTTGTATTCTTTCTTGGCCATCTTTGCCTTTTCCCCAAGGTGCCACCTTTGGGGCATTTTTTCCTAAGGTGGCACCTTGGGAAACTTCTTGGGCTATAAATAAAATAGTTTTGGATGGTGAATTGGCCAGAGCAAAATTTTTGATTTGTCTCAATAAATTTCTAAAATTATTCATTTTTAATTTCATACTTGCCGGCAAACTCTCTTCTTTTCCCTCAACAATTTTAAGCAAAGTGGTTTTGCCTATGCCTCGCGGTGGCACATTTATAATTCTTTTCAAATCAGAAATGCTTTCCGGATTAAAACAGAATCTCAAAAAAGCCAAGATATCTTTTATTTCTTTTCTCTCAAAAAATCTAGTACCTAAAACTTGGTAAGGCACATCTTTGGCCAAAAATTCTTCTTCCAAAACGCGGGACTGAAAATTGGCTCTGTATAAAACCGCCATTTCTGAAAAAGCCGCGCCGCTCCTATTTAATTCTTTAACTTTTTCAACAATAAACTGGGCCTCATGGTTTTCGGTTAGCGCCTCAAATACGCCCACCCTTTCCCCCATCGCGTTTTTAGTAATCAGTTTTCTTTCCATTCTCAATTTATTTTTTTCTATAATCTTATTGGCAATTTCCAAAATTATTTTGGTGGATCTATAATTTTCTTCCAAAACCACCATTTTGGCTCCCTTATAGTCCTTTTCAAAATTCAAAATATTTTTAATGCTGGCATTTCTCCATGTGTAAATATTTTGGTCCACATCTCCCACGGCGCAAATATTTTGATGATCTCTGACAATAGCTTCGGCTATTTGATACTGCACTTTGTTTGTGTCTTGATACTCGTCTATGTGAATATATTTCCATCTCTCGCCATAAAACTTTCTCACCTCTTCTTTTTGCAAAAGCTTGGCGGTCACCAAAAGCAAGTCATCAAAGTCCAAAGCGTTTTCTTTTTTTAGCGCTATTTCATAATCTGCCCAAATTTTTGACACAATACCACCGAAGTATTCATTGCTCGCAAATTCTGAATATTCTTCAACCGAAACAGAATTGCCTTTTTCGCGGGAAATAATGGCCAAAATTTTGCCCGGCTCAAATTGTTTGGGGTCATAATTGTTTTTTATAAGCGCTTCTTTGACCAATCTTTTTGAGTCCTCTTTGTCGTAAATGTTGAAATGTTTTTTAACACCGGCTTCCCTAAAATTTTCTTTTATAATAAAAGCGCCCAATCCGTGGAATGTGGAAACAAACGGCTTACTCGTTATTGAAATTGGTCTATTCACTACCTTATTTTCTTCAAGCAATTTTAAAACTCTCTCTCCCATTTCTTTAGCCGCCTTGTTTGTGAAAGTGACAGCCAAAATATTTTCAGGCGCCACTCCTTTTTGTATCAAATTCAAAATTCTATAAGTAATTGTTTTGGTCTTGCCCGCTCCAGCTCCCGCCAGCACAAGCAAAGGCCCCCCGGTTGTTTCCACCGCCTCTCTCTGCGCCTCATTTAATTCCAAAAACTTATTTTCATTGCTCACCCACCTATCTTACCAGAAAATTTACAATCCACATCTTTGCAAAAAACAAGTTGCCAAAATGGGTCAGTTTGTTAAAATTTATAGCGTGTTCGTAGGTTGCTGTGTTTCTGAAATATGGCTTCGTTGAGCCATTTTTTACTGAGAGCGCTGAATTATCATTAATCCACGGCTTATTATAGAAATTCCCAATGACCCCGATTCAAAAAAGCGTTATTTTATAAACAGAATCGGGCGAAATAATAATCTCAAGTCATTTCTTAATTCAAGAAAGCTGTTTTTGGTTCTGCTCATTTTGCTATTGCCAATATCGGCATCTGCTGGTCTGGTAGATATTTTGAGCAATGTATTTTTTGGTGATTCGAGCGAGGAGAGTTTTCTTTCAAATAAAAATATTCAAAACATGGCCCTGTTGGTGGCAGTGGCCACTCCGCTTAACAGTCAAATCTCTAATGCTCCGGTTATAGAGGGCAACGCCCTGGTTTCAAACGCCGGTCCGTCCGGCACCGCCTCAGGATCTTTGGTTCATAAGCCAACCAGCGACCAGATAAGCATTTATGTAGTGCGCGAGGGCGATACTCTTTCTCAAATAGCCGAAATGTTTGATGTTACCGTTAATACAATAAAATGGGGCAATAATCTTTCCTCAAATACTTTGAAAGTGGGAGACACTTTAATTATTTTACCCATTTCCGGAGTTAAACATACTGCGGTTAAGGGAGATACGGTGGCATCTATAGCTAAAAAATATAAAGGCGATGCCGATGAAATAATAGCTTACAATAACCTCCAAAAAGGAGATTCTCTCATTGTTGGTTCAGAAATTATTGTACCCGACGGAGAGGTTTTGGCTTCGCCATCCGTTATAAGGCTGGCCGGCTCTTCCGGTCTCAAAGAATATGTCGGCTACTATATGAGACCAATTGTTGGCGGTATAAAAACCCAAGGCATCCACGGTTATAACGGTATTGATATAGGCGCTTCCAGAGGAGCTCAAATATTGGCAGCGGCCGACGGAGAAGTTATTATAAGCAGAATTGGCGGATGGAATGGCGGTTTTGGCAATTATATTGTTATCCGTCATGCCAACGGCACTCAAACTTTGTATGCTCATAATAGCAAAAACAACGTCTCGGTTGGCGACTTTGTTCACCAAGGAGATGTTATTGGTTTGGTGGGCAGTACGGGCAAATCCACCGGCTCCCATCTCCACTTTGAAATCCGCGGCGCAAGAAATCCTTTTTAATGCTATACTTTAAGAGTTAGAAATAATTTATAATTTTGTCTATTCAACACAGGATTAATAATTTTATTAGAGCGGAAAATGTGCGTCTGATAGGGCCACAAGGGGAAAACTTTGGCGTAGTGGCGACTAGAGATGCCGTGGCTAAAGCTCAAGAATTGGGCTTTGATCTTGTGGAAATATCGCCCAATGCCGTTCCCCCTATTGCTAAAATCGTTGACTATGGAAAGTTTTTGTACGCTGAAAACAAGAAGCAAAAGATTATAAAAGCCAAAACCCGCACAGTTGAAGTCAAGTCGCTCCAAATAAAGGTGGGCACAGGCGAACATGATTTGAACCTTAAGGCCAAGAAGGCCTCGGAATGGCTTAAAGAAGGTCACCGAGTAAAAATTGATCTATTCCTTCCGGGCCGAACCAAATATATGAACGAGTCGTTTTTGAAGGAGCGACTTGAGAGAGTGTTTAAGTTAATTTCCGAAAATTTTAAAGTAGCCGAAGAGCCAAAAAGAAGCCCCAAGGGCTTGACAGCGATGATAGAACATGCAAAATAGAGGAGCTTATGAAATCAAACAAATCATACTTAAAGCGCATAAAAGTGACCAAGAATGGCAAACTAGTAACAAGGAAAATCGGCCAGAACCATTTTAATGCCAAAAATCGAACAAACACAACGCTCAAAAAGCGTCGCCCCGTCGCTTTTCAGATGACAAACAAAAATAGGGGCAGGTATTTAAATAATAGCTAATGAAATAACCCCTTCCCATTCCCTCCCCCTTAAATTAAGGGGAAGGGTTAGGGATAGGGTTAGAACAAAAACATGTCTAGAGTTAAAAAGGGGGTTAATGCTCTCAAAACACGCAGAAATATATTAAGCCAAGTCAAGGGCTATCGCTTTGGTCGTTCCAAAAAAGAAAAACAGGCCTATGAAGCCATCGCCCATGCCGGCACTTACGCCTTTGCTCACCGCCGAGACAAAAAAGGCGATTTTCGCCGACTTTGGAATGTTCGTCTTAATTCCGTTTTGCATGGCGCCGGCCTTTCATACAGCAAGTTTATAGGTTCTCTCAAAAATCGCAGTATTTTGCTTAATCGCAAGATGCTTTCCGAAATTGCCGCTTCCAAACCGGAGACATTTTCTCGCATTGTTTCTAAAATTTCTTAATTTTCACCTAATTTAACCTATCCACAGCTTGGCAGTCAAGGTATTGCCAAAAAAGCTTTTAAATATATACTTGCATATGGAGGAAAAAAGTGGAGGGTCGAGAAATTATAAACTTTTTAATTTAAAAAAATGAATAAAGCTGACTTAGCCAACGCAGTGCACGCAAAGCTTGGCGGCACGAAGGTTCAGGCCGAAGAAGTGGTTGAAACCGTTATAGACGAAGTTGTTGGCGCTCTTAAAAAGGGAGAGGAGGTTTCAATCGCCGGATTGGGTATTTTTTCAACCAAACAAAGAGCTGCCAGAGTGGCCAGAAACCCTCGCACCGGCGCTTCAGTCAATGTGCCGGCCATGAGAGTTCCTAAATTCAGAGCAGCCAAGGCCTTGAAGGAAGCCGTAAAATAATAACGAAGTTATTATTTTAAATAAACAGGATATAAAATTCTTGTTCCTACTTATCAAAAACCGCCTTCGTGCGGTTTTTGATTTGTGCGCTTATGGCGCCGTTTATTGAATGACATTACCGCGTCCCGCCGTAGCTTTAGCGAAGGAGGAGAACCTCTTTTTTGATACCTGATGTCTGTTCTTCCTTTGGAATAGTTAATACTTGGTAGTAGTTGAGAGTCATCAAAACACTCTCTGGTCATAGATTATCCTTTCTATAAGGAAAATACCAATTCCAACCCAACTTCGCCAAGGCTTCGCTGGGCGCAGTAGAACCTACCACTCTTCCCACTTCGCTGAAGCTTCGCGGGACAGGCAGGGAGGTTAACGACATTCACATATTAACAAAGTGATACTGGTATGAAATGTTTTAGTGTATAATTGAGATGTTATGAAAAAAGTACTCATTGTTTTTGCTTTGATGATAATAGCTGGAACAACTTACTTTTTCTGGCCAAACAAAGAAGTAACTCGTTGCGGAGTTATTCCGGGGGGAGAAAATGGAAAACTTAAACAATCTTGCAACACTTGCATATGTAGCCGGGGCATTCCTTCGGGGTTCAACACCTCAACTTGTGTTGGAGGTAAAATTTTGAGTTGTACCAATTTCACAGAATAAAAAATTAATATGAAATTTATAAGACCAAAAATTTGGAAATTTACACTTGCTATCGTAATCAGCTTTTTAACATTTTTCCAATTTACAACCACCGATTTATGCTGGCACAAGAATCCTGAGCCCAATTGTGCTTTGTATAACTACACTATTCCTCAAATAATATTTTTCATTGGTTTAGCTTATGTGTTGTACTCGGTAATATATGGAATAACCAAACTTGTTTTAAGATTAAAAGGAAGAAGCGACTAATTTGAAGTAAAAGGTTAAGAAATGGGCACAGAGTGAACTTTTGTGGTATTATGATTTGGCCATGAGTATAGACGAAGTAAAAGAAAAAATATCACCGATTTTACGTGAATATGGCGTTAAAAAAGCGTCTGTTTTCGGTTCGGTTGCTCGTGGAGACGATCGTCTAGACAGCGATGTAGATTTGCTTGTGGAATTAGGTCCCGGACCAATGGGCATGATTAAATTTATAGGCCTTAAACACAAACTTGAAGATTCTTTAGGTAGAGATGTTGATTTGGTGACAGAAGGAAATATAAATAAACACATGGAGCCATGTATACGCCCAGAATTAAAACCAATTTATGAAGAATGATAAAACTTACATAGCAAATATTTTGGATTCCATTCAGAAGGTGGAAGAATTTGTAAAAGAGACAAACAAAGAAGATTTTCTAAATAATCAAATGATGCAAAGCGCAACAATTTTACAGCTTGCTCTTATTGGAGAAGAAGCTAACAAAATAAGCAAAGAAACTAAACCAAAAATTGATTTGGCTTGGAAAGAAATCGTTGGTTTCAGAAATATGGCTTTTCACGATTACATAAATCTTGAAATTGATATCGTCTGGGACACTATACAAGAGGACATTCCTGAATTAAAAGCAAAATTGTTGGGATATAAATAAAAGCCACGTTAGAACCACTCTCGTTTTATACCGTGCCAAACGGAATATGGAACGACATGCATTATGAACACTTAGGTGCCACCGGCAGGAATCGGACCTGCATCTAGACGTTAGGAGTGTCTTGTTCT
>CAYIPT010000021.1:0-10653 GCA_964365465.1 uncultured Candidatus Saccharibacteria bacterium | reverse complement strand
GATTATTATGTCTCTAAATTATCAGCTGAGTGCGAAAATGGGTGGCCTCATGCATGCAATTTACACCGGAATTAATGCATGCTAATATCCCATCCGACAAAAACGGGTTCCAGCTTACAGTCGGGCTGGAATTAAAAATAACATTATTATAATAGCTCCAGTTGGTATGTGTGCCGGAACCCAAAGCAAACGTCCAAACCGCAGTTCCGGTAATGTCGCGGTATACGTTGTCGTGTTCTACGCTGTTACTGTCATTTCCGGCATAGAAGGAATATTGGCCATGACACGAGCCGGTTGGAGCGCCATCTGTTTCAGTTCCCCAAAAATAACTAAAGCCAACTTCACGCTGGTTGCCGCCGTACTGGAAAAATACGCACCCAGCGTTATGGGCGTATATATGCAAGAAGCTTGAAACACTGGAAGCGAGAGGAGCAAAAAACTCCGCCAAGCCCCCGTTATTAATCCCATTTCCAAGTTCTTCTAAATACCTAACATGGTAGTTCCCAACCCCGCTTCCAAAGCTCATCCCTTGGTTGGTTGGGGTTGCTATTTTAATACCGCAGTCTTTGGGATTAGGGGGGCTGCCGGTAACTGTGGCTCCCGGCGCTCCTCCACAACCCGGCGCGGTTTGGATGCCATTACCATCAAGGGTAAAATATGAAGAAGTAATGTAAAATCCCGTAAATACTGCCTGGGAACTGCCCATGATTGTCTCGTTCCAGCCAGTATCGGCACAATGGTCGTAGCTTTGGGCTTTACGAATAGTCACAAATTGCGTGCCAGATACGGGCGTATTGAATGTATAATAGGGATAATTCCCGTCAGCTAAATAATAAAATCTGCCTCTTGCGAGAGTGGCTGGCAGTCCCGCCATGGCATTGCTCCAGTCACTGCCGCTCCTGTTGCCGCTACCTGCGGGGGTAACTGCTAAACAGGTTCCAGGAGGCGGAGGAGGCGGGGTTACCACATCCTGAGTAGTGACAGAAGCAGAAATACTTTGGGCAGATACATTCACGGCGGCATCGTAAGCCGCGACAGTATAAGAATAATTTGTCGAAGCGGTAAGGCCGGAATCAGAGTAAGAGTTTGATGCCGATGTACCAATTTGGCTACCTCCTCTATATATACGATAGCCGGTGACAGCTATATTATCCGTGGAAGCTGTCCAAGATAAGTTAATCGCTGATGATGATACTGCTGTGGCAGTAAGGTTAGTTGGGACAGTGGGAGCTTGGGTATCGGGAGGAGGCGGAGCAGTAACCGTAACTGTAGTTTGGGCAGTTATAGTACCTTGGGAATTTGTGGCAGTTAGGATATAAGAAGCAGTCACAGACGGAGACACACTGACACTACCGCCAGTAACAGTACCAACTCCACTGTTAATGGATAAAGTAGGGGTTGGAGTGCCGGAAACATTCCAAGACAAAATAGAAGACTGGCCTTGGGGAATGGAAGATGGAGAAGAAGTGAAGGAAGAGATGGATGGAATGGTCGGAGTGGCGGGAACGCCAATGTCGTTATAAACATCTAAGATCTCACTCGCGCTTAATACCCTATTATAGATGCGAACATCGTCAATAGAACCTTTGAAAAAGACGGAGGAATTAAATGATTTTCCGACTGCCCAGTTTGTAGCCATCTCCCAAGTGCCACCATCAGCCGAAGTAACTAATTGTCCATTTTGATAAAAGTTCCATCCGTTTGCTCCGGCTTTCCTGGTTATGGTTACCATGTGCCATTGTGTTCTATCAGTAATAATTCCAGCCCCAACAGTTGTTCTTGTTGTCTTAAAACTACCATCATATATGGTACCGTCAGTGTAGGGGTAGTGACTGGAATTTCCTTCAGCTTCATTAAAATACCAACTGCCTGTCTCTGAATTAACAGAGCCGGTGTGCTCCGTTTTTTTCACCCATGCTGAAAAAGTTGCTTCTTGGTTTGTAAATAAGGAGCTTATGTTTGGGCCTAGTACAAAGTCATTTACCCCGTCGAAACTCAACGCTCCACTCCCCACTTTTCCTGTCGTCCAAGTGGTTCCATTAATCGTCCCGTTATTCCCGCTTACCGATGAATCCGCGACAACAGTTCCACTTCCTTCGTCGAAGTTCCAGTAACCAACAAGGCCGTTGGTAGGAGCGGAAGCAGAGACAAATGACAAAAATGAGCAAAAATAAATAAAAATGACAAAAATGGAAATCAATAAAATTTTCAATTTACAGTTTTCAATTTTCATTGAAGTATCAATAATCAATTTTCCAAACCAGACACTTGTTTTGTTTGATATTTTGTTCATTGAAAATTTATTGATATTCATTGTTTTGGTTTCTTAAAAGCGACTTTATTTAATTTTATCACTTTTTGAGTAAAAAGGTTATTATTTATTGGCTCAAATATGCACAGAATTTTACTTGACAGGAATTGACAATCATATACACTTAAAGGGATTTGATAGCCGAACACTGCGAGTATTCGTGGGTGTCTGACTGTTTAGGCAGTCGGAAGTAGGCTATCCACCAACCCCGAGCTTTTAGCTTGGGGTTTTGGTTTAATTTTAAACCTCTTTCAAGTGGTTGGAGGCCATCGCCTGCTTAAACATTTCAAAAAGCTCTTTGTTGCGGGAAGACAACGCCAGCCTAACAAAACCGCAGCAAGCATCGGCCAGCCGGATAAAGGCATCTGATTCTTCGCGGCGGACACCAACGACTTTGCTGGTTTTAATGCTTAATCTTCTGAGTTCCGTTCCGAACCACCTGATGCGGGCTTTGGGCAAACCATCAACATGCACCGCCGCCTGCGCGCTGGCGGAAACGGACAAAACCGCTTGTATGTAAGCCAACCTGGCTTTATGGCGAGCTTCCATCCATTTTACTTTGCCTTTGCCGGAATGTTCTTCGATTTTCTTCAGTTTTGAGTTTAACTCTTCTCTTTTGTCATCTGTAATCACCACAGAAACGATAAATAACTTGCCTTTCGTATCCTGTCCGGTTTCGTCAACATAACAATACAATTTTTGTTTCTTTTCTTTTTTCATTAGTTGAAATTGTGTATTCAAATCATGCCAGTTTCAGTTGTCCTATTTTTTCGGACAATTCACTATCTAAATATTTTTAAACTTCCATTTCATAAACATTTATTTGCAACCTTTCGCACTCTTTTCTAAATTCTTCTTCCTCGCCATACCAAACCACTATAAAATCCGAAACCTGATCTGGTTTCCCTTTGTAATCCATATCAATCGTTCCAGCAAAACCAATTTCATCAGATTGCCCATCTTTATGATGGATAATCAATCCTGTAAAAGTCGAGTATTCGCCGTAATCACCTTTCTCATCATACGGATTAGATCTTTTCTGATATCGGGGGAAAGTGAAGCTTATTTCTTTATCTGTTTGTTTTATTTTCATATTAACTTACCTAATTAGGAATAATAACTGATGGGGACAGAGTCCTTCTCCTCACCCCCACCAGTTATCATTTCATATCCATTATACTACTTTTCAAACCCTGCCACCCAAGTCGCTCCGTTGATTGTGCCGTTATTCCCATTGCCACTGGTATCATGAGTGATGGTTCCTGATCCTTCATCCATCGGCCAATAGCCGACGAGGCCGTCGGTAGGAGCTGAAGCAAAAGCTTGTCCAGCCCACAGGAAAAAGAAGAGAACGGACAAGCTAATTATCAATTTACAATTTTCAGTTTTCAATAAATTTATCATTTTATCAATTTTCAAATGTAATTTTTTGAGATTTGATGATTGATTGTAAATTGTGAATTGATTATTGAAAATTTGTCTAAAAAACCGCTTAAAATCAAGGTTTTTATTGTTTTTCCACTATTTTGATTTGACATATAATTTGGTTTTGCTATACTTAATGCATATTTGGGATTTACCCACGACTCCCGCCGGAAACGGCGGGAGGTCTATTTTTTATAAGGGAAAAAGTGTGGAGTTTTGTGTATGCTTCCCTTACTTTTTGGGAATCTTTTTCGTCAAGTTCGCCCATCTTTTCCTTAAACCTCCTGTAATCGTACGCTCTATCTTGAGATAAAACCACGGTTTGATTTATCCCAGCAAAAGTAATCGGCGTAAACCAGGTACCGGTTTTCGACTTTGTGGTAAGAGGCAATCCTAAAAACGAGTACCTGTCGTATTTCTTAAAAATGAAAACCGGGCGGGTGAATTGCCTATCTTTGCCGTTTATCTCAACTCCGACATTTTCCCCGACATAACACCACCAAATCTCGTTTTCATTAAAAAGGGGCGGAATACTTTCGGTATTATGGATTTTTTCCTTAAGCCCTATCCATTCGAGAAATCTTTTTATTAAAGATTTTTTGTTTGAACTTCTCTCATCCTTCAACGAGAATCTTATCCCATACTCAATCCCCATCTCTGAATTGGAAATATAACTTTCAGCCTTTTCTACGGCATCCCTCAAAAAAGAGGCGGCTCCAATATTTTGTATTTCACCATTAGTGTCATAATCTCTCTCAGAAATTTCAAAAATGCCCCGCTCTTTTTCTTTTATTAAAATAAAATTATTAGCGCTCATATAATCATTTTACCACTTTTTTGATTATCCACCCCGTCAAAACTCAAAGCCCCATTTCCCACCCCAGTAGCAGAGCAAGAGCTCGCTACGGGGCAGGCTCTCCCCGCCACCCAAGTTGCCCCATTAATCGTCCTGTTATTGTTATTTCCGCTCATGTCATTAGCGATAGTGTCAGAACCTTCATCTATCGGCCAGTATCCTACCAGACCTGTCGTTGGAGCTTCCGCGTGAGCGAACATAATTGAAAATGCAAAAATCAAAATGGGGAATGATAATGAAAAGAGAAAAATTTTCGATTTAATTTTTGTCATATTTTTTACCAGAAATTTTTTTCGTCTGTTTTTGTTCCAAATAATTTTCTCTGCTAGCGACTTTTTTGCCGCTTTTGGCTTCAATTTCTTTGCGCGCGTTGCCGGCCACGCTGCCGCCGTCTTTGGCGTCTTCTTTAAGCGACGGTAATCCTTGCGATTTTCGGGTTTGCGATAATTTCGTGGTAGTCGCTTCGCCAAGCATAGTTAAAATGAGCTCAAGCTCGTTCATATGATCCCGCGGATTATCAGGGTCGCCCAGACTTTTGTAGTCCTTGATTTCTTTGGCGGTCATTTCAAAAGTGCCTTTGTATATTTCATTGGTCAAAATGGCAAAATCAAGTCCCTCTTTGGCTCCCCGGTCCTTCCATTCATCGGTCAAAGTGTTTCGGATGTTGATGCCCCGCATTCTTTTGGCAATCCAGTCCTCAGAATATCCCTTTTGGTCATAAATTCTTTTAGCCCTGACAATGGCCCGTTCCGGGTCCTGGATTTCCTCGATTCTCTCTTGCCCCACTTTCGCCAGCCACAGCTTAAACGGCTCGGCTTTAGGGGACGGGATAGACTGGATAATGCGAAAAATACCCTGTAAATTCGCGCTGTCGGTTTCGTATAATTTTCCATCGTTTGAAAGCAATTTCAGTTGTACGATTTTATCGTACAACTCAGAATAACCTTCGGAAACAAGCTTTCTTTTCAAGTCACTCCAATAACGCCTGGGGTGGGGACTTTGGGAAAGTATCGCCACAACATCAATCACAGAAAAATACCACTGTTTATTGTGCCATGTTCTTCTCACTTCTTTTTTCTCAAAGACCGCAATATTTTTAGTTGTGTCAATTTTCTTTTTCATAAGGTTATTTTACCACTTTTTATTCATCCACCCTATCAAACCCAAACGCCCCATTCACCCTATGATATAGGTTCCACTTTGTGGAAATATCACAGGGTTAATCGTCCCGTTATTTCCATTCCCGCTCGATCCTCCTTCGCTAAGGCTTCGGCGGGACAAGTCATTCGCCACCGCGCCGCTTCCCTCATCAAAATTCCAATAACCGACTAATCCTGCAGTAGGAGCTGCCGCCTCGGCGGTCAGTATGAAGGGGTTGGTATGAAGTATGAAGGTAGAAAGTATTAAGAAAAACAGCAAAAAAACGCTTAAAATCAGTCCTTTTATTATCCACTTTTTTGCTTGACTTTTCATATTCATTTGCTATACTTAATCTACAAATGCCTTCGGGCCGTCCTCCGATGAAAATCGGAGAGAACAAAGGAAAGCCGTCAGATTAAATGTCTGATGGCTTTCCTTTTATATCTCTTTCTTTATTCTCATTTTTAAATCATTAATATTTAACAAGTTATTGCTCTAATTATAGTGGGGCTACAGTGGCGGTTCTTGCCTTTTTTCCGGCTTGTCAGTAACTGGCGGTTTGGCGTTCGCGAACGGCGCCTTGCCAGCTCTGAGATTGGTTATAATCAATTTTATTTCATTATTGTCCGGATTGGTTTTCATTAAGTCCTCAAACTGCTTTAGGGCCTCCGTTTTTTTACCGACTTGATAATAAGAGAGTCCCAAGAAATATTTAGCGTTGGCATAATCGGAAATCAAGGCAACCGCTCTTTCAAAGGCGCCGGCCGAACCGGCAAAATCCTTCTGGTTGTATCTGAGCAAACCGAGCTGAAAAAAAAGTCCGGCATTTGTCGGATCAACCACAGCCGCCGCTTCCACCGACCTGATAGCTCCGGAGATGTTGTTGGCCGCCGCTTCAAGCTGGGCCAAAGTATAGTAAGCGTCGGTGTAGTTATTTTTAAGCTCCAAGGCCTTCGTTATATTTTCTCTGGCTCCTTTAACATTTCCCGAAAGAGCATCCAATCTGGCCAAAGCCAGAGGCACAGAAGGATTGCTCGGCGAACGGATAGCTGTTTCGGTATAGGCGCCGCGAGCGCTTTCCAATGAACCCTGCACGCCGTTTGAAGCCAGAACTTCATAGACGCGGCCGAGAGCGAACCAGTTTGAAAAATTGTTGTTATCACTGGCCACCGCCTTTTTGGCCGACTCAATCGAATCAACAATCAACCCCTGAGCTTGATTTTTGATTGTGTCCGTAATTTGATTTTGATTTGTAATTCCGCCCAAAACCTTACCCAAATCAGTCAGGGAAATTTCAGCCAAACCGCGCCAGTAGACATCGCTCGGCGCCATGGCAATGGCCTTGACCGTTGATTCCCTGACCAAAGCGATATTGCCGAATTTTTGGTATTCAGCCGCTCCTTTTTCAAAAACCACCGCGGCTATCGCCCTTTCCCAAACGAAATAACCTCCGGCCACCGATAGGATAAGAAGTATCACAATGGAAAGAACGGAAAGAAAATTTGTTTTGGGATTGGAAAAAATATTTATTTTCCAAAGTTCCGTTATGCCCTGAGAAACAAGGGTGGCAGTGAATAACCCCGTAAAAATAAAAGCTAAAGCCAAAACGGTTATGCTCGGAGTATAAAGGAAAAGGATTATCCACAAGTAAAAAGAAACCAAAAAAGAGGCGGTTGAGAGATATCTGGAACGGCCGGAATTGGCTTGCGCGAATATGGCTTTAACGCCGCTCATAACATACAAAACCATAAAGGCCAGCAAAGAAAGAAGTCCGAGCAAACCGGTAGTTATAGCCATTGTCGGAACAAAACCGGAGCCGGAGTAAAAATCGGAATTCCAAAACTGGGTCTGGTTTATTTCCGCCGGCTTATGCAGAGCCCAAAATTGGGCAAAACGATTGGGGCCTATGCCAAAAACAAAATTCTTTTGCCAAGAGGCCACCGTCAAATCCATAGTCGTTTGGAAATTGGGCCTTACCTCAACGGTCTGTACTTTCATCGCTTTTGAAAGATAACTGCCTATGCCGGCGCCACCCAAAAGCAATATGACCGAGGCCACTAAAATTACGAGAGATGAAAGAGAAATTTTACGATCAGCTTCGCCGACCGACCAGGACAAAATATAAACAAAGAAAATAAGAGAAATTATTCCCAATATTATTACCACGGGTCTAAAATTGGCTGCCCCTATGAAGAGCACCGAGTAAGCCATGAGTGCGAATAAAACAATTCTTGTCCTTTTTGATACTTCAGTCATATTGAGAACGCAGAGAGAAAGTATTACGGCGGCGCCCAAAATTATGGTCGTGTCAATTACTCCGCCAGCCAAAAAAATGGGTATTTTGGAAGCCACAGAAGTGGGCAATAAAGAAGTTCCGAAAGTTCCCAAAAGAGTGTGGGCCGAAAGGACTATGGACGAAAATATAAAAGCCCAAACCGCTTTGCCGACTACTCCTATGCTTCTGACAGCCATTACAGTCATAAACAGAGAAAAGACCAGCATGATTATTGAGCCGGTAGTGCCCAAATCAAACACAGACCCGGCTATGGAATAACTAATTGCCCCCGAGAGAGTCGATGACACCAAAGCCGCCATCGCAAATATTATCATTGGCAACAGATACTTGGCTTTGGGTATTTCAATAACGCCCGTGGAAAGAACCGACGACAAAAAGACAGCAAAAATGGCCACCAAACCCGTGGCCAGCAATGTTATCTTGGCGACATACAAACTCACCCCCGTTACCGGTATAAAAAACACCGGCAACAAAAAAACGAAAACCGAAAGAATGACTCCCAGTTTTTTAACTAACACATTAACCGCGATTTGCGTATTTTGTTCCATAACATGACCCCTTTTGCTTATGCTTCAAGCACTCGCATCCTCTTCTCTTACCTTAAAAGACCAGCGGTCTCAAAATAAGGAAAATTAAACGGGGTTATTACTTATAATTTTTTATGGCTTCCACCACCTTACTATCATCTCTCAAATATTCGTAGAACACAACTTGCGATCTGTTGATAAATAATTCGTTCGTCGGGCCGTGCAATTCGTTGCCCAGTTTTATTAAATTGAAGCGGTTTTGGTTAAGAGAATTGGCAATTTCTTCTTTTGTCGCATTCTGGCTGATTTGGACATAATAGACATCATTAAGGACAATGTCTTTTTCGTTGTTGTCTATCAGCTTACCGAAATAAACCTGTCCGTTGGTTAAAAAGACGGCACTATAAATTTCATTCTTGGCTTGGTTAGAATCGGGATTAAAGGCCCCGCTAAAAATATCTTTTCCCAAAAATCCAAAAAGTATAACCGCCGCCAAAATTACCAGCATCATAAACTTTTTCAAAACTTTTTTGAGCAAAGGTTTGAAGTTTTTTTTCGGCTGACTTTGTTCCGCCACGGCTTTTTGCGGAGGCGAATTAAATCTTATTTCATCCATACTCTCATCTTACCATAATTTAGCCCAATTCCCTGTTTATAACTCAAAATATCAAAGGGAACCTTTGACATGTTTTGACTACAACTCCCGTAGGAGCGCTCGGCGGAGTGGTGTCGGAGGGGTTTCAAGCAACTTTTATTCTAGTTCCTATAGCGTTTGCCAGTTTCTGCACGAAAGCCAGGGTGGGGCTGTAAGTGCCTGATTCAAAACGAGCAATGGAGGACTGCTTGGTGCCGATTTTTTCAGCTAACTTTTTTTGAGTAAGGCCGCGTTTTATTCTGGCGTCAATAATGGCTTTGATTATGGAAAATTCCAAATCAAGCTCGTTGTAAGCTTTTTTGTAGGACCTATTTTTCATCCATTTGTCGCTCAAATCTCGAAATGAATTATACTTTTTGCCTTTATATTTAATCATGCGGATAGTATAACAAATCTGTTATATCAATGCAAGAGCAGTTTTAGCTGTTTCTGTGCATAACCAATTTCCTCCTTTGGAATTCTGTTTGTCTTCTTTACGAACCCGTGCAATATCCAAATAATGTCAGAATGAAAAGTGTATATGAATCTGATGTGAGTGGTCCCTACTATTCGAAGTTCAAAAAGGCTTTTACCCAAAGGTTTGGAATGGGGCATTTCCAATTTGGCGTTGCGTTCTTCAAGAAGCTCGAATGTTTTCCGAAGTCTTGGTTTAAATCGTTCTTCTACGGAATTAAAAAACTTCTCCGCTTTCTTGTTAAAAAAGATTACTTGCATTGGAATATTTTACCATGATTTTCCCCTAGGTCCCCTAGGTCAGACCTAGGAGACTTTCAAATCAAATGTCTTGTTTGATTCTTTGTTCATTGTAAATTAATTGGAAATCGGTAATTGGAAATTTTATTGTACGCTCACTCCTGTTGGCGCGGAAGGAGGGGTGGTGTCGGGATTTCCCCCGCCGACATATTTACCCCGCACCACTTTTGTTGGTGCTGGGGTTCATACGCGCCGAATCTAATTTCCAATCTTCTTCCTGCCCTCCTTATTTTTCAAATAATTCTTTCTTAAGACGATTGGCCTGCCTAATTCTCCCCCTAGCTCCTTTCTCGCGTTTCCAGCCACTTTTCCGCCCCTGTTTGCGTCTGATTTTAATTTCGGCACGCCTTTTGAATTTTCGGTTCTGTGTATTTCGGTGGTAGCCCTCTCTCCCAGCATATTGAAAATAAGTTCAAAATCATCCATGTGGTCCCGCAGGTTTTCTCTTTTCAGCCCTTTCAATTTTTTATATTTGCTAGGAGTAAGCCCGAAAGTGGCTTTGGAAATTTCTGCGGTCAAAATTTCATATTCTTTTTCTTCTTTGGCTCCACGGTTTTTCCATTCATAAGTTAATTCTTCACGAATAGCAATACCCCGCATTCTCTTTTCTATCCAACCATCACTGTAACCTTTGAGTTTATAGAGTATTCTTGTTCTCTTGGTTGCCAGTTCAGGATTTTCAATTTCTTG
>CAYIPT010000020.1:0-10721 GCA_964365465.1 uncultured Candidatus Saccharibacteria bacterium | reverse complement strand
TCCGCATGGTTATATTAAGCATTGAGACATCTTGTGATGAGACGGCGGTGAGTGTGGTGGAAGCGAATGGAGATTTAAACTCGCTTGATTTTAAGCTGCTTGGAAGCGCCGTCAACAGTCAGATAGAAATTCATAAACAATATGGCGGAGTTTTCCCCACTTTGGCTAAGCGCGAGCATCAGAAAAATTTGCCGTTCGTTTTGGAAGAGGCATTAAAAAGAGCGGGTTTAGGTTTAGATAAAGTTGATTTGATCGCAGTAACGGTGGGACCGGGGCTTGAACCGGCTTTGTGGACGGGTATAAATTTTGCCGAAGAACTTGGTAAAAAGTTGAATATCCCAGTAATTGGAGCAAATCATATGGAAGGACATATTGCATCAGTTTTATTCAAAACTGATGAATTTTCAATTTCCAATTCTCAATTTTCAAATAAAAAAATTGAATTCCCCGCATTGGCACTTTTAATATCAGGCGGCCATACGGAACTAGTGCTCCTCAAAAGCTGGGTAGAAAAAGAAAAAATCGGCGAGACACAGGATGACGCAGTGGGAGAGGCCTTTGATAAGGTGGCAAGGATGCTCGGACTTCCCTATCCGGGCGGGCCGGAAATCTCTGCATTAGCAGAGAAAGCACGAAATTCGAATATCGAAATCCGAAACATAAAATTTCCAAGACCGATGTTAAAATCTGGAGATTTGAACTTTTCGTTCTCTGGCCTTAAAACAGCAGTTCTTTATTACATAAAAAAGATTGGTGAATTAGAAGAAAAAGAAAAAATGGAAATTGCCCGCGAATTTGAAGATTCTGTAATAGAAACACTAATATCAAAAACCAAAAAGGCCCTTGACAAATATTTACCAAAAACTTTAATTATAGGCGGCGGGGTGATTGCCAATAAGGCATTGCGAGAAAATTTTTTGAAGTTGAAAGAAAATTATCTAGAAACGGAAATTCTCATTCCGGAAAAATCTTTAACTACCGACAATGCCACCATGATTGCCGCCGCCGGCTATATCGAATATTTAAGGAGTGGAAAATTAAACTCGAAGTTGAGGGCCTCAGGAAATTTGAACATTAATTAGTTTTATTTTCATTACGCAGATCTGGTGTAGTTATTATATCTTCTTCCGGATTTTCTTCCGGATTTTCAACCACTATTTCTTCATCAGGCAAGATGTTGGCGCTGGGCAGAATTATAACCGGAGATTCTTCTTTTTCAACTGGTATTTCTGTAATGGGCACTTCTTCGGCTGACGGCATTACAAAGTTATTATCGGAATTAGAATCATCATTTAAATTTTCTTTTGAACCGATAAAAAATCTTATAATGGCAACTGCAATGGCTAACAATATAATAAAAGCTAAAAAGTATTTCCAATTGCTGAATATTTTTTGAGGCAAGGCGAACAAAGAAATAGCGACATTTTTTACTGCTGATTGGCTCAATGAATTGTCTTTTAGCTCTACGATCGGAGAATCATTAAGGACATTGTCCTTGGGCACGCCTTGTATACCCCGTATGTTGTCTGATATAGATACACCCCCGGGGCTAGATAAGGACCCAACTTGACCGGAAGCACCAGCATTTAGATTGCTCTCTGTCATATTTCTGAAAGTGTCTATTTCATTTTGTTCGGCTTGGGTAACAGAAAGTGGAGAGTTGCAATAAATTTCATTTACTTTCTTTTTGGTCAAAATATAAACAAAGCCAGTAGTAACTTTGTCCCCCCATGGTTTCAGAATATCTTCTTTGTATTTTATTTGGAATCTTTGGACTGCCTCAAAAGTAGCCTGGTCAAAAATTCCCGTGAGAGAAAGGTTTTCTTTTTCAAACACATTTAAGAAGGATTGCAATTTCAAAACTTCTATAGAATCATTATTCCAATCAATTTTCAGGTGGTCTCTGAGATACAAACAGCTTGTGGCGCCAAGTATTTCGCCAACTACCACCGGATGTCTGCGGCCGCCAGTGCTGCCGCCGCCGCCAGAGGGACCATCTGGCGGATTGACGGGAAGATTTATCGGCGGATCAATTGGGGGGGTTGTTGTGGCAGAAACAATCACATTTCTTGTGGTGCTAGCCGAAAGCCCGCCAGAATCAGTTACCGAATAAGTGAGTATGTAAGCGCCAGTAGTTGAAGCGTTTACGGTTCCGGAAACAATAATGTGTGAGGTGGTCGTGGCATTACCATCTTCCAAATCTGTGGCAGTAGCTCCCGGATCAACAAACAATGTATTGACTGTGAGATTGAAGGGGTTGGCCCCGAGAAGCGTGATGGAGGGGGGAGTATTGGCTGGGGGGATATTTTTAACACATGCTTGCGCGGCGTCAATTTCATAATCACCGCCGCCAATAGTATTCGGCGCAATTCTGACATAACGAAATTCATTTGGAGATGTAAAATCTTGTACTCCATCATGAACACGGACATTGGATATGTCATCAACATAAATCGCTGTTGAAGAAGCACTGACCCATGTAATATTATCTAGACTTACTTGCACATCATATTCATTAAATTCTGCTGGATATCCACCATGATCTTGCGATGGATAGACGCGAACTTTTTGGGTAGATTGATCTAAATCCCATTCTATATTTCTTCCAACAGAACCTGACCAAACCCATGAATTGTCTAATGTATCGCCGTGCGATGGTTTGTTTTGTCCGTACCATATATAGTTTTTTGGTATATCGCTAATGTGAAATCCCCAACTATCAACAGATGAGGTTACTTTTCCAAAATTTCCATTGCAAGACGGCATTTTTGGCAGATACATATTAATAACATTAACTGTCCTAGTAGTGCTGGCCAAAAGTCCCCCAGAGTCAGTGACTGAATAAGTTAAGATGTAAGAACCGGTAGTGGAAGCGTCAACTGCGCCCGTTTTGATAATTTGAGAAGTGAGGTTGCCATCTTCGGTGTCAGTGGCAGTAGCGCCCGGATCAGTAAAAACATTTCCGACAATAATATCGAACGGGTTGGCCCCGAGAAGTGTGATGGAGGGAGGAGTGTTTTCTGGAATGTTTGAACATAAATTATTATCTGTAAATTTCCAATCAACAACTACCGGAGGAGTTGGACCCCCATAGGGATTTGAATCAAGCAGAGTTGTTGGGGCCAAACCGTACCACAAATCTATCTGGGCTTTGCAATTTGGCAGGTTCACTTTGTAAATGGTTAATGATGTGGCATTTATGATTCCGGTATTATCAAAAAGCTGTTGAGTTGAGAGCCAGTTTTGCTCTCCCGGGTTTACAAACACTTTATAAGCAGACAAACTCATCGGGACGGAACATCCCGTTTGGTTCAAAAAATTGACGACGGCCGAATCGAGGTTTGCATTCACTGCAATACTAAAATTTATAAGACCGGCATTTTTAGCTTCAATAAATTTCCCATAAGATAAGTTGTCGCCGTCCGGACAGTAAATGTTTAAGAAACTTGAAGTTATTGTTGGCTGAGTAGTGGTTGTAGGAGAAACAATAAGGGAAGGTGTGATTATGTCTTCCGTTAAGTCTAAAACGTCTGTTTGAGAAGCTGGCGGCGCCCAAATTATTGCTTTACCCTGATTGTTTGGGTCAATATAACCGACCAAATCGCCAGAAAAAACGAAATCATTCTGTGGTGATTCTTTTTGTATTTGCTCCCCTGTTATACCGGTGTTATTAGACAAATCATCCGGAAGCTGTATGTCAATATTTGGATTTTCTCCCTCCGTTACAAGTTCGCCAGCAAAAGCAATCCCCGCCGGAAAAATAGAAGAAAAAACTATCAAAAAAGTGAGCAATGTGGACGATAGTGTTTTGATTTTCTTTTTGTAATTTTTTGTTTTTGAAAACATAAAAATGAGTTTATCTCATAATTAAGCATACTCTCACTAATTAGGAAAAAATCAAGCAAAAATAACAAATTTAAAGAATGTCTTTTATGTGTTTTATTTTAAGCCAATAAAGACAGGACTGCTCTATAAAAGACAAAAAGATAAACAAAAGTTGTCCTTTATAAAAGAGTTCTGTTTTGTCTTATTTATAATAAATTCGTTTTTGATGTATTATTAGTGAGAAGATGAATAATAACGAAGAGTTAAAAAAACCGTATAATCCGACCGAGCACGAAGATGCCATTTATAAAAAATGGGAAGAAAGCGGATTTTTTAATCCGGATGTTTGTATTAAAAAGGGAATAACGGATAAAAATGCTGATTATTTTTCTATAGTCCTGCCTCCGCCAAACGCCACCGGCACACTTCACATAGGCCATACTTTTGAAGCCACAATACAAGACTCAATAGTCAGATATCAAAGAATGACCGGTAAAAGAACTTTATGGGTGCCGGGCACTGATCACGCCGCCACTGCCACGCATTCAAAAGTTGAAAAAATGATTCAAAAAGAAGAAGGTAAAAATAGACATGATTTGGGAAAAGAGGAGTTTGTAAAAAGAGTTGAAAAATTTGTTGAAGAAAGTCGTGGAACAATACTGAAACAACTTAGAAGTATAGGGTCATCTCTTGACTGGTCGAGAGAAGCGTTTACTCTTGATGAAAAAAGAAATTTGGTCATAAAAACCATTTTCAAAAAAATGTATCACGATGGATTAATTTACAGAGCGTATAAAGTTGTCAATTGGGATCCAAAAGGCCAGACAACAATTTCTGATGATGAGGTTGAGTATGAGGAAAGAAAGGCAATGATGTATACATTTAAATATTCTCACGACTTCCCTATCGCTATTTCAACCACCAGACCGGAAACAAAAATAGGCGATACCGCGGTAGCAGTACACCCCGATGATAAGAGGTACAAAAAATATGTCGGTCAAACTTTTGAAATTGCAGATTTTGCCGGAGAAAAACTTGACATCAAAATAGTGGCCGATAAATCAGTTGATCCGGAGTTTGGTACAGGAGCCTTGGGGGTCACTCCCGCTCACAGCCAAATTGACTGGGAAATCGCACAGAGGCACAATCTGCCGCTAAAACCAGTTATAAACGAATATGCAAGAATGTCGGTTGAGTCAGCTTTGCTTAAAGATAAGAAAGTGGCTGAGGCGAGAGAATTAGTAGCGGAGTGGTTGCGAAAAAATAATCTTATGGAAAAAGAGGAAGAAATTTCTCAAAATGTTTCCGTTGCCGACCGCTCCAAGGGGATAGTTGAGCCATTGCCAAAACTGCAATGGTTTATTGATATTAATAAAGAATTTATATATCCTTTTGATACTCTGCCGAACATAAAGAAAGGGGAAAAAGTAACATTAAAAAAATTGATGCTGTCTGTGGTGGAGAACAAGCAGATAATCATAACACCAGATAGATTTGAAAAAGTATATGCAAATTGGATAGAAAATTTGAGAGATTGGTGCATCAGTCGACAGATTTGGTATGGACACAGGGTGCCAGTTTATTACAAAGGTGAAGAAATTTATTGTGGAATTGAGGAGCCAAGGGGAGAGGGTTGGGAACAAGATTCGGACACTTTAGACACTTGGTTTTCATCCGGCACATGGACCTTTTCCACACTGGGCTGGCCGGAAAAAACTGATGATTTGAAAAATTATCATCCCACAACGCTCATGTGTCCAGGATACGAACTCATATTTTTCTGGGTTGCCAGAATGATACTTATGACCACTTATGCTGTTGGGCAAATACCATTCAAAAATGTATATTTCCACGGAATAGTACGTGACGCCAAAGGAAGAAAATTCAGCAAATCTCTGGATAATGGTATTGATCCCATAAATGTCATAAACCAATATGGCACAGACGCCTTACGTATGGCTCTTACCGTCGGCATCGGACCGGGTAATGACAGTAAATTTGATTTCACCAAAGTAAAGGCCTATAAAAATTTCGCCAATAAAATCTGGAACGCTTCGCGCTTTGTTTTGGAAAATTGTTGTCAAGGGGAACCCTTAAAATGCCCCGGTTCCAAAGGGTTCCCCTTGACAACCCAAGACCAAAAAACGATGGGGGAATTTGAAGAATTTATGAAAGATATAACGAATGATATGGAAAATTACAGATTTTATTTGGCGGCTGAAAAAATTTATCACTATTTTTGGCACACATTTGCTGATATAATAATTGAGGACTGCAAAAAAACCCTTCGACAGGCTCAGGGTAAGGAAGTTGAGTCGGCTAAAAAATTGCTTTATTATTTGCTCAAAGAGCAATTAAAACTTTTGCATCCTTTTATGCCGTTTATAACCGAAAAAATATGGTCAATGCTTCCCGATTCAAAAGGACTGCTTATGGTTGAACGTTGGCCAAATTTATAATAATTAGAATAATTTTTAATGTCATCTTTTAACACTGTTGCTCTTTCACTCGCTGGCGGTGTCTTGCCGGCCTTGCTTTGGCTTTGGTTTTGGTTAAAAGAAGACCGCTTGCATCCCGAGCCAAAAGTCAGAATTATGGTTGTATTTTTGACTGGCATGGCCGCTGTTTTTTTGGTTCTGCCTTTGGAAAAATTTGCATTTTCAATTTTTTCAAGCATTTCAATCATCACCGTTCTGCTTTGGGCCGGCATAGAAGAAATTATAAAATATATCGCCTCGTATTTCGCCGCCCTAAGAGGCAAAGAAATGAATGAGCCGATTGATGCGGTTATTTATATGATTACCGCCGCTTTAGGATTTTCCGCTCTTGAAAATTCTTTGTTTCTGTCTAATTTAATAAGCGCCAATTCTTTCACCCAAAGCGTCATAACCGGCAATTCCAGATTTTTGGGCGCCACTCTGCTCCATGTCGCTTCTTCTGCCGCTGTCGGCGTAATGATGGGCCTGGCTTACTACAGAAAACCTCTGATTAAGAAAATTTTCTTATGCACAGGTATCGCTCTTTCCATTCTATTGCATACTATTTTCAATTTGCTTATAATTAAACTTGAAAATGATTTATTTTTTGTTTTTGCCGGAGTTTGGGTTTTAATCGTTCTGTTATTGGTAGTGATTGAGAAAATTAAAAATGTAAGGTCTTAATAATTTTCGTTATCATATGGCAAATAAAAGATCTTTTTTTGAACGGTTGACTGGTTCGATCTCTCTGCCAGAGGAGGGAAATATAAATATTGAGAGAGAAAAATCAGACAACTGGATTAACAATGCTCCCGAAGAGGGTGAACTAACTGTTGATGTTTATCAAAATCCAAACGAAATTATTATTAAAACCATGGTGGCCGGAGTAAAGCCGGAGGATTTGGATGTTTCCATTTCGCGCGACATGGTTACCGTTAAGGGCAAAAGAGAGAATGAAAGAACTATCGCCGATGACGATTATTTTCATAAGGAACTTTATTGGGGCGCCTTTTCCCGCACCGTCGTTTTGCCCCAGGAAATAGATGTGGACGCCGCCGAAGCCGTTGAAAAACACGGTCTGCTCATCATCCGCCTGCCCAAGTTGGACAAAAACCGCCAAACCCGCCTCAAAGTGAGAGGGAATTAAAATTTTCTAAAGAAATTTTTTACTTTTGAGCTCTTGAAACATTGTCACTGAGCGTTCCAAACCAGAAATTTTTAGAGCATCTACATCTTGAGTAGAATTGAGTTTCTTAACCGCAATGTATGCAAAATTTTGTGGAACTCGTGCTTCAATCTTCTTACCCACCAATAAAGTCTTTACCTGACTGTCATCTCTATAGAACCTGTTTCTTAAAAGATCGAGAATTGTCTTTGCCATATTATCAATATCACGCCTTAAGTATTCTTTCTCGGATCCGAAATACTGCATAATAAAAACAAAAACTTCCCCGTCTGTGGGGAAAGTTTCATTTTGTATAAGTTGAGAATCTAATTGATCACCAATTATTTGCTTAAAAGATATGAGAGATTCTTTCTCAGTCTTTCTAACTTGACCCTCGAAACTATCGCTTGTGTATGCTTCTTGAGTTGCTGGAATAATTGCACCAACGCCTGTATCAAAATCTATTGGAGTAATTTTTGCTTTATTTTTTGACATTATTACTATCTTCCACTTTTTACTTTAGACGGCTTAGTGTAAAAATGAATTCCCTCTTTTGTTTTTACCTTCTTAACAGCATTAAAGGCAACAAGTTTTCCTGTTTTGGTATAGAAATTAACCAACATAGGCTTATTTCTTGCCCTAGTTGCTACAAAAAATACTGGAGTTTTTGTCATTGTTTGAGTCATATGCATAATAATATACTTTATTGCCCTTTTTTACAACCCCCACTATATTCCAATAATTTTTCGGCTGGGGATAATCCACCAAGCAGTTTGTGCGGAAAATAGTTCCAAGCATCATTAATTGTGTCCAAAATATTTTCCATCTCAATCAACCCTTGCCCGTTATCAAACATCATCACAATATCAGTCAAATCATCTTGGCTTTCTTCATTATAAATAATCTCTTTAATATCATCCAAACCAAAATCACTGCTTGTTCCTTCAAGCATTTCAATTAATTCCTTTTCAATCTCCTTTCTTTTCATAAAAACATCAATCGGTATCGGTCGAGTCCTTTCCAAAATTTTTGGATAAAATCTGCCATTAGCTATCTTGCTCCAGACTTTTTGCAAACTTTTATTTATTGACGGCTTCATATCATCTATATATTCCGTATCTTCATTTAGCGCTGGATATTTATCCATAAGTGCTTCAAGTTCCGAGACAAAATCCACATATTGCTTGGTAGCCACAACCTGTTCCTCTTTTTGTTTTTCAGTGAGTGTTTTCCCTTCTGGGAAAACAAACGGCTCGACCCTTTCGCTTAAAGACATATAAAGCCAACTGCTAACATCAACCGCCACTTCACGAATCTGACCATTCTGATTTTGCAGATTTTTAACAATAAAATTTTTTAATTCTTCAAAATACTCATCTGCCAAAGAAAGATAAGCCAAAGATAATCCGGAAATAACAGCGGCTTTGTGTTTATCATCAGTAATCAAATCAAAATCTTTAATAATTTGGAAAATCAACTCAATATCTTTGTGAAATATTTTTGTATCTTTATTCCACAACTTTTTGACAGCTTTTCTGGCTTCTTTTATTTCTGCTGAACTGCCCGCCTTAAACGCTTCAAAAATTTGTTCAAGATTTTTTAGTGGCATAAATTATTTTGATTAATTATTACGCATTTCAAAAAACTCTTTAAAATCCTCTTTTGAGAAGATAATTTTTGCTTTCGGATTTTCTATACCACAATACATATTTGAATATTCGTCCCAATAAACTATGGCGCTAACATTGCTCCCTGTTGAATCCAAAAGCCCTCTACATTCCTTTATATATTCACCATTATCAACACACAAATTCTTTCCCAAAAAAATTCTACAAATATCAGTTTTTACTATTTGAATTCCATCCAATAACAAAACCCTTGGAAAACTATATTCATCTTTAATATTTTTAAATTTTTTACTAGCATCCCTTAAATATCCTTCAAATGGTATTTTTAATTCAGGCGTTGGATCAAACGGAGAGAATATTGTAGTACCACTAAGTCCCGCAGCTTTTTTTGCTTGTATCGTTTGAATCATTGTTTTGTTTCTTGCTTCATTAGTTAAAAGTGTGTGAGTTTTTATTTCAACAAAAATATTTTTGTTGTTTTTTTGACATATAAAGTCTGGGCTTTTACCTGCGGGGGTTTTTAAGAATTTTTTCCGTGCTTTCTTATCTCTATCTAAATGGATAAATTCTATCCTATTTTTATTACAAAAAGTTTCAAATTTTAGCTCATAAGAATCTGCCTGTTTTTGCCTTGTGTTCATATTATTTTTTGGTAGTGCATTTCTTATACAATTCAAACAAAAAGGAAATTTTTTCTTGGTCGTCTTTGAATTTTTTGCCATAGCAAGTTTCAACCGCCCCATCAAGCTCTTCATGCGCTCTCCTTAAATCCGGAGGCATCGTGTTTGGGTCATAAAGATCGGCAAGCGAGCTATGAGGAAAAGTTGTTCTGATAGTAAGGAGATACTCAACACATTCCTCCACTTTCTTTTTCTTTTCTTCAGATACATTTTTAGGCCAAGGGAAATTGTTGTAAACGATATTGTTTGAATAACGATAATCGCTTTTTAGACGACCACAGACATATTTCACCCAAACCATATGCATTTCAGATTGTAGAATTCCAAAATGATATGGGGTAGCATTTGGGACTAAACTAGCTGTATTATTTGTAATAAAATCTGGATTAAAAAAACTCATTGGTATATATTCCCTATTTTCTGACGAAGTTAGCGGGATAAATACATAATTTGTTTCTGGTTGCCTGATTTCACCAAATAATGACGGAAATTTTGCTAATTCTTTTGTCTCTTTTCGATTGCTTTCACTTCTTAATTTCCTAACATTCTCAATTCGTTCTAAAACTCTTGGTAATTTTTTCAAAATGGTCGGATCTGCATCTTTGAGCCACAGACAATATCTTTTTTCGCCATTGAGATATTCTTTTGCGCTTATTAATTCTTTTATAAATGGTTCTGCATCTGGTTCATTTTCAATAAATGATTCTTTTTCTTCCTTGGTAAAAAGAAAATTGCCCCCATCATTCGGCATGCTCCCAAAAACAATTTCCGGCACGTCACATATTGGTTCTCTCCTACTTTCAATATAGACATCCTCCCCTTCCACAAGATACGGGTTTATATGTCGGACTTCTCTTTCTTTGTCCTCGCCTTTTATATTTTCATATTCGTACAACCATTTTCTTTCTATATCAAAAGCTCCAAAGCCGATAATTACACAATAAAC
>CAYIPT010000019.1:0-11061 GCA_964365465.1 uncultured Candidatus Saccharibacteria bacterium | reverse complement strand
TTTCATTTTGCGCCCAATTAAGAATTGAGTGCAATATGTATCTGACCTTAGACAACCACAAAATTGATTATCTTATTGGGAACAAAGATAGTATTTTTTACTTCTTTGCCATCTAGCCATTTTTGGACTTCTGGCATTGCTATAGCTTTTTCTCGCGCTTCTTTTTCGGGCACCCCTGTTTCTGCCTCAAACTGGGCCCTAACTTTTCCATTTATTTGGACAACTATCGTTACTTTTTCTTCTTTAATTTTTGATGCATCAAACTTCGGCCATTTTTGCAGATGAACTGATTTGCCTAGATGGGCATCTTCTCGGCACCACAATTCTTCTGTCATATGAGGCGCAAAAGGCGCCAAAAGTTTTAAGAAAGTGTCAAAGGTTCCCTTTGACACTTGTTCTTTTTGTTCAATATGTTCTAATTCGTTTAAGAAAATCATCATAGCTGAAATAGCGGTATTGAACTTATAATTTTCAACATCTTTAGTTACTTTTTTTATCGTTTTATGGAGCAGCGATTCTAATTTTTGATTCTCAATTCCTAACTCCCCCTTGCCCCCTCTTACCTTAAGAGGGGGTTGGGAGGTGATATTTCCTGCGATCTTCCAAACTCTCTCCAAGAATCTCCTAATTCCGACTACTCCTCCCAAGTCCCAAGGGTATTGCCCCGTTTCGTTATATGGTCCTATGAAAGCCAGGTACATTTTGACCGTATCTGACCCAACCTTTTCCACCATCTCATCCGGGTCAACCACATTGCCTTTGCTTTTGCTCATCTTCTGTCCATCTGGTCCTAAAATAAGTCCGCGGTTCATTCTCTCCGCGAATGGCTCCGATTCATTAACTAATCCCAAATCAAAAAGAGATTTATGAAAAAATCTTGAATATAAAAGATGCATATTTGTGTGCTCGGCCCCCCCCGAATATCTTTTAACCGGCAGCCATTTTTTGAGTTTGTTTTTGATTTCTGGATTTTGAAATTGTTTGGAAATTGAAATTTGGGATTTAAGATTTTCGCTTATGCAATAAGCGATGAAGTACCAAGATGAGTCAACAAAAGTGTCCATCGTATCACACTCCGGCTTCCACCCCTTGCCAAATATTTTTTCAACTCTCTCTTTTAATTCTTTTGATGTGGCAATCGGCGATTCTCCTTTTGGCGCGAAGTCCTTTACATCTTCCGGCAAAAGCCACGGCAATTTTTCTTCCGGCACCGGATGGGGCTTGCCCTCCGGATCGTAAACTATCGGTATGGGGCAACCCCAATATCTCTGCCTACTTAAAAGCCAGTCTCTAAGTTTGTATTTAATGACTTTCTTGCCAAACTTCTCCGTGATTTTTTCCCGCGCTTCTTCACTTTTAAGACCGTCAAATTCTTTTGAATTTATTATTATTCCATCCTCTACGAAAGCAAACCCACCACTTATAAAATATTTCCACGACATAATATCATCGGGAATATTTACGGTTTCCCCGACTTTTTCGTAAGAAATCCACTTCAAGTCATGTGAATCTTTTGTGAAATATTCATCTTCTGTTATTTCTACTCTTTCGTCTCCAACTAGATCAAAAATCAGAGTGTGGACATGAACAATCCGGTTTACATCTTTGTGGGCCGCAAAAAAACGGGCCTGTATTTCCATTTGCACTTTTTCAACAAATTTAACATTAATGTATCCAGTCTCTTCTTTTATTTCTCTCACAGCGGTCTCAATTTCCGTTTCTCCATCTTCTATGCCCCCTATAATAAAATTTCTGGGTTCGTTTCCTTCCCATTTTTCCCCCTTCAAAAATTCTATCAGAACTTCTTTTTTATTTGGATTACACAGTATTACATGGATCACATTTCTGTTTGTATCTTTTTTGTTTTTTCTTGGAGGATTTTTTTCGTCTAAATTATCTGGCATAATAACCTGTTTAATAGGCAAGTTATATTTTTTGGCAAATTCAAAATCGCGGTCGTCGTGGGCGGGCACGGCCATGACAGCGCCAGTGCCGTAATTGCCCAGCACATAATCGGCTACAAAAATTGGCACTTCTTCCCCATTTGCGGGGTTTATCGCTTTTACTCCTTTTATTTCAACTCCAGTTTTACTTTTTTTTGCATCAGTCCTTTCTATCTCGGTTTTGCTTTTCGTTTCTTTTATATATTTTTCAACTTCATCCCAATTCTTAATTTTAGGTCTCCAATTTTTAATGTCAGGATATTCTGGTGCCACAACAAGATAAGTAACGCCAAATAATGTATCAGCGCGGGTGGTGAATACCGATATCACCCCCGCCTCGCTATGCTCGGCACCCCCTCTTACTTTAAGAGGGGGTTGGGAGGTGATACTGAATTTCAGCTCTGTCCCATCACTTTTCCCTATCCAATTCCTCTGCGCTTCCTTTATTGATTCTGGCCATTTCAGATTGTCCAAATCACTAAGCAGTCGCTCGGCATAATCTGTAATTTTGAAAAACCATTGCTCCAAATCTTTTTGTATGACTTCTGTATCGCATCTTTCGCATTTTCCCGCTACCACCTGCTCGTTGGCCAGCACTGTATTACACGACGGGCACCAGTTGACGGAGGCCTTTTTCTTATAAGCCAAACCTTTTTCATATAATTTCAAAAATAGCCATTGGGTCCATTTATAATATTCCGGGTCAGAAGTGATAACTTTGCGCGACCAATCAAAAGAGTTGCCCATACTTTGCAACTGCTTTTCCATATAAGAAATATTTTTGTAAGTCCATTTGCGCGGGTTCACTTTGTTTTTAATGGCGGCGTTTTCGGCCGGCAGGCCGAATGAGTCAAAACCAATCGGAAACATGACATTGTATCCCTGCATTCTTTTGGTTCTCACAAAAATATCAGGCACCGCAAAAGCGTACCAATGTCCGATATGCAAATTGCCCGAAGGATAGGGAAATTCCACCAGCGCGTAAAAATTTTCTTTTCCTTTTATTTCGTCTTCGGTTTTATACAAATTATCCTCCTGCCACTTCTTCTGCCACTTTTTTTCTATTTCTTTGTGGTCGTATTTTTCTTGCATATCCTAAATATAACTTACTTTTCTCCTACTCTCAACCTCACCCTGCTCCGCTAAAGCGAAGCGACCCTCTCCTGGGCGCAGGAGAGGGTAAAAATCACAAAACTTATCAAATATAAGTCAATGTTGACAAATAAAATATATTTGTAATAATAGTTGCGAATTTGTTCCATGGAGGAAGAAAGTGATGTGGTTTAAACTGAAGGTAAAGGAATCTTGGTGGGTCAAAGGAGCCATAGTAACCCTTCACATCGAGAAAGGTGAAGACGAAACCTGGCGATACGACTGGATCCGAAAAGTTTTCGAACAGTTGTACGAACTGGGCAAGGTGTGTGATGCTGGTACATGGAGACGCCTCGCTAGCCAGCTCGAGGCTCTTGTTAGAAGAGAGCGAGAGATAGCCAGGATTGCCGCGGCGCTTAATGGTCCAGGTCATGAATCGCTTGAGGATGCCGGGCAACTGGTTGTCCGAATTGAGGAGCTCCAGTCTCATCCTCTCTGATCAATATCCCGGCGGGCGCCTTAAGCGTACCGCCGGAGTTTTTTATATTAAATTTTACAGTTTCTTATCCCCTCACCTGCGTCGGATAGATTGTCGGGTCGATTACTCGAGAGAAACACTGTCTGCCGACTTTGTGGTTCCAGTTGCTGTTTTGGATTACATTGGTTTTTTCATAGCCGACACCTATCGGTGCCACCTCATATCCATATCGGTTCTGGTTGGTCATATCCTCTTTATTGAATTCGGCGCAAATTTCAAATGTCATAGTGTCCGTCTTCCTGTACTCATAAGTGGTTTTTGTTTGCGGGTCTTTAGGCAAAACGACATACCGCTGTTTTGATTCTATATCGCTTAAACTTGCCGGCAGCATGCCATCCATTTGCCAATAACTTATAACTTCCCATTGAATAGTTTGAAGATCAGAAATTTTTTGGCTGTCGTATCGAATCAATCTTTGAGTTTGAGGTGAACCGAGAACACTAAATCCTATAATTATAGAAATCAAAATAATAATACCCACAGCGATAACCCAAGTTTTTCTGCCACGAGAAGAAACTTTGTCGCGAATATCTTGCAGATAGAAACCAAATACAACCCCGGCTACCAAAAGCACTACCAAGGCCTTCAAAAGAAAAGCGGCAGTCAAATCTTGGCCGTCTAAAAATTTGTAAAGCACAGTTACCAAATCTCCCGCCAAAAGTATGCCTGCCACAAAAAGAGTGATATAGGTAAGCCATTTTCTGATTCCCAACTCTTTCTTTATGGGGTTTTCATTATAAATTTTTTGTACAAAATAAGAAAGCAAAATAAAAATAGGAAAAGCCACAATAAGAGTAGCCACTGGCATGCTTATTTCCGAACCGGCCCCCCAGGCATAAATATTGCCGACCACTTCAGGAAAGGACTTATTTATAATTTTGAAAACTAGATTTAAGAAGCTTACAGTCACCGTATATAAAGCAACTATGGCCCCCAAGTGCAAAAAGAAATCTTTAGCTGAAGTTCGGTTTTCCATATTTTTAAGTTAATTTTATATTTTGAATTCTATCACATCCCCGTCTTTTACGATATACTCCTTTCCTTCAGTGCGGAGCCATCCTTTTTCACGAGCACTGGCATATGAGCCGGCTTCTAAAAGTTTGTTCCACTCAATCACTTCAGCGCGTATAAATTTATCTTTAAAATCATTGTGAATAGCTCGGCCCGCTTCTGGCGCCGTTGAATTTCTTTTTATTGTCCAGCCCCTCGTCTCGTCTTCTCCTGTTGTGAAGTAAGTGATGAGGTTAAGGGTCTCGTAAGCTTTTTTAATTAAATCATTTAGTCCCTTTTCAAAAATGGGGTCTACCTCGACAAAGCTGTCAATTTTCAATTTACAATTTTCAGTTTTCAATAAATTTTCAATTATCAAATTTTCACTGACAGCGGAAGAATTGAAAACATACAAAACCGGCTTCATGGTTAGAAATTGCATATTTTTAACAAATGGTTTCTCTTTTTCGTCTAGTTCGTTAAACATAAAAGATACAAACTTTTCTTTTTCTAAAATATTTTTCACTTTTTCCAACCCCGCTTTTTCATTGGCCGCCGAAGCTTTAGCGGAGGAGGTTCCGGCTTTAAGTTCTTTTTGCAAACTGCCGAGTCGTTTTTCCACCGTCTGCATGTCGGCCAATATGAGCTCCAAATTTATGGTTTCTATATCGGAGAGCGGGTCTACTTTTCCCTCCACATGCAAAATTTCAGAATCTTCAAAAACGCGCACTACTTCAGCTATAGCATCGCACTCTCTTATAGCCGCCAAAAAAGCGTTTCCCTTCCCCTCTCCCTTTGAAGCGCCACGGACAAGGCCGGCAATATCAACAAACTCAACTACGGCCGGTATTTTTTTGCGAGATTTTGAAAATTCATTTAATTTTTCAAGCCGTTCGTCCGGCACGGCAATGATTCCCACCGACGGGTCAATGGTGCAAAAAGGATAATTCTCCGCCGGCACGCTTTTTTTGGTAAGCGCGTTGAACAATGTGGACTTTCCCACATTCGGCAGTCCGACTATGCCTATGCTTAAATTCATGCTTTAAATATAAACATAAAGACCTGAAAATGCTAGGCAGACGACTAATTTCTTATAAACTTTTCCACTTTCCAAAAAATTTCAGATATTGCTACAATGCCATTAAATATGTGGCAAATACTTAAAAAAATATTTCTGTTCCCGTTTAAACCGACTATATGGCAGTGGTTTTACAAAATATTCAGGTCTTCCTTTGGAGTCATTTCTGTCATTATGGTTATTGTGCTTTGGTCCGTGGCTTCATACTACGCCATTTCATACATAGAGGGCTCTCTCACTGACGAAAGCACTGATTATATCGGTTCCAGCGAGGACACGCCCCTTGATATGGCAGATTGCAATGTGGTTGGCGTTAATTTGCATGGGACTTTGTATACTTACACTCCGCCGGATAGCAACGGTGATAGCTTTATGGGAGACAAAGATGTCATATCTAGCGACACTGTTATTTATTATTTGAAGGAAGCAGAAAAAGACGATGGTATAAAAGCTATCATATTAGAAGTTGATTCTGCCGGTGGTTTGCCTGTTGCCGGTGAAGAAGTGGCAGACACATTAAAGGCATCCAAAAAGCCAACAGTGGCTCTCATAAGGCAAACGGGGACCAGCGCGGCATACTGGGCCGCCACCGGCGCCGACAAAATATTCGCCTCAAAAAATTCCGATGTTGGCAGTTTAGGGGTAACGATGTCATACCTGGATAACATAAGCAAAAATCAAAAAGAGGGTTTTGGTTTTGTATCTCTAAGCGTAGGCAAATACAAAGATATGGCTAACCCCGACAAGCCACTGACAGAAGAAGAAAAAGCTCTGATTATGAGAGACTTAGACATAGTCCACCAAAACTTTATTGAAGCCGTTTCTGCCAACAGAAAGATTCCATTGGCTGATGTTCAAAGAATCGCTGATGGTTCCTCGGTCCTCGGCGCCAAAGCCAAAGAACTTCATCTCATCGACCAGATTGGCGGCCTTATTGAGGTAGAAAAATATTTGTCAGACAAACTCGGCCAAAAAGCGGAGATTTGCTGGTATTAAAAATCAAGATAAGTCTATATTATTTTCTATTTTTATACATTTCTCTAAACTCTTTTTTCTTTGGGAGGGGGTGCGTCGGACAATTGTCATCCTGACAATTCACAAGCAAACATTTGGCGCAAAGTGGATCTGTACACTCGCATTTCGTATTTTGTTTCTGGCATAAATTTATTTTAATTCAAAAGCCAAAATTCTAAACTCCTTTATTTTTTCTTTAATTCTTTAATATTAAGCAGTTTTTTCTTGATGTTGGAGCAAGTCAAATTGTTTATGCCATTTTTCTCAAATTCTTTTAAATATATTCGAATTCTTTTCGCCATTGAATCCAGAAACATTTCAGGAGGCAACTCCATTTCCGAGAGGCCCGTTTCTTCCATAATTTCGTTTTTTGCGTCTCTTCTGGCAAACAAATTAGCTAGATGATGCCACATTTCCTCTTGCGTATATTGAAAAAGGGCTTCATAAATCTCATCATTTATTTCCTCAAACCACTCCATCTCGTCCATCCTCGCTCTCTCAAATCCAAATTTTCCACCCTGCTCAACAATATATCCAAAAAGCCTGGCGGTTTCCGAATCGGGCATTATTGAAGATTGTTTTATAAGAATATACGCGCTGAACGCTCTTATTAACTCTTTATACTGCTCTCTGGTAAACAAAATCGGCTGCATTGCAAAATTATCACTTTCTTTGCTTTTATTTTTTGCATTTTTGTTTTTCATAAATTTTCTGACGCTTCTTCTAAAGTTTTCTTGAATTCGTTTATATGGTCGCCAAATATCGCTATATCATTTCTCATTCTTTCCCCATTTTCCTGAAGTCTTGTCTCACTTATCTTTAAATATTTTTGTTTTGATTTAGTTTCCTTAATATCAAAAAAATATGTCTTATTTCCAGCTATTAATTTTTTGGAATATATTGTTTCTTGCATGATTTTTAATTAATAATTCAAAATTTATCTCATTGTTTCTAAAAATACCAAAGCATCTTTGGGTGTATCCATTTTTACTTTTGAAAGCAACTCTCTCAAACGAAGTCTGTCTGCTTTGGAATCTTTGGACTCACTTAATTTTATAACTTTGGTATCTGCGCCTACCAATTCATAATGATCTATAGCTTTAGCAACTCTTGTCATAAACACATCTTCTTTTTCCAAATCCATCGTAGCCGACATTTCTGAAACTTTAAAAATCTTTCCGTCACTTAACCTTTTTATACTCAATCCTTCAAATTTTCTGACCTCTAGAACCTCATACAATCCGTAATAATTTTCCATCAGAGTTTTATATATTTCTCTTCTATACAAAGGGATGCTTAATGGATTCTCATTGTAGAACTTTTCCAACATTCCCTTACCATCATTGAACTTAAAATCGTACATCATCCATTCATTAAACAGAGGCTGATCACTATCAAAAACTTCTCCACCAAAAAATTCTCTGAGTCCGCGCGAAACCTCATCCTTATATTCAGGATTGTTCCTATAATACTGTCCCATTTTTCTTATTATTCCTCTTTCTATCATTTTTACTATTTTAATCCAGCTCACTGTCTGTAAATTGGCTTTCAATCACCGCCTTTCTGTATTTTAATACTTCTAGTTCCCTCTTTAATTCAAAATTTCGGTTTTCTTCCATTGTAAGCATGCTCTTTAATGCTTCAGCCCCATAAACAAAATCTTCCCTTAAATCCTCCTTCAAATCCTTCATTTCTAACGCTTTATTTTCAATTTTAATCCTTACCTTCAAAATTCTAACCTCTTCATTCGAGTTTTCTATCTCTTTCTCTTTTTCCGTTACTTCTTTCAGCATCTCATTAATCAATTTTTGCTTTGTGTTTAACATTTTATTTTTGAGTAAGTTTTTTAATTCTAAAATATTCTCCCGCTAAAATTTTTATGTCTTCCCAAAAACCGAAATCACAATAAGCATCTGCCATTTTTGACGCCAATTCCGACATGGTGTCATCATCTACACTTTTTGCATCAAAACCAACGCTCTCTAAATCAGCTCTGCAAACACTTGTGATGGGAAAGTCTTTATACAATCTCTCTGTCAATATTTTTTCTTTTTCCATACTATTTTGGCTTTTTCATTATAAATAAATACTTAAAACCTCGAAGATAAAAATTATATTGCCTTGCCCGCTCATGCCAAATTCCCGTATTTGACGTTTGGTTGTGTCTCGTTAAACAGATAATATCTACTGTATCAAAATACTTTTCCAATCTTTGCCACATTAAAAATCCTACAGCAGTAAATTTTTTCTTAACCCACTGGTCGGCAATAACCCACCCAATAGCTTTATTTGGTTTCAAAATTCTTGCAATTTCAGAAGTAGTTTTCTCTAATTCATCATAAAATTCTGTCTTTTCACAAGAAATTTTTCCAATACATTCTTTATTATCTGAATAGTTGATATTATCCGAATATGGCGAATCAATAAAAACAAAATCAACTGAATTATCTTTAAGAGGAATCTTTCGAGAATCATTTTTTATAATATCTGGACGAGTAATATTTAAATCGTAACCAATTACTTTTCGGTTTAATTCTTTAGCAACATCTATTGTTGTTCCACTTCCACACATTGGGTCAACAACCAAATCACCCTCTTTTGTGTATCTTTGCAACAAATTCCAAATAACAAAAGCTGGTGTTACGCCGTTATATTTATTATTTCCATGTGGCTTGTCGCCATAATTTTGTCTCGGAAAATCCCAAAGTGTTGTTGATTCAATTTCCATATTATTTACCTTGAAATAATATCAAAGTTTATCAAAACTTTTTCGCCAAAATACTTAAAAAATCTCTCTTTCCGATTATAAAAAAGAAAAACGATCGCCATATTTAAAATAATAAAAAGATAAAACAAAAAATTTATTTTCAAAAAGGCCATTTGTTGTATAAAAAATGATGAGAGCCCAAATATTAAAAGAATTATAAAATTAATTAGGGATGAAATAAATAATCCCCGATAAAAACTATATGTAGAATTAAATAAAGCAATCTGCCCACCGAGATCGTTTGAGAGAGCATACAGATAACAATACTGAAAAAGAATTTTTTGTTTTATTTCATTTGGTAAATTGAAAAACTTTTTTGCCTTTTCATAAATATAAGCGAATTGATCATCTCCTTTTTCTTTTTTATCATCTTCGCCTTTTGAAAAATTTTTAGATAGCAGTCCTTCAAATAAATTTGAAACAGCTTGAATAATATGCCCCAAGAAATAAGAAATGATTAAAATTATTACAGAACTTTCAATTTTTATAAATTCCAAAATATCTCCCCAATTTAATACTTTCACTAAACAAAGCAATAAATAAACTAATAATATTTGGTATAGTCCTACCAAAATATAACCAAAATGATCGTATATGCTTAATTTAGATAATGTTTCTTTCATGATCGAAAAAATTGTATTCCCTCTTGTGAATCAAAGGGGCAATGAGCAATTATTGTTCCCTCGTTGCAAGTTTTATAAATTGAAGAATTTGGTAAAACCTTTTTATATTTACTTTCGGCACCATTACTATTATCTTCATCTTTGCTATTTGAAAAAATAATATATTTTGGATTCATTAATTTAACGGCTTCTTCATGAAAAGCCGATTCATGACCATGATGAGGTGCTTTCAAAATATGACAATTTTTTATATGCTCTTTGCAATTATCAAAAATATCTTGCCATGTATCAGTTTTCCCGTCACCGGCAAAAATTATTTTTCGGTCGTTGATTCTCAATGCTAAGGCGTAAGAAATACTATCAACATCTATTTCATGTGGTTCTCTTTTTGTGCCGTCTTCTTTGTCGGAGTGAGCATTTTTTAACATTTCAAGCGACGGCGACAAAATAGTAATTCTATCTTCGTCATCGTTCCAATAAAGACGCGGTGCGTCATCACGATTAGTGCGAATTATCGTAGGACTACCATCGTTTTTTATTCTTTTGGCTTGATACATATCCCAGTCATCTTTATGTGTTGGGTGTCCATCAAAATTTTCCGGCACAAAACCATGTTCTAAATCCCAGAAATTAAGAATTTCGATATTATTGTCATTAAAAAGTTTATTTAGCCCGCAAAGGTGGTCTTGGTGTGGGTGGCTTAATACAAAACGAAAAATTGGCTTTATGCTACCGTCATCATTTTTAAAATTGTTTTTATAATAATCAATTACATGCTCGTATTCGTCATGATCTTCATGGTGGTATAAATCAATCATCATAATACGCTCGGCTTTTGTCTTACCGTCGCTTTTTCTTGTTCTTTCGGGGAAATGCACAATTGTACAATCGCCACAGCCAACATTTAAAAAATGAACTTTAACCATATTATTATTTGAGTAGTTTTTTTAAATCATCAATAAATTTATCAAACATTTTAACTTTGTCACTTTCTTCAATGTTCGTCTCGCTTAAGA
>CAYIPT010000018.1:0-11686 GCA_964365465.1 uncultured Candidatus Saccharibacteria bacterium | reverse complement strand
CGAATGCCTAATCTACGAGTTTGAAAATCATGAAAATACGACGTAGATCCTATTTCGCGATATTTTTCTTCAAGAGGCACCCACAATTCAATATCATATTTTTTGACTTGTCCTAATCCTAAATCACCTCCGCAATTTACAACAGTATGATACGGAATTTTAAGTTTTTCTATAAATTCTTCCGTGTTTCTGTTTAATTCTTCGTGATGTTTTACCGATTCATCATGATTGCCTTCGCACAAAATCACTTGTTCAACTTTATAAAATTCATGCACTCTTATAAGACCTTTGACATCCTTACTATAACTGCCCGCTTCTCTTCTAAAACAAGGGGAGAAAGATAAATATTTTTTAGGCAAATCTTTTTTATCAAGTACTTCATCAGAGTGGAAAGCCATGGTAGCCACTTCAGCCGTCCCAGCTAAAAAGTCCCCGTCTTGTGTTTTATATAAATCGTCTTCTCCTTGCGGTAGATATCCAGACCCAAGTAAGGTTTCTCTTTTAACTAAAGACGGAACAATGAGCGGAGTAAATCCTTTTGATAAAAAATGATCAAGAGCGAACTGCCATATTGCAAAAGACAAAAGCACACCATCATTTTTCAAAAAATAGCCGCGAAAGCCGGCCACTTTTGCGCCTCTTTCCAAATTAACCATATCCAAATTTTGCATCAACTCAGTGTGGTCTTTAGGCGCAAAATCAAATTTTGGAATTTCGCCCCATTTTTTTACTTCCACATTACCAGAATCATCACCGCCATCCGGCACAGACATATCCGGAATATTTGGCACCGCAACCATGAACTTCTGCCATTCAATCATAATCACTTTTAATTCTTCTTCCAATTTTTGCATCTCCTCTTTGAGCGGCTGCATCTTTTTTATCAGCTCCTCTTTTTCTTCCGGATCAAGTTGGGGAATTTTTTGGCTTGCCTCATTTTGTTCGCTTCTTTTTAAATCAAGTTTAAAACTTATGGATTTTCTCTTGTCGTCAACTTCAATAAGTTTTTTAACATCAAAATCAATGTGCTTTTTTTTAGCGCCTTCTTGTATCAACTCCGCATTTTCTCTTATAAACTTAATATCAAGCATGCCTAAATAATAACAAATGATACAATAAATGGAAATGGGGTATGAAATAAAAAAATTAAATAGGAAAGATTGGCCCCCTTTGCTGGAGAAAATAAACGATCCACCGGAACAATTATATTTTGCCGGTCGGATACCGGATTATGACAAAAAGTTTCTTTGTGTGGTGGGAAGTCGTAAATACACTAACTATGGAAAGGAAGCTATTGAATATTTTATAAGAGAGCTTGCAGGCTATTCCGTAACTATAGTATCCGGACTGGCTCTGGGCATTGATTCAATTGCTCATCGGGCAGCGCTCAAAAATAATCTGCCGACAATTGCTATTCCCGGATCGGGACTTCACCCGCAAGCTTTACATCCACAGACACATGTTGTTCTCGCTGAAGAAATTATTCAAAGGGGCGGGACTTTAATTTCTGAAATGGAACCGGAGCAAAAAGCTTCTCTCCTTATGCATGATACCGCCGCCAAAAAGGTCTTCTTTAGTTTTCCCAGACGGAACAGAATAATGGCCGGCATGTGTCATGCCGTTCTTGTTGTGGAGGCGGAAATTAAATCGGGCACTCTTATAACTTCCAAGTTGGCCACAGAATATAATCGCGAAGTTCTTACCATACCTGGAAGTATATTTTCTCCGCACTCAGATGGACCACATATGCTTTTACGTTTGGGAGCTACACCCATTCGTAATGCTGATGATATTCTTGAGGCTCTTAATATCGGTAAATTAGATTTTAGTTCGCCAAAAGAAGATGATCCTCTGATAAATTGTTCGGAAAAGGAAATGCTTATTATAAAAATTTTAATAGAACCATTGCCACGCGATGAAATATTGCGTCAAGCTAATTCGGAACATCAAATTCCTATAGGCGAAACCCAAACTTTGCTCTCCCTTTTAGAACTCAAAGGGTTGATTAAGGAAACAATGGGAGAAATCCGCTTGGCTTGACAGAAAATTTTGATTATGCTACACTTTTGGACAGGAGGTTCCATGGAACATCTTTGGCTCGTCATTTTAGCCCCGCTGGGAATAGTAGTAGGGCTCTCAATCGCTTATTGGCTCTGCCATCCCGGCAGAATCTGCCGATCGACAACCGAAATGTTCAAGTCCGCGATTCGCGATGACCGCGGTCAGGACTTGGTGGAGTACGCATTGATGGCTGGTTTCGTGGCTATGGCCGCCGGCGCAGTAATGCCGGGTGTCGTCGCAATTATCAAGACGGCATTCGGCAGAGCATGCGCGGCAATTGATGGGGTTGCTTATGTGGCGACTCCCGCCGTTGCGAGCGAGCAAGCGACGATCATTCGCGTTGTTTGCGCCGTATTGGCGGTGGCGCTTCTAGGCGTCATCATCCTTCGCCGCCACAACATGCCCGAATAGTGTCAAGGTTGAACTTTGACATGCCCGGTACCATTCGTTTGGTGCCGGGTTTCGCTTTTTATATTTTCGATTAATTTATTCTTTTCTTTCTCCCCTCTCCTTCACAAGGAGAGGTCCGCCCGCCTAAGACATTCGGGCGGGGGTTGGGGGTGAGATCGTTATATGTTAATATTCGTGTTATGAAGCTTTTAATAGTTGAGAGTCCCGCCAAAGCAAAAACTATAGGCAGATACGTCGGTAATGATTATGCTGTTGTGGCGAGCGTCGGTCATGTGAGAGATTTGCCAAAATCAAATAAAAAGGCCATTGATATAGAAGGTGGTTTTATTCCCCATTATGAAATTTCAAAAGGAAAGGAAAAAGTAGTGGCAGAAATAAAACGGCTGGCTGAAAAGGCCGATGAAATAATATTAGCGACCGATCCCGACCGCGAGGGAGAAGCAATTGCGTGGCATATCGCTGAAATTATTAAAGATAATTTCAGAAGCACCAAGCACCAAGCACCAAATTCCAAAATTAAAAGAGTTACTTATCACGAGATTACAAAGGAGGCCATTGAAGAAGCGCTGAAACATCCTCGCCATATTGATCAAAATTTAAGAAAAGCCCAAGAAGCCAGAAGGGTCTTAGACAGATTGGTTGGGTATGACCTGTCGGGTCTGATTTGGAAAAAGGTGAGATATGGGCTTTCGGCAGGAAGAGTTCAATCCCCCGCCCTAAGAATTTTGATGGAAAGAGAAAGAGAGATTCGGGCCTTCAAACCGGAAACATTTTTTGTTTTAAGCGCGGAGGTTGAGACGGAAAAAAAGGAAAAATTCATTGTTGAATGTGAAAACAAGCCAAAAACAAAAGAGGAAGCGGACAAAATTTATGAGGTTGCTAAAAATGGAAAATGGTTTGTTAAGGATGTTATAGAAACAGAAGCCAAAAGAGCGCCTCGACCGCCATTCACTACTTCTACTTTGCAACAATCAGCTTCTACGCGATTAGGTTTTTCGCCCAAAAGAACAATGATGACGGCGCAAAAACTTTATGAATCGGGACAAATTACCTATATGCGCACTGACAGCCCAAACATGGCAAGCGTTGCTTTGGGACAAATAAAGGGAGTGGTAACAAATAAATTTGGAGCGGAATTGCATCAGTTTAGAAACTATAAAGCCAGATCCAAAAACGCGCAGGAAGCCCATGAAGCAATAAGACCAACTCATTTTGATAAAGAAAATTGTGGCGTAAATGACGATCAAAAAAAATTGTATAATCTGATTTGGAAAAGAGCTGTTGCCTCTCAGATGAAAGATACTCTTATGATGAGAACTAAAATAATTACAACAACGGAAGCAGCCGAAAAACTTTCTACCGAAGCGATAATTTCTGAAAGAAATTCAGCGAAGCGCGCTGAGGGAGAAAGTTTTTCGGCTGCAATACCAGATTTTTCAGCGACAGGATCGCGAGTTATAAAAGAAGGTTGGCTTTTAGCCGATCCGCAAGCTAAAGGCAAAGATGTTATTTTGCCTAAAGTTAAACCGCAAGATCCGCTTATCCTGCTTAACTTAAATAATGAACAAAAACAAACAGAGCCGCCAAACAGATACAGCGAAGCTGGTTTGATTAAGGAGTTGGAAAAAAGAGGTATTGGCCGGCCCTCCACTTATGCTTCCATTATAGCCACCATAGAAGAAAGGGGTTATGTAGAAAAAGACGGGCGAACGCTTAAGCCGACAGATGTGGGCGATGTGGTTTCAACATTTTTGGAAAATAATTTTGAGAATTATATAAGCGATACCTTCACGGCCGAGATGGAAGATGAGTTGGATCAAATCGCCGATGGCGAAAGAGAGTATGAACCAACACTGCGAGAATTTTATAAACCATTTTCTAAAGATGTTAAAGAAAAAGAAAAAACAGCCAAATTAACTAATCTGGGAGATGCCAACCCCAAATGGAAATGTCCCATTTGCGGGAGCGATATGATTATTAAATTGGGAAAGAGTGGTAAGTTTTTGAGCTGTGAAAAATTTCCCAAATGCAAAGGCATGAGAAATATTGACGGTTCCGAAATAAAAGAAGCTGAAAGCATTGGCGCCGATCCAGCCACCGGTTTGGGAGTTTTTGTTATGGATGGCAGATTTGGGCCTTATGTGCAGCTTGGCAACCCCACTTCGCTAAAGCTTCGCGGGGCAAGCAAAAAACCCAGACGATCTTCAATACCAAAAGACAAAGATCCGAAATCTATAACATTGGAGGAGGCGCTTAAATTATTGAGTTTGCCGAAAGAATTAGGCAAGCATCCTGAGACCGGAGAAATGATAAGCGCTAACATAGGCCGTTTCGGCCCCTACATTATCCACCAAAAAGATTTTCGTTCGCTAAAAATAGATGATGTTTACAAAATATCGTTAGAGCGCGCTCTTGAAATTTTGAAAGAACCCAAAAAAATAGCAAAAGGAAGATGGAAAAAATCTTAGAAAATGAACTAATGAGAAAAGCTCATGACTTTGCCAAAACGGCGCACGAAGGTCAAAAGCGCCTTAGTGGCGAACCTTATTTCAATCACCTTTTTGAGACAGCTAAAAATTTAGCCGAGTTGGGCATGGATGCTACCACTGTGGCGGCCGGATTTTTGCATGACATATTGGAAGATACAAAAACTAACCCCGAAACAATAAAAAAAGAATTTGGTGAAGAGGTACTTTTTATTGTGGAGGGTGTTTCCAAACTCGGGACGCTGAAATATCACGGCGCGGATCGTTATAATGAGTCATTGCGAAAACTTTTGTTGGCCACCTCAAAAGATTTAAGGGTGTTGATAGTGAAATTCTGCGACCGACTTCACAATGTGCGCACTCTTCGGTTTGTACCTAAAGAAAAACAAGAAAGAATCGCCAAAGAAACATTGGAAATTTACGCGCCCATCGCTTACCGGCTAGGCATAAGAAAACTTTCCCGCGAACTTGAAGATTTATCATTTCCTTTTACCGACCGGAAAGGATACGAGGAAATTTCTTCGCTTTTGAAAGAGGGTTATGAAGAAAGATTGGAAAATTTGGAAAAATTCAGAAAATCGGTCATGAAAGAATTGGCCAAATCCGGTTTTATCAATTTTTATTCCGATTACAGAGTCAAGGGCCTTTATAGTTTATATAAAAAATATTTAAAGTATAAAAAAGATATTGAAAAAATTTATGATATTTTAGCTATGAGGATTTTGGTGGGAAAAGTGGAAGATTGTTATAGAGCTCTCGGAATTATACATTCTCAATGGAAACCGCTACCCGGTAAAATAAAGGACTATATCGCTTTTCCAAAACAAAACGGGTATCAGTCGCTGCACACCACCGTTTTTTCCGGAGACGGCAATCTGGTTGAAATTCAAATCCGAACCGAGGAAATGCACAAGGAAGCCGAATATGGCATAGCTTCACATGCCCTTTACAAAACAGAAGGAGAAAGCGCTGAAAAGAAAAGAGATGCGGCTTCTTGGATTAAAAATATAAGCGACGAAAATTCAGTTGATATAAAAAAAGATTTTTTGAGCGAGAGAATATTTGTATTTACTCCCAAGGGGGATGTCATTGACCTGCCTTTGGGAGCCTCAGTTGTTGATTTTGCCTATTTAATCCATTCGGAGATTGGAAATAAAATGTCCGGAGTAAAAATAGATGGCAAACTTTCTCCCATTAGCAGTATTCTTAAAGGAGGAGAAATTGTACAAATTTTAACTAGCAAAAACGCCAAACCAAACCGCAAATGGTTAGATTACGCCAAAACCTATTTCGCCAAAAAACATATCAGAAGTTTTATATAGAGAAATTTTTAATAGAATATAAATCTCCTTCCTCGCCCAGCATAGCTTCAGCGGCGTTGGGTATTGGAGTATTTTCAGCTTTTTTTATTTCTTCTTTAGTTCTATCGTCTATTGGCTCATTTTCTTGACTGCCGACCCCCGGTTGCTGGCTATTATTTTGAAGCATTCTTAAAATATCTTCCAGATCGTCATTTGAAAAAAATTCAATCATCAACTTGCCAACACCTTCTCTTTCTTTTTTCTCAATTTTGACTCGAGTCCCTAAACTAGCCGCAAATTTTTCTTCCAAAGCGCAAATTTCGGGATCAACAGAGGCATTAAACTTTCTCACTCTTTCTATAGCAATTTTGCGCGCCGCCAGCTCAGCATCGCGCACATTCATTTTACGGAGCATTATATCTTGAAAAAGCACTTTCTGTTCTTCGGGCCGGTCAATGAGCATAAGGAGCGGTCGCGTATGACCTTCGTTTATTTTACCTTCCGAAAGAGCTGTGAGCATCTCCTCCGGCAAATCCAAAATACGCATTGTGTTGGTCACGTAAACCCGACTCTTGCCAATTTTATAGGCAATTTGATGATGCTTGAATCCAAACTGGTCAGTCAGTTTTTTGAACGCTCTGGCTCTTTCTACCGGGTTTAAATCTTCTCTCTGAACATTTTCAATAAGAGCTAATTCTAATTTCATCAAATCATCTTTATTCTCCTCCCCTTCGCCCATTCTTATAATGACCGGCACCTGAGAAAGACCCGCCATTTTTGATGCCCGTAAACGTCTCTCACCAGCGATAAGTTCATATTCCACTGCCAATCCGTCATCTTTTATGATTTCTTTTCGAGTCACTACCAACGCCTGAAGCACACCGTATTGCTTTATAGAATCGGCCAGGGCTTTCATAGAATCCTCATCAAATTCCCGCCGTGGTTGAAAAGGATTGGGTTTTATTTTATCCACCTCCACCCAGAATATTGAATTTTGATAAAAATTTGAAGTGTTGGACATTACTTATATTTTAACATAAAAATTTAAACCAAACCAAAAGATCTTAATCTTTCGTGCCATAATTCTCTGCGTGCTATTTTTAAGTTATTTATTTTATCTTGACGTATTAATTTTCTAACCATATATCTTTCTATTTCTTTCTCAACAAGTGCATCTAAAATTTTATCTATCGTCTTTTCTTTTTGTTGTTGTGGCAAATTATTTACAAATTCAATCCAATGTCTAACAAACTTTTTTAAATCTTGACCAAAACCAGGAGAAAATAATAAAGACAAATCTGCAAATCTTTCTCTTTTTATATTATCTGTCAAAACATTGTCATTAACATCAAAAGTTAAAATTTGTATATTAATTTTACTTTCAATTTCTTTTTTTATTTCATCTATAACTTCGTCTAAATCTTTTTTTCTTTGCCAATATTCAGAAGAATTGTATTCTAGCCCTTCAGAATCATACAGGATAGACAAGTCCAAATCTGAATCGGGCGTGCTATAGCCCTTAAATCTTGATCCTTGCATAATTACCCCAACAACATAAGGCAATCTTTTTTGTAATTCTTCACTAAAATATCTTGCCACTAAAACCGATTCATTATTTGAATCTCCTTCAAGTGTTTCTGGTACTATTATTTTTGAGTGAAGTTTTTCTAAACCTTCCATAATTTTATATTCTATATTTTACCACAAATTTTATAACAAATCTTTGATTTTAGCTGGTATTTAGTGTATTATTTTTTGTATTAAAGGGCGTGTGGCGGAACGGTCTACGCGCACGACTCAAAATCGTGTGACCGCAAGGTCTTGTGGGTTCAAATCCCACCACGCCCACTATGGAAAAAGAAGTTTTTGAAAAAGAGATTGCAATATGTCAAAAATTGTCCAAGAAAAATGGGGGCAAATGCAATTGGGGCGAATGTGAAAAATGTGGGGTAGTACCTTTGTTGTATAAACTTGGCAAAAGCGAGTTTTATGATAATAAAGATGAAATTGAAAAAATAAAAAAATTAGTATTGCAATAATATAAAATTATGGAAAATTTGGAAGAAAAACATAATCCAGCCGAAGAAATACAAATAGGCGGTATCTATAAACATTTCAAAGGCAACGAATATCAGGTTGAAAAAATTGTCACTGATTCGGAAACTCTGGAACCGGTCGTGATTTATCAAGCTCTTTATGGAGAACACAAAACTTGGTCAAGACCGACAAAAATGTTTTTGGAAGAAGTGGACAAACCTGAAATCGGATATAAAGGACCACGATTTACTTATGTCAGAGAAAAATAAAAAGCCCAAACTTATTGTTATTCTCGGACCAACTGCAAGCGGCAAAAGCGATATTGCCGTTAAGTTAGCCAAAAAGTTTAATGGGGAAATTATTTCCGCCGATTCGCGACAGGTTTATAAAGGGCTTAATATAGGCACAGGTAAAATAACTAAAAAAGAAATGAAAGGGGTCAAGCATTATTTGCTTGATGTAGTTTCTCCAATCCTTCGACTTCGCTCAGGACAAGAAAGATTTACTGCCTCCGATTTCGTAAAAATGACAAATTTAGCGATCGCTGAAATTGTCCTAAAAAATAAAGTGCCAATCGTTTGTGGAGGGACTGGTTTTTATATTAATGCATTGCTTGGGGACAAACAGATTCCCGAAGTACCTCCAAACCCAAAATTACGCAAACAACTTGAAAAAAAGTCGGTGGAACAACTTTTTGAAATTTTGAGAAAGCTGGATCCGGAGAGAGCAAAAAATATTGACGCTAAAAATCCCAGGCGGCTTATAAGAGCGGTTGAAATATGTGAAAAATTGGGACGAGTTCCGAAATACGAAGCGCGAGATACGGGGTACGAGGTTTTGAAAATAGGAATTGCCCCGCTTAAAAAAATAACTCATCCCAACCCCTCTCTTACATTAAGAGAGGGGCAGGAAGAGAAAAAATACATTTTAGACGAAAAAAAATTAAAAGAAAAAATAAATAAAAGAATAAATAAATGGTTTAAAATGGGACTTTTGAAAGAAGTTTTAAATTTGCACAAAAAAGGTTTGTCCTGGAAACGCATGTCGGAAATCGGACTTGAATACAAACTGGTTGCCCGGTACCTGTCAAAGGGAACCTTTGACACTAGACAACTAAAAAAAGAAATGGCAGAAAAAACTTGGCGATACGCCAAGCGTCAAATGACTTGGTTCAAAAAAGATAAGAGTATTACTTGGATAATACCAAAGATTAAGGGGGTAGAAAAAGAAGTTGAAAAATTTTTAGCGGGTGATGGAGGAATCGGACCCCCGAATGCGGTTTTGGAGACCGCCGGTATACCACTTACCTAATCACCCAACATTGAAATATTAACAAAAATAGCCTGTTTGGGCTAGTTTTGTCTTTACCTTGCTACTAGATGCTGGTTACTAGCTACTATTTTTTAGCTTCCTTAAAAACCACTCGCTTGCGGAGCTTTTTAGAGTATTTTTTGAGTTCTATTTTGCGCTCTACTTTACGCTTATTTTTACGCGTCCAATAAACCTCTCCTGTTGATTTATTTACAAGCCGTATAAGTTGATCTTGCGACATAAAAGTATGTTAGCACAAAACAAAATTTAAGACAACATTTGTTTTACCAGTAGGTTAAACTGCTCGCCGCGATCAAATTCATTTTTGAATTTCTCAAAACTTTTAGCTCCAGGTGAAAAAATTATTTTATCGCTTTCCACAATTTCCAAAGCTTTTTTTAAACACTTTTCTAAACTATCAAATTCAATGAATTTTTCCCAACCTAATTCTTTTTTAATCTTTTCGGTGGCGCTTCCGGATAATAAAATCAGATTTTCAGGCCTAATTAATTTTTGAGCTACTTTTGCCCAGTTTTTGTAATCAAGTTCCCTATCCGTCCCGCCACTTATGAAAACAACTTTTTCATCTTTTCTCAAAAATCTTTCCATTGAAGCAATCAAGGCTTCAGGAGAGGTAGCTGTGGTATCGTTATAAATTTGCATTTTACCATTATCATAAATTTTTTCTTCTCTAAACTTTATTTGAGGCAATGTGGCAATTTGTCTTTTAATTTCTTCGGCAGAGATTCCCAAAGTTAACGCCACCAAAAAAGAGGCGGCAAAATTTTGCAAGTTATGTTCTCCCCACTGTTTTATAAATTCACTTTTATCTATAACTAAATTTTCTTCAGAAGAAAATAAAACTTTGGATTTGGGGTTCTGTGATAAGAAAAAATTAGTCCATTCATTTTCTTTATTCAAAATTAAAAAGTCGTTTTGGTTTTGACCTTTGAAAATATTGGCTTTGGCCAGAGCGTATTCCTCCATTGTTTTGTGCCTATTTATATGGTCGCGATACAAATTGGTGATAACGGCTATATGCGGCTTAAAATTATTTTCATTTGCTATTTCAAGATGATAGGAAGGAACTTCTAGCACAATAATACTGTCCTTTTTCACTTTTTCAATTTCCTGCAAAAAGGGTTTGTCGGGAGAATTCCCAATCAGCAATGTATTTGGGTTGTGTGATTTCAAAAAATGCGCTATCCAATTGACAGTGGTGGTTTTGCCGCGAGTGCCGGTGACCGCGACAATTTTTCGGCTCGGGCAAAATTTGTAAAAAAGAGTTAATTCATTTTCTATTTTTTTACTATTTTCTTTCGCCAACTGGACAAATTTATTATCAGCTGGCACATCTGGATTTATGACTATAATCTCATTTTCTAAAAAAATTTTTTCTCTGTGTTCTCCTAAAACAAATTTAATTTTACTTTTTAAATCTTCCAATTTTTCAAGCGAAGGTTTAAGATGTTCTGAATCTTTCAAATCAGTTATGGTCAAAAGAGCCCCGTTTTCAACAAGAAATCTTGCAGTAGCCACTCCGCCCCCCAAAACCCCCAATCCCATTAGCAATACTTTTTTACCTTTTAATTCCATTTTTTTATAATACACTAAAAAAAATTATAACGAAACGGCGGGTCTTGTTTTAAGAACCCGCCGTATACACAAAATTTTCCGCAACGCCGTAAATAGCGTATGGCGACTTGGTTATCCATGCCCACATCTGATCTCCCCACGAAAGGTGCCACCATTCCGTTGGATTAACGATCATCTGCTGCTCGCGTGCAATCCAGAAAAGAAGTCGCCTGAGTTGTTTTGCCCCTTCAAATTCTTCCGAATTTTGCCCCTCCAAAGCATCGGGAAAGGCCGTGCCGTACAGCCCTCCCTTTTTGCCCATATCAACTTGCTTACGATCTTCTAGATTCACCATGGTTAAATCGACTGCCCCGCCCGTCAGATGGGGCGGCGGAGAAGAACGCAAATCTCCGTTTGTAGAGGCGGCAAATATTTTTACCTTCTCTTGGAGTTCCGCTTCCGAGAGTTCGGGATTTTCTTTTTTTAATCCCTTAAGAACAGAAA
>CAYIPT010000017.1:0-13235 GCA_964365465.1 uncultured Candidatus Saccharibacteria bacterium | reverse complement strand
GTTCAATTCCCCCTCTTTCGTCCAACGACATCCCTGGGATTTCAGACGGTTCTTTACCATAAATGTCGTAAGCGAAATCGCTTGTCGCAAATCTGATTTTTTCCCCGTATTTTCTATGGGTTCCGGCGATGCCTTCTTGATATTTGAGTTCAATAGAAATATTAACAGGCGCCCTGCCCCATTTCCAACGGCTCATTTGGATTTGGGGTTTGAATTTTGAAGGGTCTGGACCACCTATGATTATGTCGTCATCATACGAATCTTTGCCTATTTGAAACTTATAGGTAGTTGCATTTAATTTTGATATTTTTTTTATTCGTTTTGGAGGCATGGGTTTAAGTATCTTGATTCCAACCCGGCACGGGCTAGAATTTATAGCTTGGCCTGCTTAATAAAATCCAAAAACAGCTCAACTTTTTTGCTATCACTCTGATTAAACAGGAAAGGTTCTATGTCCCGCGCCAGTTCTGCAAAGTTAAGCTTATTGCTTATCTCAACCAGTTTGTCTCTTAGTTTTTCTGCATCGCCAATACCTAATTTTAGTTCAAGAAACTTATAATTGGGCTTGGTGAAGGATAGCAGGAAAACAATGTCATAAAAGTCCCTGCCCTTTGCCCGCTTGCGGGTTAAGGCGGCGCTGATTTTTTGCGACAACAATAAACTAGACGAGGAAACAAAAATTTCGGTGAAAACATCAAATTTGTTTAAAATCTTTCGCTCCGGTTGATAGTCAAAACCTTGGGCCAAACTGTCAATTTGAATAAGTATTTTTTCGTCATGATGCGGTGAAAGTCCGCTGGTAAAAAGCAGACCAGGAAAACGAACATTGCAACGGTAAGATCCTTTGCCTGCAAAATCTATTTCTACCTTAAATCCTTCCGCCTCCAAACCATTTTTAACTTTTTGCGCCGTTTCTCTAAATTCAATATCAGTTAATCCGAAATTATCAAAATCAATATCCTCGGAAAAACGCTTATTTTGATAAATGATGCGCAAAGCCGTGCCGCCTATGAATACCAGTTTGCCGGCATATTCGGATGCAAAAATAATTTCCAGAATTTTATATTGCAAATATTCTCTCAAAATATTCCTCTTAAAGTGCCTTTCATTATCCGGATAATATTTTTCTATATTTTTTAAATCAAGCATGCTGGATATATGTTAAAAATTTCTTCGTCCGCCTCGCAAGCGCCTTGTTGCCAAAAACGAGAAGATACTTATTAAACTTTTCCATATCCACTTTTTCCTTAAACTCGGCAGCATTGAAGCGCAGCCCCGTAAAAGATTCTTTATTGTTTATCTTTGAATTAAAATAGAGATAATCAAGAACCGCTTTTTCTATATCTGCGATTTTATAGTGATTTTCATCATACTCTCGCAATTCATAACCAAACATAAGTTTCGGCCTTATATGCCGATAGATAAAGTCGCCGATAGGAGTTTTCAATGTCTTTGTTTTTTGTGTTGTAACTGATGTAATGCCATAGACTGACTCAGGAATAAGTCCGTAAAGTGATAGCGCCATCTCAAGCGAGATATACGACGGTCCGTGAATGCGGTTAGCAATAATAAAAAGCGTTTGTTCGTTTATATCCAAATCAGAAAAAATATAAAAACCTTGCCTTATTTTTTTTATATAATTCTTCTTCTGCCACTCATTCAACCGCCGCAAATCAAAATTTGCCTCAATTTTTCTTATGTCATTGAGGTTAAATATTTTAAAGTCCTTTAATTTCTCTCTTAGCTCAATATATTGCATTTTTTGTAGCTTTATTGCCAAAATATGTGTTTTTTAACATATCTTGGACTTATCATATTTGATAACCTACTGAAACGCAAGATTTGGGTGGGGATAATTTATTTATCGGTTTTACTAGGCAAAGGCCAGGCCTTTATTTTAGCTCTGGCTTCTTCTGTCCAGCCGGGCACCGGCCAGAATTTTTCCAAAAGCCACGAAAGAGGATGAATTTGCTTTTCCCATTTATTGTCAAAAAATAATTCTCTGGCTGTTTTTTTGGCGTATTCCACTTTTTTGCCCGGATTTTCATAAGGAAAACCGAAGTCCCCGCCCTGAGTTCTGAACATATGGGCATACCATGTTTTATGATTGATCATTACCTTGCCACCCGAAAGCCATGTTTTGCAAGCCACTTCAATCCCTTGCGAACCCCATGAACCGAACGATTCATCCGATATATTGAGTTCCCAATATTTGTCGCGAGTAAGCATAAAACATGAACCCTGAATTGACATGCTTTCCGTCAATTTTTTTTCCTCCAGATCTTTTTTGTATTCAGGCCTTTTGGCGAATTCCCTGAAATATTGAAAATGCGGTTCTTGGTCAAAGCAATACGAGGTGCTTTGGGGATTGGTTTTGGCTATCCAGACCACATCTTTGGCTGTGGGCTTTCCGCATTCCCTGCACACTCCGCTTGGGCTCTGATACCTACGATGCCCGTCCGGACATACCCAATCAAAGGCGTGCAAGTTCCGCATAATCGGCACAATAGTACAATCATCATGTATTTCGGCCATCATTTTGACATCAAACCCTTTATCAAAGGCGCAGTGAGCATCGCATTTCATGATATATTTAGCTCCCGAAAGGCGGCAGGCCTGGTTGGTGGCCGCCCTTTGTCCCGCGCTCTCGCGATTAAATAAAGTTGTGACTCTAGAGTCATCCAGCATTAAAGGCAATTCTGTCTCATAACCGTCCAAAACGACAATCACTTCCGTTTTGCCTTCAATATTGCTTAAAATATCATCAACGGTTCGCCTGAGAAATTCTTCATTTTTAGCCGGTATTAAAATTGATAAATCGTATTTCATTTTATTGGTAAAGTTTTACAATTTCGCTCGCCTTGCCCCAATAAGGCAAAGAATACAACCTCTCGTCTCCCAATTTCTTTCTTTCTCCTTGTTGGTCATAATTTAAGGATTCAGGATGGTTGAACATAATGATTGGCATTTCTGATTGGAATTGCTCGGTTAGCTGGACCGTAACTCCCAAATATTTTTCGTATCTCCCGACCTCTCCCCAAAACTTTAAGGGTATCATTTCGTCTTTGGGATACTTGGCAAATCTCTCTTCTAATGCTTCTATCAATAATTTTCTCGGCGCTATGAGGGTGTTTAGGGTCATCCTGCCCCGATTTGAAAATATGGGCGGCTGCGACCATGTGAAAAGCGACCATCTGTTTATGTTATATCCGAATAATCCCTGGGCTGGCCGATGCTTAAAGTGACTTTCGTGATAAAGAGTGTCATCTTCCGCAGTGGCAATATATTCAGTATCGGCTTCTTTTGCTCCGATTAATAATTGCTTGTAAATGTTGATGTTTGACCGCCCGATGTCGCCCACGCATATATTTTTGCCCAAATCCATGGGCTTATGGGAAACACTTATCAAAGGAATTTCCCCGATAGCTTTTAACAAGGCCTTCTTTGTGTTCTCAAAGAAATAGGGGCTGACGGTGTTGGCCGAATAATAAATTATGGTTAAATCATTCATAAAATTAGTTTTATTATACATTTATTTTATCCCTCTTAATATATCATCAAATCTGCCTTTGGTTACTCCCCAACCCGGAACTTCATCCGCCATAGTCCAGCCGAGACAAGTATTTTTGTCCTTGAACTGCTCTTGTTTCCATCTGCTTTGAGTCAAATTACGCCCATGTCTTATGTCTATATTTGGATATTTTGACATCCATTTTTCGTAGCCGGTTTTTAACCCCGGTTCATAATTTTCCTTATGATCGTATCCTTCTTTTTCTATTCTTGCCACCCTATCTTGATAATATTCAAGCAATAAATTTTTGTGGGCGCATAATCCGCTTGTGGACGGGCAAAGATAAAATAGCGCCTGTCCTGTTTTCAAATCCACCCTCCATCTGTTCTCGTTATAATAGAATGCGTTTTTTTTAGAAGGCGCGAATTCAAAATGCGAGGGATGATACAAAACATCATGCTCCGCAAAAAATATAATGTCCGACCGGCTGTTTTCCAAGCCCGCCAATATTTGTTTGAACATGGTCAACCGTCCCCTTTTTCCATTAAAAACAATGTTTTCTCCGAAATCTATGGGTTCAAGAGAAACCGAAACTATGGGAAGTCCGCAAGGTTTCAGCTGTTTTTGAACAGCCGTCCATACTGTTTTATCGCATCTGTTATCCGTGTAATATACAATTCCTTTTGTCATTTTCTCATCATGGGTATGTATTCACAATGGTAGACATCTTCATCCAGTTCCTTGGTTTTTATATTGTGTTCCCACACTAAATATGGCAAAACCAGTTGGTCCAAGGCGTGATAGCGCGTAGTATAAAACCACCATTCTTTCATCATATCTCTGACATTGGCCCTGTTCCAGTAAAAGAAAGCGGTGGAGGCGTATAGTTTGTTATCGGGATATTCTTTGGGTATGGCCGCCAATTGTTCTTCCAATAAATCGCCACCATATCGACTTTTTAGATAAGGTTTGTTCATTCTTACGCGAACGAAATCGGCTTCTTGTTTAACAGTATTTCTTTGAGGATGTTTAAATAGAACCATATCCACACCTTGGGCGTGTTTATAAAACCATTCCGCGGCATCTTCTCTTAATAATCCGCGAGAGGAATCTACCCACAAATAACAGTCGTACCCAGGCTCCATCTCCCACCCAAAATATTTGGGTATATGCGATTGCACGCGGGGATGCAAAGTTATTCTGGGTGGAAAATTCTCATCTGTAAATCTTTTGACTGTTATATCCACTCCGGGAATAATCTGCTTAGCCCACTCAACTTGCGGTTCAAACTTGCCAAGATTTGCGGTTAATATGGCTAATTTCATAATTTTATGTGTTTAATTTTATGCGGTTATTATAAGTATCAAGAGCGTTCAAGATGGCTTTATCAATATCGTAATAAGCATAGTCCCCAAGCCTGCCGCCTATTATAATGTTCTCTTTATCAAATGCAAGTTTTTTGTATTTTTTAAGTTTCTCCTGATTGGACTCGGAATTAATCGGGTAATGCGGGTTGTCTTTATCATAAGTGGAGGTCTCGTAGAAGATTACAGTTTTGTTCTTATTTTGTTTTCTCTCCGGATGCAGATGCTTCGGTTCGTGAATGCGCGTGTATTTTACTTCCGGGTCTGCATAATTTATAACGGAAGTTCCTTGATAATCTTCCAGATTAATAATTTTTTTTGATAATTTGGCCGTTCTCCATTCCAACTTGCCATATTTATATCCAAAATATTGGTCTATGGGTCCGGTATAAATAACTTTCTTATTAACCTTGAAACTATGCTTAAAATAGTCGCAATTTAATTTTATGCGGATGCGGGGCGATTTAAGCATTTTTTCAAACATAGCTGTATAGCCGTCTATGGGAATGCCCTGCCATCTGGTATTGGCAAAATAATCATTTCTATAATCATATCTTACGGGCAGACGTTCAATTATGTTTGATGGCAAATCTTTGGGATTCTTGGCCCATTGTTTGATTGTATAATGCTTAATGAACGCTTCGTAGAGCGGTCTGCCAACCAGAGAGATCGCCTTTTCCTCAAGATTTTTAGGATTTCCAATATCTTCCCTGCCTATTTCTTTCCCCATAAACTTTTTGGCTTCCGAGGGAGTCAATTTCACGCCATAAAACGAGTTTATTGTTTCCAGGTTAAAAGGCATGCGGTAAAGCTTATTCCTATAATTGGCAAATACCTGATGATGATAGCTATTAAATTCTGTAAATTTCGTAATGTATTCCCAGGCCTTGCCAGAGGAGGTGTGGAAAACATGAGTGCCGTATTTATGCGTTTCAATACCGGTTTCTTTGTCTAATTCTGAATAACAATTACCGCCTATGTGGGATCGTTTGTCTATGATAAGAACAGCGGCTTTTAAGTCATTGGCTATTCTCTCTGCCAATGTGCATCCAAATATTCCCGCGCCAACTATGAGATAATCGTACTTCATTCTTTTACCCAAAACCAACTGGAGCAATTATCCAGTGCTGTTACAAACCAAGGTTTGATTTTGTTCGTTTTTGTCCAAGCCAAAACAGCGTCTTTTACTTGGCACAAACGCATTTTTTCTAGAGGAGTCGGATTCTTAAGATACAAGCGCTTTGTCGGGGTCTCCTCGCTATTCCAAAAGTCGTGGCCGGACACTATTCCACCCTTGCGAACTTTTTTGCTCCACTGCGCAATATCTTCAATAACATATTCAAAACTATGATTGCCGTCTATGAATACAAAATCCAATGATTCGTCTTTTATCAATTTGGCGGCATCTGTTGAAAATGCCTTGATGAATTGGCAATTATATGGAGCCAATCTTGCCTTAGCCACTTCCATACATCCGTTTAATACAATCTGACCGGCCTCATTGTTTTGTTCCACATACCCATCATAAGCCAGCCAAGGATCTATGCAATAAAGCTTTAGGCCTGGTATGCTTCTATGCAAAACTTTGGAATACCTGCCGGTTGATACCCCAATTTCCGCTCCTACCTTAAAGCCCAATTTCCTAAACAATTTGGGTAATTCCTTAAATCTATCTGAATTCAGTTTTATGGGTATTTCTTGATCAAAATCAGCTATTTGATATCTGCTTTGTATGAATTTTAGAGTATCCATAATTTTCGTTTTTTGTATTTACTGTTATATTAATTTTGATATTTTTACTCCATAAACTTTTCTGAATCATCCAACCAAAAATGTGTAAAATAACTGTGGGTTCCTCTTGCCAAATTATATTCGTCAACATAAAATATCTTAGGGATGCCCAACTTATTTAATCTAACCTTCATCTCGTTCATTAAATGATTTTGTGAAGAAATTTTGCGCACATCAAAGTCAACCATCAACACATCAATTTTTTTGTACTCGTCGGTTTTAATCAAATCATCAAGAATGGCGCATTCTGCACCCTCGCAGTTTAGTTTAAGATATACCACATCTTCCATCATAATATTTTGATTAAACCAATCACTGGCTCTTACTAACTTGACATCCCGCGACAAAGCCCCAACTTCAAATTTCTCCTTAAACAGTGAACCACTTTTGCTTTTGGGGTTATATATTTTTCCTGTGCAATTTTCATTCCATAAACCATACTCGCATACCTCTACTCTTTTATCGCTTAACTCTCTTATAGCATCACAACATTCAGCCACAGGCTCAAAGCAGTATAACTTGTCAAAACAATACTTGGGCTCTAACGCTATTGCAAGCGTTTCTCCAGTGTGCGCCCCGACATCTAAGAATATCTTATTTTTTGTCATACAAAAATTTTTATCATAATATTGTCCAGTTGGGTATAGGGGCAAATTTCTTTAGCACATTGAAAAAATCGTCTTTGCGTTGAACACACCAATAATCATAAGTGTAATCGCGGGACCTTTGGTGCTGGAGATTGTTGGCTTCATACATTCTCCCGAATGTTTTTCCTTTAAAAAGGTGGGCATACCATGTATTTTTATTTACAATTACCCTTCCCCCAGTGGTGTGGATTTCCATGGCTAATTCCACATCTTCCTGGCCCCAGCCGGTATACCCTTCAATCTTCATAAACCCCATTTTTTGAAAATAGGTTTTTTTCATAAACCAGCAGGAGCCCTGAAATGTCAAGGTGTCGTCTATCATGATATTTTCATGTCCCGGCCTGGTCCAACGATACGGTTTCAAATAATGCTTGTTATAGGCGTCAAACATCCAATATTCATAATCAATGGCGGGAATATCTGTTCTGGTGGTCCAGCTTATGGGCTCCAACTTATATCTTCTGGGAATCACTATCCAATTATCTTCGCAATCTCTAGCTAATATCTCATCAAATCCTTTGGCAACCATGCAGTGGGCGTCCAAGGACATTACATATTCTCCTTTGGCGAGAGACACCCCCATGTTTATGCCCTGCCTTTTTTGCATGGTATTGTAACCGTCCGGTTCAAGGTGGAGATAATGAACTCTCGGATCTTTGATAAGTTCGCTATCAGGCAGCGCGTAAGCGTCCAAAACGGGAAAAACTTCAATTTCTCCTGTAGCATTATCCAAGACATCTTGTATGGTCTGACTAAGAAACCTCTCTTTTCTGCTTGGTATTATTATTGATAACATAAAGCGGGTAGTGGTCTAAGTGTGAGTCAGATAGTCGGCGGATGGATTAAAATAAATTCTGGTCGCATTGGTGGCAATTCCAAGAACTTGAATTATGTCGCCCGATACCGCTGGTTGCGTATGGGTAATCGTTCCTGCCGGATCTTTGGAAAGATAAACCACTCCGCCAGCCGCCAAAGTCCAAGAGGCGTCCCGGGCGGTCCCATGGAGAAGGATATCCCCTGCCGCGTCGGCGTTTATTGTGGCTATCGCCATTCCCATGCAAGGATAGGCGCCGGCGACATTGGCATCCGCCTTCCAGCATTTTCCATCTGATTCAAAAAATACAAAATCCCCAAATGCAAGATCCTCGCCGGCAGTCATTGACACTATTATCCCCGAGGCCGTATGGTCGGACGAGAGGGATTCATTTATTCCGACCGTTGAAACACTTTTTATAGGCAGGTTGCCCATATCCAGACGAAAGCGGGAAATTTTAATGGTTTCAACGCCCACTTTTAAGTCCCCGCATTTTAAGCAAGTAAAAAGAGAGGTGGGAATATTCTTCCCTTTATCAACCCCCAAAAGAGGGATCCATTTGTGTTTGTTGCAATCTGTTTTTTCTGTCATTTTTTCCCTATCTTATTACATTAAGCTTCCTTGTCAATTTGAAATATTTCTTCCCCAGCGCTGTCAAAAATGGATAAACTTTTTTTATCCTCAGAAATCTGAAAATTTCTAGTATCGGCTTCGGTGGATGAATCGGTTTTAGCGGACGAATTATCTGAAAACACCGAAAACAAGGGGTTTAGGACTTTCCCCGCAATGAGTGTTCCGCCACCGATTAATATTATTTTTAGAAATTTTCTTCTGTTTTTATCCACACCTTTTCCCTTATTTTAATTTTTGCCGGGTTTTTTCAATTCTTTTTCAGCTTTTTTCATTTCCTTCTCCATCTCGGCCTTACCCTTTTTAAATTCCCCCGTAAACCGGCCCAGGCCCCTGGCCAATTCCGATATTTTTTCTCCGCCAAAAAAGAAAACCACCACCACTATCAAAATGATTATTAATTCTGAAATTCCTAATCCAAACATATTATTGTGTTTAATCTTCTACCAATTCGGCCCTATCATTTATATTTTGCTTTTTTTGTTTCTCCAATAAAGAAAAGAAAGCACCGCCACCACGGCCAAAATGATTACTATTTCCGTAACTCCTAATCCAAACATGTTATTTTTTGTGTTAAATTTTTGCTAATTCGACCTCCTTTCTTAATTATACACCTCTACTCAACTTATTGGCAAAAACATAGCCAGTGAAATAAAGCGCCATCAACGGAAGGAAGAGCATCACCATGGTAATGCCCGTGCCGTCTGGAGTAATTATAGCAGACAGGACTAAAAAAAACAGAAGCGCGTGTCGCCATTTATTTCTCCAAAATTCGGGCTCTATAATTCTCATGACACTCAACAAAATCATAAACAAAGGCAACAGGAACATCAGTCCGACAGCCATCATCAAGCCGAAAACATAATAGATAAACTCATCTATGGAAAAAAATGGCATGGCCCCGATGCTAGTGGCATACGGATAAAGCACCTTAAAGGTGGCCGGAACCAGAAAATAATAGGAAAACAGGCAGCCGGAAAAAAATAAGAAAACGAATGGCAATAAAGACAACAAAACCGCTTTTTTTTCCTGCGGCAAAAGGGCCGGCTGGATATAAATGATGATTTTATAAAGAAAAAAAGGCAAGGTGAACAAAAAACCCAATAATAAAGAGAGGAGCATTTGAGAGACAAAAGCGCTCATGGGGTTGGTCACCACCAACTGAACATCCGGCGGTAAAAGATCATATCTGATTTTATTGAAAATCTGGGCGGAAAAAGAGTTTGGGGTTGGCAGAGGCAAAAAATAATTTCTGCCGAAAATGGCCATTTCCTTCAGGCCGAAAATAAAAAAGAAAAGAGAGAAAGCGGCAAAAGCGTAAAGCCAATGAAGAATATTTTTGGCAAATATTTTTAGTTCTTCAAGTAGAGTCATTAAAATAAGTTGTTACGGTCCGCCGCCATCATCAAACTCAAGTATTTCGTTTCCCAACGAATCCGTCATAATCGTCGTGGTGGTGGCAGCACCATTATCTTTGAGTTCAAATCTGAATTTATTGTTAAATATAACCGCAGTTTGGACTACAATATTTCCTTCGCTGCCGTCGGTAAGGGCACTCGCTTCGCAGGCACCGCCCGAACAGACCCATAAGTTTTCGTCTTGCATTCTGATGTTTTTTCCTATTGAAGAAAGTTCAACATCGCCCGTAACGGGAACAACATAAAATTCGCCATAAACATCGCTTGCCTGACTCACTCTTAATTGGGCGTTGCTGCTGCCGCTTAAAATATTGAATTTTCTAGTCGCTGTCGTCGTTCCAACCGCAACATTGCCGCCACTATCCACAGTAAAAAGGTTGAGACCGACCGAACTTTGAATTTGAAAAAGATTGGCTAGCTGGCTGGCGAATCCGCGGATAGATAGGCCAACCGATTGGGTTGAAGTGGCTTCAATGGAAACAAGCGATGTCCCAAACGAGGTGGTGGTGCCAAAAGAAGAGGGGCCTGTTCCGCTTACCGCCCCCGAAACCTGGGCGAAGGGAGCGGCCGAAATTCTCTGCCTAGGGTCAAGGGCTTCATAAGTGCCCCCTAAAGTTGAGGAAACTTCAACCTGTAGGTAAATTTCATCGTCAGTATTGAAATTGTAGTTTGTGGTGTCTATGTTCACGTTAAAGACCCCCTGCCTCACGGTAGCCGAAACCGCGGACGGAGCGCTTGAAGGCCAGAGGCGGTTGGTGGCAGAATTTCCGTCAGTAGACACATCCCAAATAGAAAACTTAAAATAATAAGTCGTGCCGGAATCTCCCAAAAGATTGCCGGCGGCATTGGTCAGACGCCCCTGATAACTAAAAATCGTCGGCACTCCGACCGCTTCAGCAACATTTACAAAACTATTAAAGAAAAAAATCAAAACCAAAAGTATAAAAACTTTTTTAATCATGAGTATATTTTATCATAAACAATAAACAAAAATGGCAATATTTTGTGGTATTGACTTAAAATATAGAAAATGCTATATTAGTAGACAGAAGTAAGCAGTTAAATCCATACCCCTACGCCTCCAAGAGGACGCAACAAAGGGTGTACCCAGGAGAAGTAACATGTTGCTTGACAGGAATCGGGTCGGGCTCATTCTGCGAGTGTTCTCGCCGAAGCCCGAACTCGTTGAACAAAATGTCGATCAGGTGATCGACACGGTAAACGTCGCCCTCGCGATTGAAGTTGGCGGCAAACGCGTTTTTTCGCGGATTGATGTCCTGGTGTCGGCCGACAGCCGGCATGGGGACACGGACTGCGGAGACACCACGGCAGCTCTCCGGGAAGCAATCGGGGACAGCACAAAGCGGAATGTCCACGTGGCAGAAGTACGGCACGGAGACATTTTTTGCGGCATGCTGAATTATGGCGTCGCTCATCAGATGCGGGATCGGATCGATTACACGATGATCCTATCCAGCGGGGTGAAAAGCTATCTCACTTCCGAGAATATGGAAGCAATGCTCTCTGCGCTGGAAGCCGGCGCCAAAGTGACCGGTCTGGCCATCAGCGAGCTTGCTCAATCAATTCTCGACGGGCGGATTGCAAACACCTTTGCCATCTGGCACAACGAGAGCTTGGCGACTGTTGGAGGTTTCGATCTCCGGGCCGCAAAGCCGCTCAAAGATGACCGGTTGGTGGATTACGCCCGCGGCTGGTCACCGGAGAGAGGCGAGGTCTTCTACAATGTGGCTGGTGTTGAGGAAATCATTCCTCTCATCCGTCTCGTGAAGACCTTCGGTCCGTGCATCGCGCCGGTTCTCCCTGTGACGGGAGCGCGTTGGGTTGTCTCCGACGATCCCGATGTCCAGAAGCGAGAGCAGTCAAAGCTCGGCACAAAATTCGAACGCCAGATGAGGTGGTTCGTGGCCGAGAATGCGGACTTTTCCTTTCTGAAAGGCGGGGTCCTGCCGGAATTCCGAAGTTAGAACAAAGACCCCGAGTGGCGCGAGCTACTCGGGGGCTTACTTTTTATATAGATTTTTATCAAATGACTTGCAGATGAAGGATAAATATGTATTATGGCGAATGTATGACCATTAAAATATACGGCTATGGCTGGGTGGGAAAGGCCATGAAAACCATTTTTCCGGAGGCCCTAGTTCATGATCCGGAATTGAAAATGATATGCAAAGAAAAAGCCGATGTGGCTTTTGTTTGCGTGCCGACACCTATGAAATACGGCAAGCTTGACACCTCCATCGTTGAAGATGTCATAGAAAATAGCGAGGAAGATTTGATTATTGTCCGCTCAACGGTGATACCGGGAACTTGCAATAAGTTTAAAAATAAAAATGTGGTTTTTCAGCCGGAATATTTGGGAGAGACGGTCAATCATCCAATGACAGACCAAAAGAGCAGGCCTTTTATGATTATTGGCGGCAAGCCGGAAAATAGAAGAAAAGTTATAGAGCTTTATCAAAAGGCGTATAACGCCAATATTTCAATAAGGCAAGTCACTAACTACGAAGCTGAGGTTATTAAACTGTCGGAAAATCGCGCTATAGCTTTCAAAGTCGCCCAATGCCAGGAATTGTATGATGTCTGCCAAAAAGCGGGGATGGATTATTACATCATAAGAGACGCCGTCTACGGGGACGACCCGCGGTTTAATTTGTGGTTCACTTTTGTTTATCCGAAAGAAAGGGGTTTCAATTCAAAATGCGTGCCTAAAGATGTTTATGGCTGGGCGGCCTGGGCTGAAAGTGTCGGTTATAATCCGGAATTGACAAACGCCATGCTGGAAGCCAACGAAAAATATATCCACCCGGGTTTATAATTTCAAAAAGAAAAAATAACTCTAGCGCGACTCACCTTAAAATGGGATGACAAACAGAATACAAAATAGTCCTATCGGTTAATTCGGTTTAGCAACCATCACAGATTTCTTACCCTTAAAAAGCAGCCACAACGCGCCTACTAAAATTACCAGCTCTGACCAAAAATCGCACTGAAACCACCATTGGCTAAGCAGTTCTATTCTGGTAAATCTGGAATAATATC
>CAYIPT010000016.1:0-13294 GCA_964365465.1 uncultured Candidatus Saccharibacteria bacterium | reverse complement strand
AATTTTTTACAATCAGTTGATCTTAAATCCTATCGTGATAAATATAGGCCTATTAAAATCGTGGAAATGGATTTGCCAAAAGAAATCCAGGCTATCAATTTGCTCTATAAAGTATATTGGGATAAGAAAGAGTTTCTAAGTTTTGAAAAACTTTATAAAGAATATCTAAAAGAGTACGGAACGGACATTAAAAAGTTTCAAGAAAAAACCGGTATGTGTAAAGGATGTTTCAATAAAGGATTACCCGCAAGAATTTATAGGACTTGGGCGAGTATTATTACTCAAATACATGCTGGCTATGTAGCGGAGTCGGTCTTTGGCGAGGGCACAGTCGCAATGTCAGGCGAACTTGACCATCGGGGGGCCGATTTCCAAGTTGTATATAAAAAGAAAATCTTAAATTATCAAGTTAAAAAGAAATCATTTAGTGGAGAAGTCAGGCGCGGTAAGGGTGGGGTTAAAAACAAAATAGAAGGTGAATTTATTAATATTAACTATGAAGTTCCGGGCAGCGATTATTTTGAAAACCCAAAGAAAAAAGATGGAAAACTTAAATTACCGTACAAAAGATTTCAAGAAAACAAAGAATTAAAAAGATTCCCGAATGGTTTTGTTATTTTTACTCCTTATGCTTTTGAACAAAAGAAAAAAGAAATAGACAAAACCCTAAAATAATCTAGCAACCATTTTTTTATTGCCCACTATTTTTTCTGCCAATTTTACATAATCTGGATTGATCTCAAAGCCGATATACGATTGCCCCAATTCTTTTGCTGCCGCGCATTCCGAGCCAGTACCAACGAAAGGTACTAATACAACGCCATCTTTTTTGGGCATGGCTGATCTTATTAATTTTCGCGAAAGTTCAAATGGTTTTTGTGTCGGATGCTTCATTGTTTCGTGTCCATCATGATTTTTTAGTTGTCGCGGTTCATAAACACCATCACAGGTTTTGCATAAAAACCATCTCTCAATCATTCCAGCTCCGCCAGCAAGAGCGGGAATTTTTATAACATCTCTTGGTAAAGCCCCGCCCTCGTGGGCTTTATAAATAGTTTCCAAACCGCTGCTGCTAAATCTTCCCAATGTTCCTTTTCTTATCTTTCCAGCAGCTCCGTTCAAAAATCCTTCCGTATATGGTTCTCGCACTTCGTCTCTGTTAAAAATCGGCCCACTCTTCCACGCGCAAATTATAGCTTCATGGCTTCTTTGCCAGAAATTTAGCGAAGCAACATTTTTGTTTGTATAATGCCAAATAAGCCATCTTTTGTTTACTGGAATTTCAACGGAAAGATGGGCAAGTATTTCGCTAAACCCGTATATAAACATAGTGCCCGTTGGTTTTAGTACACGAATACATTCATTTATCCATTCTTTACACCAAAGCACATAATCCGTAAGTTCTCTTTTGTCGTTATTATTTCCAAAGTCCTTACCTATATTATATGGGGGGTCGGCTATAACAACATCACAACTTTCATCTGGCAGTTTCTTTAATTCAATAATGGCATCACCCAAAATTATTTTGTTTTTGGGTAATATTTTTTTTTCAGATTCGTAAAATGGACTTATGATCGGTTCAAAATAAGTTTCTTGAGTGCTTTGTATAACATCAACGACTACACCTTGAATTTGTATATTTCTATCACCCCTGATAATTATAGGTTCATAAGATTTGTTTGCTGGTTGTAAGCGAATACTATTTTTTTCTGCATAAAACTTTTTTAATGTAGCTTCATTATTATCAATAAGAGCTACTACTCTCTGTCCATTTTCTGCGGTCTCTTGATATCTAACTAGCACAATATCGCCATCTTTTATATTTTCATCAATCATACTGTTACCCTTTACTTTAAGTGCATAGACACCATTTTCTCTGTCAATTTTTAATTTCGGGACACTAATAAATTCTTTATTTATTACTGCCTCTATTGGTTCTCCGGCGGCAATAAATCCGAGTATAGGAATGCGAGCCATATCTACTTGTTTTTTAATCTCAATACTTCTTGTTCTGTTTTTGAGTCTTTGAATATATCCTTTTTTTTCCAGAGCAGATAAATGTTGATGTATGGTAGATATAGATTTAACTCCCAATCCTTTGCCCATCTCTTTTAGAGATGGGGCAATATCTTTTTGGATTATATATTTTTCTATAAAATCAAGAAGTTGTTTTTGTTTTGTAGGAAGCATTAATACATTATACTACATAAAATATAGATACCCTGTGGATAACTTCGGTTTTGTTTCGGTATGTATGATATACTATGAAAGTTAGCAGAAAATAATTAAAAATAACATGGCAAAAGATAATAGGAGCAAGATAACAGAACTACAAAATGCACTGAATGTACTAGGGGAGCGTTTTAGTAATTTGCATAAATTAGCTGACACAGCAGATGGCAGATTTCAAGTCATACAAGATAGACGGTCAGAAGCAACAAAATTAAAGAATGAAATTGACATTCTGAAACAACAAGCGGAAACGGTAATAACAGAACTTAAACAAAAAAACACAAATGCCTCTACATTAGAGGGCTCAATACAAGAACTTGTAAATAGTGCAGAAGAAAGTAAGGAAACATTTGAAACACAAAATAAAACTTTGTTGGAAATAGAGGAAAAAATAAAAAAGTTTGAGTTAGAGATTACGGAACAACTAGGACGCGCGGGATCAGGGGCATTAGCTCTGGCTTTCTCATTACGTCAGGGGGAGATAGAGAAAGAACTTAAAAAATGGTTTTTTATTCTTGCTAGTACTACTATTGGACTGATATTTGTGAGTTTAACTTTTTTTATTTATTCTTTTTTCGTTCAATTAAACTTACAATTTTTTCTGAAACTAACAATTTCTCTACCATTTATTTACGCTGAATGGTTTGCTACTAGACAATACAACAAAGAACGTTTTATTCTTGAACGTTACGCGTTCAAAGCGGCACAAGCAAAATCACTTTCTGCTTTTAGCAAAACTGTTAATGAAATAGATGAAAGCGATGATGGAAAATCTAACACACAACAATTTGTGATTAACTCAATTGAAAAAATTTATATTGCCCCAAAACTTGATAGTAGTGATGAAGAATTTCCCATCTTTAAGATAGCAGAAAAAGTAACGGATGCTGTAAAAGAAGGAATAAAATTTAAACTTTCGTAATTAAAAAATGTTAAAATATCCTTATGAACCAAATTTTGATTTTTATTTTAGGAGCAGTTGTTGGGGGAGCGCTTGTTTGGTTTGTGAAAAAAATTCCAGAAAAGAAAAAGAAAGAATCACTCATAGAAATACAGGCAAGAGAAAAAAGCACAAAAAAGAAAAGTATTTTAGGACTTCTAGAAACTCAGGACAAGCTTTCTAATAACTATATAGAAAAAATGCTCGGCATCTCTGACGCTACGGCAGAGCGGTATTTGGATGAGCTTGAGAAAGAAGGCAAAGTGAAGCAGATGGGCGATACCGGATCCGGAGTCTACTACGAGAAAATTTGAGCGGAAAAGAAGAACGGCTCAACACAAGTTGTCGTTGAGCCGTTCTAATACTTATGCTAAAATAAGAGTATGATTATTTCATACCAAGGAGCGCAATCGTTTAAGGTCCAGTTTGGGGACACGGTTTTGGCTTTTGATCCGGTTTCAAAAAAATCAAAATTTAAGGCAGGCAGTTTTGGGGCCGATATCGCTTTGATTTCTTTAAATCATCCGGACATGAACGGCATTGATCAAGTGAACAGGGGAGACAAACAGGCCTTCATAATTAACGGACCGGGCGAGTACGAAATACAGGGGGTTTTTATAAAGGGACTGCCGTCAATTTCTAATTATGGAAATGACGAAAAAATCCTTCGACAAGCTCAGGACAAGATAAACACAATATATACGGTCAATCTGGAAAATATGAACCTGTGCTTTTTAGGCGGCTTGGCAGAGGCGGAGATACCGAGCGAAACCAAAGCGGGCATTGATGGAGTGGATATACTTTTCGTGCCTATTGGGGGCAATGGAACATTAAATCCGACAGAGGCCTATAAATTTGCGGTATCTTTGGAACCTTCTATAATTATTCCCATGAACTTTGATGATAAATCCCTCAAATTATTTTTGAAAGAGGGAGGAGAAGAAGGAGTAAAAGCGGTTGAAAAATTAACCATCAAAAAAAAGGACTTGGAAGGAAAAGAAGGGGAGATAATTATTCTTTCAGAACAATAATTTTCAATTCACAATTTTCAATTTTCAAATATGCTGTTAAAAAAATATAATTCAATAATGCAAAGAGAAGAGGCGCACAGAAATAAATGGGCCTTGGGTTTGGCTGTCTCTTTTTCTTTTATTATATTTATCAGTTTTGCTTTTTATAAGGACTACTTAAGTTTTAACGGTGGCAACCTAATGCCTAAAAAACAAGTGGCAAATGTCATTTCGGCCGACCTGGCTCCTTCGCCGATTCAGAATACCAAAGAAACTTTTCAAGCCGCTTTTGGGGAAATAAATAAGCAATATCAGGACTTCAAAACTTCCGTTTCCAATGTTTTAGTGCCGTTTTTTACGGGCATTGAAGTGTATGAGAGGAAGTAACTCATCTCCCAACCCCCTTCCCTTATAACAAGGGAAGGGGGCTTCGAAAGTCCCTCTCTTGTTATAAGAGAGGGATTTAGGGTGAGTTGTTTAAGCTTGTATGCAAAGTCAAATTTTGCTATAATATAAAGCATAAATGATCAAAAGAGAGGACAAAAATGATGATAATTTAAGCGCTCATACGGGCGTTATTTCGCGTTCTATTGTAAGCGAGATGAAAAAATCATTCATTGACTACGCCATGTCGGTTATTACCGACCGGGCTTTGCCCGATGTGCGCGATGGTTTGAAGCCGGTGCACCGCCGCATTCTTTACGCCATGCACACTATGGGGTTGACTGCTTCGGCCAAGACCAGAAAATCAGCCGCCGTGGTCGGCGAGGTCTTGGGAAATTATCATCCGCACGGAGACGCCGCCGCCTACGAAGCAATGGTTAAAATGGCTCAGGATTTCAGCATCCGCTATCCTCTGGTGATTGGGCAGGGAAACTTCGGTTCGGTGGATGGGGACAGCGCGGCGGCCATGCGCTATACCGAAGCCAAGATGAGCAAAGTGGCCAGCGAGCTTCTGCGCGATATTAATAAAGAGACAGTGGATTGGGCGCCAAACTATGACGCCACAAAAAAAGAACCTTCTGTTTTACCTGCCACTGCGCCGCAACTTTTGTTAAACGGCTCTCTTGGCATTGCTGTTGGCATGGCCACCAATATTCCGCCGCATAATCTTCGCGAGGTTATAGATGCCACTGCCTATCTCATTGATAATAAAGATGCCACCACCGAAGATCTTTTGCAGTTTGTGCAGGGCCCCGATTTTCCTCTTGGCGGCATCATTTTTAACGCCAAAGATATCCATCACGCTTACGCCACCGGCCGAGGCGGCATTGTGGCGCGCGGGGTGGCTGAAATTGCAGAAGATAAAAATAGTTCCCAAATTGTCATTACCTCAATTCCCTACAGAGTGAACAAGGCGGATTTAATAATGAAAATAGCCGAACTGGTGCGGGATAAAAAAGTAGAAGGCATAAAAAGCATTCGTGACGAATCCACCAAGGATATCAGGGTGGTGATTGACCTTAAAAGCGGCAGCTATCCTCAAAAAGTTTTGAATTTCTTGTACAAACATACCCAGCTAGAGGATACTTTTCATCTGAACCTGGTGGCTTTGGTTAATGGGGTGCCGCAGACCATTTCTCTCAAGGGCATTTTGGAGGAGTTTGTAAAACATAGGCAAATCGTAGTCAGAAGAAGAACTGAATTTGACTTAAAAGAAGCAAAGGCCAGAGAGCATATTTTAATCGGACTCAAAAAGGCGTTGGACCATATTGACGAGATTATAAAGCTGATAAAGAAATCAAAAGATATTGATGATGCAAGGCAGAATTTAATGAAGATATTTCAATTTTCCGAATTGCAAGCCAATGCTATTTTGGAAATGCGCTTGCAAAAACTGGCCGGTTTGGAAAGGCAAAAAATAGAAGACGAACTTTTTGAAGTGCAAAAGCTTATCACTGAACTTGAAAGCATTTTAGCCAATTCAAGAAAAGTCCTTTCTATAATAAAGAAAGAGCTTTCGGATATTTCCGAAAAGTATGGAGATGCTCGCAGAACCAAAGTAATCAAAGGGGGAGTTAAGGTTTTATCAATGGAGGACTTGATTGCCGATGAAGAAAATACGCTTATCCTGACCCAGGGCGGCTATGTCAAAAGGACTTACCCGGATGAATACAGAAAGCAAAAAAGAGGTGGGGTGGGTGTGGTTGATTTAGATACAAAAGAGGAAGATTTTGTTACTAATTTTTTGACCGCTAGTACTCATTCTGATTTGCTTTTCTTTACCGATAGAGGCAAAGCCTACCAAATAAAAATGTATGAATTGCCGGAAGGCAAAAGAGCTACTCGTGGCAAATCAATTATGAATTTCATTTCTCTTTCGGAGGGGGAGCGGGTTACTTCTATTTTGCCTATTTCCCAAGGCCTCCCCTTAGGAAATAAAGACCCAAAGGGGAGGCCTTGGGAAAATCTTTCGTTGATGATGGTGACCGAAGATGGAACGGGCAAGAAGGTCTCGGCGGCCAGTTTTCATGATGTACGCGCCAGCGGCATTATTGCCATAAAACTTTCGGATGGCGATAAACTAGTTTCTGTTTCGGCCGTGACCAAAGGCGATTCCTGCATGGTAGTCACTTCCAAAGGCCAGTCAATCAGGTTTAAGGAGAGTGATGTTCGTGAAATGGGTCGCACCGCCGCCGGGGTGAGAGTCATAAAACTTAAAAAAGGGGATAGGGTTATCGGCGCCCATTCTGTCCCAAAAGAAACTGAAAAAATGTCAGCCCTGTTAACCATGGGCGCCAATGGTTATGGCAAAAAGACATCAATAAAAGAATACAAAATTCAAAAACGAAGCGGTTCTGGCATCAAAACCAGCAAAGTGACCGCTAAAACCGGCGAAATAATCGCCTCGGCCGTAGTTACCGGCCAAGAAGAAGAAGCGGTGGCCATGTCAAAAAAGAGCCAGGTCATCCGCCTCGGTCTTTCTGAAATCCCGTCTCTCGGCCGCTCTACCCAAGGCGTCCGCATTATGAAGCTTTATCCTGGCGACTCCATCGCCTCCTTCATTTGTTTGTAAATCAACAAAATAACCTGCCGAGATGGGCATCTTCTCGGCAGATTAAGGTTCTGAATCAAGGAGTGCATAATTTAAATCTTTTGTTGATTTTATTTTTTCTACACTGTCCTCTACAAGTTTTTTGTAGTTTTTAACATCTTTGAATTGTTCTAAAACAATATTTTTACTACAGAGATTATATTGTTCCTTGTTTATAAAATTTAGATAACTGCTAAATTTCCAATTTTCGAGATCTTTAACTAACTCGCTAACTTTTGGATTTGAATGTATATATGCCGATAAGTGGAGCAGTTGATTATTGTTTTCCACTAAGACAGATTTAAATTGATCCTGAAAAACATGCCCAATATGCCCATATTTTTTATTGAATCTTTTAGAATAACTTGTACAAACTTTGCTCAATAATTTGCCTATTCCCAATTCCTTAACTTGTTTTACCAATAAATGAAAATGGTTTGGCATTAAACAAAAACATACAATTTCAAAACTTCCCGCTGGTAAAAGTTTCCTGACATATTTTTTGCCTATCATGTGGGATGACTTTGGAGAGAGAATAAAAACCTTTGAAGAAAAATGTTCCTTTTTACCCAATATATTTTCCTCCAACAAACCAAGAAAAGAGTAACAATCATTCTCATCTAAAAATATATTCATCTTGTCATTACCTCTATTATAAATATGATGAAAAGAATTTGGACCTGATTTTCTATAGTCTCTATTATTCATAAAGTAGATTATAACAAACTGCCGAGAAGATGCCCATCTCGGCAGTCCACTTTTTGGGGTGCGGATATTTGCTGGGTTTTGTATAATATGAGCATGACAAAATTCCAAATAATTTTGATGAGTATATTTGGGGTGTTTTTAATCGGCGGGGTGATCATTTTTTCCGCTTACAAAGGCAGTTCCAAAAATGCGGTTACAGTGGTGGTGTGGGGCACTATACCCCAGTCCAGTTTTAATAATATTATCCAAGAAACTTCTCTCTACCAAAGCAAGGACTATAATGTCCAATATGTTGAAAAATCGGAGGAAAATTTTGATGCCGATTTTATAGAATCATTGGCTTCCGGAAACGGACCGGATATTTTTATGTTACCCTCCGAAAAGATATTGAAACATCGCAATAAAGTTTTTGCCATACCGTATGATGTTTTTACAACCAGGCAATTCAAGGATTCTTTCGTGGAGGGAAGCTGGATTTATATGGCCCCGGAAGGATCTTTGGCTTTGCCGGTATCGATTGACCCTTTGGTGATGTATTGGAACAGGACCATATTTACGGAAGCCAAACTTACCCAGCCGCCCAAATATTGGGATGAATTTTACAATCTGGCCAATATAATAACCAGAAAAGATGGCGCTTTGAACATATCAAAAAGTGCGACAGCTCTTGGGGAGTTTGCCAATATTTCCCACGCTAAAGAAATAGTTTTGAATTTAGCTATGCAAGCCGGTACGCCTGTCACTACATGGAATGACGACAAAGTACAAAGTGTTTTTGCCAATTCGTTCAACAAACCGACAGTTCCGGCTGAGGCGGCTGTCAATTTTTACACCGAATTTGCCAACCCCTCTAAGCCGTCATATTCCTGGAATCGCTCTTTACCAAATTCCACTAATTATTTTTTGGGTGGCGATTTGGCTTTGTATTTCGGTTTTGCTAAAGAAATATCATCATTACAACTAAAAAATCCAAATTTGAATTTTGATGCGGCTGTAATGCCGATATCCCGCGGTGGTGGTATTAATATTTCTTTCGCCCGATTCAACGCTTTGGCCATCGCCAAATCATCAAAAAATGCCAACGCCTCTTTTTCTGTTATCTTGATTCTCTCCGGCGCTGATGGCGCTAAGGCCTTTAACAAAATATTAAAACTGCCTCCCGCCAGAAACGATCTTTTGGGCCAAAAACCTGTGAACGCTTATGAAAGCATTTTTTATGATAGCGCCATCAGGGCTAGAAGCTGGCTTAATCCGTCACCAGCCGATACCGATCTCATATTCAAAAACATGATAGAATCAATTACAAGCGGCCGAGCCAGAACGAGTGAAGCGGTAACTAGGGCCAACAGGGAGCTCTCTGATTTATTGCCAAAATGATAACTTTTTTAAAAAATATTTTTATTTTATTCCCACTTTTTTTTGTTTTTATTCCCGTTTTAATTTTTGCTCAAGGGCCGTTTGTACCAAATTGCAGTCCCAACTGTGGTTATCAAGATTTGCTACAAATGGTGAACGATATAATAAAGTGGATTATAATTATATCAGTGCCTGTGGCGGCGGGGGTTTTTGCCTGGGCAGGGATTTTGTATATGACCACAGGTATTGCCGATAAAAAATCGGACGCCAAAGTCATGCTCTGGAAAGTTTTTTGGGGTTTTGTGTTCATACTCTCGGCTTGGATTATTGTTAATACCATAACCAATACTTTATTAAAACGGGATTTTAAAGGCGCAGTACCAGTAGAAGGAACTAAATAAAATAAATATGAAAAATTATAAAAACATTTTAAAACATTTTATTTCGGGAACAATATTGATAATCATTTTTATAGTCCCTCTGTTTTTAATGGCTCAGGGTAGTGGTACGCTTGGGGAACCTAACCCAGGGTCAGACGATGTGGGCAAAAATCCGTCTCCTGTTTCAATGAACATAAAAATAATAAACCCTTTCAAACACGATACAATACCGGGACTAATTAATACGATAATAGATGACATTTTAATACCCATTGGCTCAGTCATAGCTGTCGTTATGATCATGTGGGCCGGCTTTAAGTATGTGACAGCGAGGGGTGATTCCAAACAAGTTGGAGAAGCAACTGAGGCCCTGAAATACGCAGTCATAGGCGCGGCCATACTTTTAGGAGCTAAAATTATTTCTGTAGCCATAGATAAAACCATTCAGCAATTAAAATAAAAAAATGAATTTAACCGAAATTATAAAAATGTTTACTGATATAGGACTTGCTTTGATACCTCTTTTGGGAGCCGCGGCATTTTTGGTTTTTGTTTGGGGAGTGGCGAGGTTCATAAAATCGGCCGGTAGTGAAAAAGAAATAGGGGAGAGTAAAAATTTAATTATCTGGGGCATTGTGGGCATGTTTGTTCTTGTTACCATTTGGGGCATCGTGGCTTTTTTCCAGGGCGAATTTGGTTTTGGTGATAAACCCTTTATTCCACAAATCCCAATAAAATTATGATTGATTTAATAAATGCGGCGTTTGAGATAGTGAAAAACATACTGATACCTTTGGCTTTTGCTTTGTGTTTGTTTTATTTTTTCTGGGGCGTGGCCAAATATATAAGAACGGGGGCGGTGAGTGAAAATGCCGCCAAAGAAGGCAAGCGGGTAATGGGCTGGGGCATAGTCGGTCTCTTTGTCGCTTTTTCAATATGGGGTATAATTAGTTTTATACAAGCAGAGCTTGGCATACCGCCTATTGAAAATGTTAATAAAAAATAATAATTAATTAAAATTTATGTTAAATAAAATTCACAAAGTTAATTTTGTTCTTGTTTTAACAACTTTACCGATTTTGGCTAATGCTTTGTTGAGAAACACAACGATCCTGATCGGAGATATCGCCAACATAATAAACTGGCTCATCCCCATAGCTTTTTCTTTGGCCGTGGTTTGCTTTTTTTATGGAGTGGCCAAATTTATTTGGGGTGAAGGGCAAGGTAAAGATGAGGGTAAAAAAGTGATGGTCTGGGGCATAGTGGGGTTATTTGTTATATCGTCTGTGTGGGGTATCATTTATCTCATAGAAAGCGAACTCAATATATCCAGTTCCGAGATCCCCATGCAAATACCAAAAGCTACTTACTAATTAATTATGATAATTAAAATATATGTTTAAAAAATTTTATTTTGCTATAACCTTAACAATATTACCGGTTTTTGTTAGTGCCCAAAGATTAGGAGGTATTAAGGATTGGGCCGAGGGAGCCAAAGAAATAGTGGATGTCCTTATTCCTTTGGCTTTTATGTTGGCTCTAGCCATATTTTTTTACGGCGTAGCCAAATATATATGGTCAGAAGGCCAAGGCAAGGCCGAAGGCAAAAGCATAATGACATGGGGAGTGGTGGCCCTTTTTGTCATATCGTCTGTTTGGGGTATTGTTTATTTTATACAAAAAGAGCTCGGTATAGACGATACTAAAACGAATATGAAAATACCAAATATTGGCGGTTCTTCTAGCGGTCCCACCGGAACTGCTGGTGATGGCTGGACAGATCCTCAGATTTAGTTGTGGATTACTAATTGAATTTAAATCAAAAAAGTTATATTATAAGTTAAATTAAAAATGGTCGTTTGTTTTAATTATTAAAAATTAAAAGTAATATTATAAACATGATAAAAAAAATAGCGTTAACATTTGGAGCTTTGGCCCTACCTCTCGTTTCTTTTGCCCAACAGCTTGGCAACCTTGAAACCTTAGTGCAGTCCATAGGCAGGATAGTAAATTTGATTATTCCAATCCTTTTTGCTGTGGCTTTGCTCGGCTTCTTCTATGGCTTGGTGAAATACATATTTGGGGCCGATGAGGATAAGGCCGGCGCCAAAAAGACAATGATTTATGGAGTGATTGCCCTCTTCGTCATGGCTTCAGTTTGGGGTTTGGTCAGATTTATAGGTACTGCTGTCGGGGTTGACCAAGGTTCCGCTCCTCCGGTTGGCCCTCTTATTCCCAGATAATCTGTTTTATTTGTTTTAATAAAAATACGGGGGATGTGAAATGCACACCTCGTGTTTTTGTTTTTACTTGCCCAGCGAAGCCTTGCGCGAAGTTGGGTTTGTTTGCTAAAATATAGACATGCCCGAAGTAAAAGAACTCTTAGGTAAAATAGCTGATCTTGTTTTGAACCCGCTTATTGTTTTGGGCTTTACCATTGCCACTATTTATTTATTTTATGGCATAGCCGAGATGATATGGAAATCGGACAGCAAAGACGAAACAAGCAAAAAAAATGTTATGTATGGGATAGTCGGTCTTTTTATAATGTTTTCCGTTTATGGTATTTTGAATTTAGTTTTAAATACTTTTAATATTCCCTGCGGAGGTATGTTTTTCTGCAAGTAAAATTTTATTTTTAATGGTAAAAAAAGAAGGGGAGCGTGGCTCCCCTTAGTAAAATTTAACTGTAATTGGCACAACTTCTGTCTCTCTTGATTTGAGACAAAAGTCGTAGACAATTGCCGGTTTCTTTTTTTGTACTCCTTCCGGACGAGGCAACTCTTCGTCCGTTTGGTCCAGTCGCCCATTATTCCATCGAGCGATATATTTCTTTCCGAATCCGTCGAGTGAGTGATAACCACCATTGCGGGGCAGGGGAATTATGTCGCTCCACTCATTTCCAATTGGAGCCCTTATAACCAAAGAAATCTCATGACCCCCCCAAGTGTAAGCTCTCAACTTTGGTTCCCAGCAGGCGACTGATCGTGGATCTGCCTCCCAATGCTTGGTGCCACCCTCGTTTGCGTAAAGATATTTTGCGTAACTCTCGTTGCCTTCCTCGGTTTGAATATCAAACTCCATTTTCTTTGCTCTCTCTTCATGATCCGAAGCAAGGATTTGATACTTGCCGATAGCCGTTGACCCCTCCTTATTTCGAAGTGGTTTGCCATCTGGCCCAAAATGATGAGCGGCACCTGGTACTCCTCCGCCAGATTCACAATCAGCGATGATCGGTAGAGCAATCTCCGCTGGCACACTATGCGACATGTTTGTTCCCGCTGGCGTTCGGCTGGATGTGCTATTGCTACTACCGGGGAAGAAGTGGCGAAAAGCGCCAAATCCAAACAAAAGCACTAACGCCACCAAAGCAAACTTCAATACCGGTTTCCAAACTGATCCGCCGGTTTCTTTGCTTTTAGCTTCTTTCTTTTCGGTGGTCTCCCTTTTAGTGGCAGGATCGGGTTTTTTTGTGTCCTCTTCTTTCTTGGTGAATTTGGAAATATTCCAAAAAAGAAAAAGCACACTTGCCAAGAGAATAATCATGACAACAACTAATTCCCATGAAAATGGGACAATCCATTGCCACGAAAATCTCGGCCAAGAGAGTTCTTGGAAAAACCCAAATGCTATG
>CAYIPT010000015.1:0-14818 GCA_964365465.1 uncultured Candidatus Saccharibacteria bacterium | reverse complement strand
GATTATTATGTCTCTAAATTATCAGCTGAGTGCGAAAATGGGTGGCCTCATGCACCCACTTGAAGTTCTTTCTGGTTCAGATTATTATGTCTCTAAATTATCAGCTGAGTGCGAAAATGGGTGGCCTCATGCATTGCCTTGCTTTTTTATGCGATATTTGTTAGTTTAATAAAGCCGAACGGCGTTTTTTATATGAAATTTATACTGGCTAAAAAAGTTAATATGACCCAGATTTTCGGAGAGGACGGAGCTGTACGGGCGGCGACGGTTTTGAATGTGGAACCGGCTATTGTTTCGCAAATTAAAACAAAAGAAAAAGACGGCTATAGCGCCGTGCAGATTGGAACGGACATGAGGAAAGAAAAATTTAGAGCTTTGAAAGAGTTCAAAACAGAAAATTCAGAATTAAAAAAAGGAGATAAAATCGGATTGGATATTTTTGCCGCTGGAGACAAGATAGCGGTAAGCGCTGTTTCCAAGGGCAAAGGATTTCAGGGGGTAGTCAAAAGGCACGGCTTTCATGGCGGACCGAGGAGCCACGGCCAGAAGCATTCCGAGAGGGAGCCGGGATCAATAGGCGGAGGCGGTCGGGAAGGCGGCAAGGTGGCCAAAGGCATGAGAATGGCCGGACGAATGGGAGGCGACAGAGTTACTGTCAAAAACCTCAAAGTTCTGGCCGTTGACACCGAGAGCAATACAATGCTTGTGTCTGGAGCGGTGCCGGGCCGACGAGGAACTCTCGTCGAAATCCGAAGTAAATAAAATGGAATCAACAATTTATAACCAAACAGGAAAAGAAACCGGAACCCTCAAACTACCCGAGAGCATATTTGGTTTGAAATGGAATGAATCTTTGATTCATCAGGTTGTGACTGGAATGACTGGAAACGCTAGAATTCCCATCGCTCATGCCAAAAACAGAGGCGAGGTCTCTGGTACAGGAGCAAAACCTTGGAAGCAAAAGGGAACCGGCCGAGCAAGGCACGGTTCGCGCAGAAGTCCTATCTGGGTCGGAGGCGGCGTTGCTCATGGTCCGAGAAATGATAAAAATTATTCAAGAAAGATAAACAAAAAAATGAAAACCAAAGCGCTTTTTACGGCGCTTTCCCGTAAATTTAAAGATGGCGAAGTGGTTTTTTTGGATAATATTTCTCTAAAAGCAGCCAAAACAAAAGAGGCCAAAAACATGATTACCGCTCTTTCAAAAATAAAAGAGTTTGGCGGAATAGCAAGAAGGAAAAACGCCGCATTCATCGCTCTTCATGAGAAAAATACAGACACCTTAAAAAGTTTTAATAACTTTGGCAATTTGGAAATCGGTTTGGTGAAGGACTTGAATGTTTTGGATCTTTTGCAATATAAATATTTAGTGATAACTGAGCCGGAAAAATCGTTGGAAATTTTAAAAGCAAAAAAATAACCCCACCCAACCCTCCCCTTAAATTAAGGGAAGGGCAAGGGAGGAGTTAAATAAAAAATGACAACAGAAAATCTAAAAGCAAAATACTCAAATATTCTTCTGAGGCCGAGAATTACGGAAAAGGCCACCTTTTTGGCTGAAGCCGATGTTCACGCTTTTGAAATTGCATCAGATGCTACAAAAAAACAGGTGATTGGAGCCGTCAAAGCTTTTTACAAAGTTATTCCTATAAAAATCAGAATAGTCAAAAATCCGGCCAAAAAAGTTTTTATAAAAGGAAAAAGGGGAATAAAAGCGGAAGTAAAAAAAGCATATGTTTATTTAAGAAAGGGAGATAAATTAGAATAATTTTATGGCAATAAAAACTTACAAACCGACAAGCAAATCAAGAAGACATATGTCAGTCGTGTCTTATAAATCTGTTTTAACAAAAAGCAAACCCAATAAGACACTTACTTCCGGTTTCAAAAGATCTTTTGGCAGAAACAATGCGGGTAGAATAACAGTGCGTCATAAAGGTTCGGGGCACAAAAGATTGTTCAGAGAGATTGATTTTAAGTATAACAAAATAAATATTCCTTATAAAATTATTTCTGTAGAGTATGATCCGAACAGAACCGGTTTTATTGGTTTGGCGATTTATAGAGACGGCGACAAAAAATATACGCTTTTGCCTAAAAATATTAAAGTGGGAGAGGAACTTTTAACCGCTGAAAATGCGGAAGTAAAACAAGGTAACCGATTGCCGCTTAAAAATATTCCAGTCGGCGCTTTTGTTTATAATGTGGAATTAAAACCAAATGGCGGCGCCAAAATTGCCCGTTCGGCCGGCAATTTTGTTCAAGTGGTGGCCAAAGACGCAGGTTTAGTGGATCTTAAAATGCCGTCTTCTGAAATACGAAAAGTGAAAGAGGGCTGCTGGGCGAGTATCGGAGAGGTTTCAAATGAAGAAAAACGGCTTGAAAATTTTGGCAAAGCCGGACGCTCTAGATGGAAAGGCATCCGCCCGACAGTCCGAGGCACTGCCCAAAATCCGGTGGACCATCCGCATGGCGGAGGCGAAGGCAGGCAGGGGCGGGGCAGAAAACGAGCCATTTCCCTTTGGGGCAAACCAACCGGCAAAGGCCAAAAATCCCGCCGAGCCAAAAAATATTCCAACAAGTTTATTATTTCCCGTCGCAAGGTGGGCAAACAGAGATAAAAATATGAGCAATATAAAAATTTCATCAGTAAATATTGAAGAAAGAAAAAAATTGGATATTAGGTCCGGGGATACGATTTGCGTGACTCAAAAAATAATTGAAAAAGATAAAAAAACAGCCAAGTTAAAAACTAGATTACAGGATTTTGAGGGACTTTGTTTGGCCATTAAGCATGGCAAAGAAGCTGGCAGCACCTTTACTCTGAGAAAAGTGGCCAGCGGGGTGGGGGTGGAGAGAATTTTTCCGCTCTACTCTCCCATGATTGAAAAAATAGAAGTGGTCAAACGCTCCAAAGTTCGCCGGGCCAAGCTCTATCACATCCGCAAAAAAGCGGCCAAGGAAATCAGGCGCCAGATGAGAAATATAAGAGAAGTGCCAGAGGTTGCTGAAGAAATTTCCGAAACAACCTCACCCCAACCCCTCTCCTAGACGCAAGAGAGGGGCTTTCGGATTGAAAAAAGCTAAAAAATAGATATACTTTCTTTGACCGTTGAAGCTTTAGCGAAAGCGGTTCTTATTGCTCGGGTGGGGAAATTGGTAGACCCAGTACCTTGAGGTGGTACCGTCGCAAGACATGCTGGTTCAAATCCAGTCCCGAGCACCACTTCGCTCTATTATCATAAAGCTTCGCGGTGCAAGCACAAAATTTATTTTTTATGCTATCCCGTAGTAGATTTTGGCAAAATAATTTTTTAAAAAATTACGCGCTTGCGCATTTCCAAAATTCACTACGGGATGCTATAATCCAATATTATGAAAAAGGTCGGGAAAGTAACACATTATTATAACAAGGCGGAGGTTGCCATCGTGGAAGTGGAAGGCGGCATTAAAGTGGGCGATATGGTCAAATTTCAGGGCCACGGAGCCGATTTTGAACAGCCGCTGGATTCCATTCAAATAAACCACGAGCAAGTGCAGAGCGCAAAGAAGGGAGATGTAGTCGGAGTTAAGGTTGAAAAAGAAGTAAAGGAAGGAACTGAAGTGCTGAAGGTTTAACTGCACCATTCCCCGTTTTTATAAAAAGATACTCGCTTGGTATTTTGAGTGTGGCTTTTTTTGTTTACTCTGGGTTAGAAGCGGGTGATAAATGAGCAATCCACAGATTATTATTATGCCATACTCTGGTATAATACTTCTATGGATAAAGTAAAATGTGAATTTTGTAAAAAGTTTTTTAGCAAAAAGAGATCACAAATAAAATTAAGCAACCACAATTTTTGCTCTAAGCAATGTACATATTTTGCCCGAAGGAAGGGAAAAGTGGTTAAATGTAGCGAATGTGGAGCAAAAATTTACAAATCTTTAAAATCGTTAAAACGTTCAAAATATCAGAAATACTTTTGCTCATGGAATTGCAGCAACCTTTGGTTAGGCAGAAAAAGCAGAGGAAAATTCCATCCGAATTGGAATGGGGGATCGTCTTCATATAAAAATCTTTTATCACGCACCAGTAAAACACAAAATTGCATTCTTTGCGGGATTGAAAACAAGAAAGTTCTATTAGCTCATCATCTCGATAAAAATAGAAACAATAACAACATTTCAAATCTTTGTTGGCTATGCTGCAATTGTCATTTTTTGGTTCACCATTATAAAGATGATGAGGTAGGTCTTTTGAAAAAGTTAAAATATGAGAATGATTAAATGTAAAATTTGCGGTAAAATTTTTAAAGCCAAAAATTTCCAGATAAAAATGGGATGGGGAAAATATTGTTCAAAAGAATGCCACTATTTATCTATGAAAAGTGGTAGTTATGTAAAATGTGAGACTTGTGGTAAATCTACATATATACACTTAACTAGACTGAATCATTCGAAGAGTGGCAAGTATTTTTGTTCAAAATCATGCCAGACTATTTGGAGAAATAGTCAATATATCGGGCCAAAACACAAATTATGGAAAGGCGGAGTAAGTAGTGATTTTTACAGAGATGTCTTAGAGAGGAAGAAAACCGATAAAAAATGTAAATTATGTGGAATAGAAGACAATAGAGTACTTGCTGTTCATCATATTGATTATGATCACTCCAATAATAAAATTGATAATTTAGCTTATTTATGCCACAATTGCCATCAACTCGTGCATTTAGATAAAAAAGAAAATTTAAAGTTTTTGTCTATTGTTTGTTAAGGTATAAATGGTAGCTGTAGCTCAATTGGTTAGAGCGCTTGGTTGTGGACCAAGAGGTTTACGGGTTCGATCCCCGTCAGCTACCCACGAAATTTTAACGATCCTGAGGATAGGATTGACGAAGGAGGCTATAAAATTTCAGTGTCATGAGGAGTTTATAACGAAGGGCAAAGAAATTTAAATCTTATGAATTACAAAGACAGAGTATATGGAAGCGTAGAAATTACAGAACCAGTTATTTTGGAACTGATTAACTGCAAAACTCTTCAAAGATTAAAAGAGATAGACCAAGCTGGCTATCGTCCACTTTGGGTGAAGCCGAATGTGGAAACTGGCGAATATGACCATAGCCGTTTTGCACACTCTATTAGTGTTTACTTGTTGCTTCGTAAATATAACGCTCCGCTTGAAGAACAAATCGCTGGACTAATTCACGACGTATCTCACTCCGCTTTTTCTCATTGCATAGATTATGTTTTAGATGCTGGCTCTCAAAAGGAACACAATCACCAAGACAATGTTTTTGATGAATTTGTCAGAAAATCAGAAATTCCAAAAATAATAAAAAAATATGGTTTGGATATGGAATATATTCTAAATGATGAAAACTTTCCTTTGAAAGAGAAGGACTTGCCTGATTTGTGTGCTGACAGGATTGACTACTCATTGAGAACAGCTGTTATTTTTGAAGAAATAACTATGAAAGAAGCTCAAAACCTACTCAATGAACTTACAGCAGAAAACGGAAAATGGATTTTTAAGGACTTTGAAAGTGCAGAGAAATATGCCAAGTTATTTTTAAGGCTCAATACCGATTATTATGCAGGTCTTCGTTCCGCCCAGATGTTTAGAGCGGTTGGAGATTGCCTTCGTTATGCACTCAAAAACGGATATATATCTGAAAACGATTTATATGCAACGGATAAGGTGGTGTTGGATAAAATAACGCCTTACGCTAAAACAGATTCTCAATTCAGTTTGTTGTGGGACAGAATGAATGACAAAATTGGTGTTAAAAACAACCCTAACGACTACGCAGGGAAAGTTTTCTGCAAATCACGAGTAGTTAACCCTCTTTGTTGGCACGAAGGAGAAATCAAAAGAGTTTCGGAAGTTAAACCTGAATGGAATAAAATATTGGAAAAACAGTCAAAACCTAAAGAATATTTTTTGAAGTTTGATAATTAAACTATGATATAAAAGCCAGATTATTTTCTTTCATTGAGATTAAGTATATCAAATTTGTTTATCTCTGCTATTATTTAGGTATAAATAACGGATTCAATATGTATAACAAAGTTTTAATTATCCCAGGTTCTTTTTCTTTGGTATCAGCTTACGAAGGATATAATGGCATTGATATTTGGCTAAAGAAAAATGAAAAAGTGGAAATGGGCGAGAATGATTGGATTATTGCTCATAGTGCAGGAGTGAATTATTTATTTTCACAAAAGATTTCTAATAATCAAAAAATCATACTTATCAATCCATTGATTAAGAAAAGAAATTTTATAAGTCTTATGATAAGGGATATTAAATTTTTTATAGCAGAAGGAATAGAAAAAGACAAAATTATTCCTTTGTCTAATTGGTTTTATGCTTCCAAAAAAGTCCTGCGGCTACTGAAAATCAACGTATTGGAGAATATCCAAAAATTACCAAAAGAAAATTTGGTGATTATAAGAGGTGTGAAAGATTATTATTTTTGTGATTCGGAAAATGCTGATTTGATAAAAAGCGAAGGTTTTACTTTATTTGAAGTGGATGCAAGGCATAATTGGAATCAAAATATAGCCCAAAAGGTTCAAGAAATAATTAAAGATTAATTCGTAAATAACAGGTTATTATAATATCGTTAAGACAAGGTTAAAACGCTTCAAATCTGCTAAAATTAGACCGCAACTTGAGCAGATTCCTCTTTCTGTAATTCTTTGATGAAAGCCATCTGAATAGCCATATTTTGCATAAGTTCGTTATCCGAAATCAGCTTTATAATGTTATTATGATTAAGACCCCGATATTCGTACTCGTTTTTGGTTGCCAAAATTTTAATTATCCCCAATTTTTTATTTTTTGGGTTGACAATACCCTAGGGGGGTATATACTAGGAATATGATTACGCCAAAATCTAGAATATTGAGGAGATTGAGCATTGTTGAGGGGCAAATAAGAGGTTTACAGGAAATGATTGAGAAGGGAGCTTATTGCATTAATGTCATTACCCAAACATCGGCAATTAAACAAGCTCTTTCAAGCATTGAAGATGTTATAATGGAAAATCATCTGAGCTTATGCATCGCCCCCCACATGAAGACAGGCAGGGGAACAAAAGCGACGAAGGAAATATTGGAAGTTTATCGGCTTAAAAGAAAATAATTTTAAGAAAGGCGCATTATTAGAATTTATAATTAATCAAAATATTATGATGTACGGATTATATAATGGTTATGGAGGATGGGGCGAGAACATGATGAGCGGGTTCGGAGGCGGTCTCATGATGCTCTTTTTTTGGATTTTATTCATAGCTCTCATAATTTGGATAGTACGCGGTTTTGGTGGCAGAAATTGCTGTTCTCATCATTCTGGCTCAAATCATTCCGGTTCAAATGCTCTTGAAATTTTGAAAGAGCGTTACGCCAAGGGTGAGATTGATAAAAGAGAGTTTGAAGAAAAGAAAAAAGATATGCTATAATAGTCTTGTTCAGATGGAATCATATTTACACAAAAACACCATACTTAAAACAATCTTTCTGCTAACGGCAGTGGCGCTTTTGTGGTTTGGCACTTTCGGCCTGATATACCACATGGATGAAATGAAACAAGATGGCCACATAGGCGGTTGCCTGTTTAGTGGGCAGTCGGAAGTTTGCGCGATGAGTTTTTCAGAGCATGTTTCTTTTTGGCGAAGCGCTTTCACGACCATGCCCCCAAGCAATATTTTGTTAAATCTGCTTATTTTGACAATATTTTCAATTTTAATGCTGGCATTCCGGCGAGACTCTCTCTTTGAATTTTTTGATCTAATATCCTCTCGCTTTAAGCTTTATATAAAACAGCATTTTCAAATAACTTTTTTTGATTCTCTAAAAGAAGCTTTTTCTCAAGGTATTCTCAATCCTAAAACATACTAAATTGGCGACATGTAAGTCTTACGAGTTTTTATAATCGCGAGGCTTTTTGTTTGCTTCATTATTAAAAGTAGTTTTTTCTAATTACATGAACAAAATAATTATTATCATCACCCTCGTAGTCGTAGGCATCATTGGCCTGATGGTATGGGGTAAATCATCTCAAAATAGTGTTGAAGCCGATACTGGCGCGATAAGTAACCTCACTTATTCCGAAAAATTGTATGACTTCGGCACAATCTCAATGAAAAACGGCTTAGTCACCAAAGATTTTACCGTTACAAACAACACCGATAAAGATATCGTTATTCCTTCTCTCGTGACTTCGTGTATGTGCACCAAAGCCTACTTCATAAAGCCCGACGGCAGTACCAAGGGTCCGTTTGGTATGCCGAGCATGGGCTTTGTTCCATCACTTAACGAAACAATTAAAGTTGGAGAAAGCCGTGTCGTTCAAGCCGTTTACGATCCGAACGCTCACGGTCCCGCCGGTGTCGGACCAATTGATAGATTTCTCATTATGACCGATGCGGCTGGGGGCAAGCTTCAATTAGAAATAAAAGCGATGGTCACCCCATAACAGTTATGAAAAAAACATTAATAACATTGGCTGTCATAACCATCGTCATTATTGGGATAGTTGTCTTGAAAAATAGCTCGGGAACATCTTCGTTCATATGGAACTTGAGCGATAAAGGTGTTTGGCTTCTGCCTTTGGTTTTAGTTTCAGCGCTTCTTGATAGTGTCCATCCGTGCTCATTCTCAATTCTTCTAATCACGATCGCTTTTCTCTTTGGCATGCAAATGACCAGAAAGAAAATTCTGCAGATCGGAGGGACTTATATTGCTGGAATTTTTGCGGCATATCTCCTTATTGGCCTTGGCATTCTCAAGGTTCTACATCTCTTCAACACGCCCCACTTCATGGGCAAGCTTGGGGCAACTCTTCTTATTGTGTTTGGTGTGATAAACATTCTCAACGAGTTTTTCCCCAAGTTTCCTCTCAAATTGAAAATTCCGCAGGTTTCTAATTCTGCAATGGCAAATTTGATGGAAAGAGCGTCTTTCCCAGCCGCTTTCGGATTAGGTCTCTTGGTGGGCATCTGCCAATTCCCCTGCATGGGCGGACCATACCTGATGGTTATCGGGCTCTTGCGTGATCAAGTCACATATTTCAGCGGCTTCGGTTACTTAACTCTCTATAACTTAATTCTCATCATCCCTCTTGTAGCGGTGTTATGGATTACGGCAGATAAAAAAATTGTGGACAAAGTGCAGGAATGGAAAAAAACAAATATGAAAGGGTTCCGCTTTTGGGCGGGCCTTCTCATGATTATTATCGGCATCTTAATTTTCTTCATTTAATTCAATCAATATGTCTGAAAAATCAAAAGGAATTAAATTGGGGGATGCGATTGCCGGACTTACAAAAGCCCTACATATACCGCATTGCTCTAAGTGCGAAAAACGCCGGCAAATTCTCAACGAGATTCAAAGTCTCGGAATAAAAGAAACTGTCCGCAGATTAAAAGAAGTCAACGAAAGTAGTATAAATGTAACAAGTAAAAACGTAAAAGAAATTATTAAAAAATTAGAAGATTGTTGTAACTAATATTATTATGGAAAATGAAAACAAAAAAGATCATTCTCTGACACTCTCCATCCTTGCTTCTTCCATTATTCTCGCCTTGGCGTGGATATATACCTCGGAGTTTAAAACGACGCCTGAGCAGAAAGCAAACCTTGTTACCACAGAGCAGAAAAAACAGGTATCAGAATTGGAAGCGATAGTTTTGCCGGTCCAAGGAGTAGAACTGCCTGTGGTGTGGGGAGATCTTGGAAAAAGATTGGTTGATGACGGCGTGATAGACGCGGATAAATTTAAAGCCATTTACGAGCAGAGAGGAACTTTCACCGAAGAATATAAAAATCTTCTTTTGGGAACCAATAATGGCAAACTTAAAATGACCAATGAAAACTCCGGCTACTTACTTAACTTACTTTGGGCTCTTGGACTTGGGAGTAAAAATCCTGTTTTGGATACAGGCGAAATGGTTGACCCAAAATACGGAGGAGCTAAAGGTTTCGCTTCTACTGGTGGCTGGACTATAGCCAAAGGTGGTGCGATGAACCATTACAGCCGCCACAATTACTTCAACTTAACATCAGAACAACAAGCCCTGGTGGACAAAGTATCAAGAGGTATTTACAGGCCATGTTGCGGAAATTCAACTCACTTCCCAGATTGTAATCATGGAATGGCGATGCTTGGCCTTTTGGAGCTGATGGCTTCACAGGGAGTAAGCGAGCAGGATATGTGGAAGACCGTCCTGGCCGTAAATTCGTATTGGTTCCCGAATAACTATTTGACCATTGCAACCTATATGAAAAGCAAAGGGACCGAATGGAAAAATGTAAATCCGCAGGAAATACTCGGGAGCAAATACTCAAGCGCTTCTGGCTTCAGGAACATTTCATCGCAAGTTACTCAACCCCAGCAACAGAACGGAGGAGGAAGCGGATGCGGCATAGATACGGGAGGAGCGCCAGAGCAACAGCAACCGCGAGCCGGGCAGCCTGGTTGTGGAATATAATCAAATTAACTTATGGACAATTCACGATTAAAAAGAGTAAAGCTCAAAATTCACGGTATGCACTGCGCAAGCTGTGAGGTTTTGATAGAACGAAAATTCAAAAATGTCGCTGGGATAGAAAAAGTTCATGTAAATCACGCTAATGGCAAAGCCGACCTATTGTGTTCATGCGAGCCCGATCTTCTGAAACTAAACAGTCTCGTCAAAGAGAGTGGTTATCAGGTTTCTTCCTGGGATGAACGCAATAATCCTGCGGTGGCGGCCAAAGACAAAAATACCATTACCGACTATCTGCAAATAGGCTGGATTTTTTTGGTGATTGTGGCTCTTTACAACATTCTAAAACAATTTGATTTTCTGCCGGACTTCGGAGTATCCCAACAAATGAGTTATGGCCTGATATTTCTCATCGGATTGGTAGCCGCTGTATCCTCATGCCTTGCTGTGGCGGGAGGACTTCTTCTTGCTCTTGCCGGTAAATACAACGAATTAAATCCGGGACTTACAGGCATTCAGAAATTCAAAACACACATATACTTCAACATCGGACGAGTCATTGGCTATGCGGTTTTTGGCGCTCTAGTCGGAGTCCTAGGATCGGTGTTGACTCTTTCGCCTAGAGCAAACGGCTATTTTATGGTAATAGTAAGCGTGGTTATGCTTATGCTTGGGTTCCAATTGCTCCATCTTTTCCCGGGCTTGCGGCGATTCAGCCCCAAAATGCCTAAATTCATAAGCCACAAAATTCACGACCTGAGCGCTAAAGACAATAAAAGCGCTCCATTTACACTCGGAGCTTTGACATTCTTTTTGCCGTGCGGATTCACTCAGGCACTCCAACTCTATGTTTTGGCAAGTGGTGATTGGAAAGTCGGAGCGTTAACAATGCTCGTGTTCTCACTCGGGACCTTACCCGCATTGCTATCCATTAGCGCCATCTCAAGTTTTGTCAAAGGTACATTTCAAAAGTACTTTTTGAGGTTTGCTGGGGTGCTAATTGTTACGCTCTCTATCTTCAACATAAACAATGGACTGATGCTGGCAGGTTTTAACTTTAATCTTGCTTCTGCTTTCACTCTTGAATCAAGTAAAGACAAAGGACAAGATACATCTACCGTTCCGATTGTTGACGGAAAGCAAATTGTAAAAATGAAGGTTAGCGGCTACTCTTATATTCCCAACAAGTTTACAGTTGTTGAAGGGGTGCCTGTGGAATGGCAAATTGACGGAGGCGGCGCTGCCGGTTGTGGCCGAGTCATAGTTATGCCATCTCTCGGTATGAGCAAGTACCTCTCACCTCAGGGTATTACCACGATTACTTTTACACCGACTAAGACAGGAACTATCCCGTTTAACTGCAGTATGGGTATGATGACGCGTGGTTCGGAATTTACTGTGGTGCCAAACACTAAAGGAATTGTGGGAGCGAAGGTTGAACCCGAAGCCAATAAACAGCCGACAGCATGCGATCCTACTATTGCTGACTGCATAGAGCCCCAAAAACTTTCCATTGAAGTTTCAAGAGAAAAAGGAATTGTTCCCCGCACTCTTACTGCTAAAAAAGGAGTACCTGTTGAACTAACAATAGACGCCAAAACCCCTCTTGGTGGCTGTATGTCGGTCTGGGTGATCCCAAAATACAGCGTAACTATTCCTATGACCAAGATAGGAAAGAATACGGCCACTTTCACTCCAACCGAAGCAGGTTCAGTTTTTCTGACCTGCAGCATGGGCAGTAAATTAGTAGAAATTAACATTACAGATTAAAATATTAGTTAACTAGAAATTTATGAGCTTAGATGAAATAATAGTGGCCGCCGCAAGTATTTTAGGCATCTTCTTTACCTATTGGTTTTTCCTGACAGGAAGAAAAGAAGAGAATCATAATGAGCATATGTCACATCATTAAAATAATAAAAATATGAATCCCGTTAGAAGTTCTAAGAAACTAGCGGGTAATATAAATAAAATACTAACTAAAAATTATGAAAACTTCTAACGGGATGAATCAAACCAAAAAAACTTTTTCCATAAAAGGAATGCATTGCGCTTCTTGCGTTATGATACTTGAGAGTTCACTTAAAAAAGTAGAAGGGGTATTGGGAGCAACCGTAAACTTGGCCACCGAAAGGGCGACCGTGACATACGATCCTGCGGTAGTTACCGATGAAAAACTCTCATCGGCTGTTTCTAATGTCGGCTATCAAGCTATGGTTAATGAGGAAGTAAAAACAGAAGACGAGGAGCAAAAAGAAAAACAACAAGAACTCAAAAAGTTAAAATTTAAGGTAATTTTCAGCTTAATTTTGGGGGGTTTGATTTTGTGGGGAGGATTTCCCGGCCTTATGAAAACAGCGCCAATGATTTTGCAGAATTTTTGGGTGCAGATGCTCCTTGCCACACCTGTCCAATTTTGGGCCGGGTTTGGTTTCTACAAAGCGGCGATATCGGCCATAAAACACAGGACGGCAAATATGGACACGCTTGTCGTTATCGGCACCACCATGGCTTATATCTATTCCGCCTTCGTAACCGTATTGCCGGAATTAGTAATGAAAATAGGAATTGAGGCGATGCCTTATTTTGACACTGGAGCGGTTATTATAGGACTAATTTTGCTTGGCCGTTATTTTGAAGCAAAAGCAAAAGCCGGCACATCTGAAGCTATTAAAAAATTGATTGGCTTGCAGGCAAAAACCGCCAGAGTTTTGCGAAATGGAAAAGAAGTTGATTTGCCAATAAATGAAGTGATTATCGGCGACATTATTCGCGTCAGGCCGGGAGAAAAAATTCCCGTTGACGGAATCATTGTTGAAGGAGAATCATCAATTGATGAGTCCATGATTACAGGCGAAAGCATGCCGGTTGATAAAATGAAAGGAGATGTGGTAGTTGGCGCGACTATGAATAAAACGGGCACATTCGTTTTCAAAACCACCAAAGTGGGAGGAGAAACCATGCTGGCCCAGATAATTAAATTGGTGCAGGAAGCCCAAGGAAGTAAAGCGCCAATACAACGGCTCGCCGATTTGGTATCCTCATATTTCGTGCCGGCAGTTATAATGCTCGCCTTTATCACTTTTGGTGTCTGGTATATTTGGGGGCCCGCTCCGTCTCTTTTATTCGCTCTTCTTAACACTGTCGCGGTTCTAATTATCGCTTGTCCTTGCGCTATGGGGTTGGCTACGCCAACGGCTATTATGGTTGGCACGGGCAAAGGAGCCGAGCACGGCATTCTGATTAAAGATGCCGAAAGTTTGGAAACCGCCCACAAAATTAACACTATTATTTTTGACAAAACAGGAACTTTGACCAAAGGAACACCTGAAGTTACCGATATTATTCCTATCGAATCAATCAGCAAAGATGAGTTATTGAAATTGGCTGGATCAATTGAAAAAGGTTCTGAACACTCTTTAGCCGAAGCGATCGTCAAAGCCGCCGAAGAAAAACAATTCGTTTTATCCAAAGTTGAAAAATTTCAAGCCATTCCTGGGCATGGAGTTGAAGGAATTGTGGATGGCAAACGAATTGTCTTTGGCAATAAGCGGCTCATGGATAAAGAAAACATAAGTATTGGCGCGGCTGGAGACAAAATCAGTGAAATGGAAAACAGCGGCAAGACCGTTATGATGATTGCCCTTCGACAAGCTCAGGGTGAAGCATTCAAACTTGTAGGACTTATTGCGGTCGCGGATATAATTAAAGAGAGCGCAAAAGAAGGGCTTCTGGCCCTGCAAAAACTTGGCATAGAGGTTGCCATGATTACCGGCGATAACCAAAGGACAGCCAATGCCATCGGTCACATCTTGGGAATCAATAGGATTCTTGCGGAGGTGTTACCAGACCAAAAAGAGGCAGAGGTGCGAAAAATTCAGGCAGAGGGCAAAGTAGTGGCTATGGTTGGCGATGGCATAAACGACGCGCCCGCTCTTGCCGCCGCAAATGTCGGCATTGCCATGGGAAACGGGACTGATGTAGCCATTGAAGCCGCCGATATCACTCTAATAAATAAGGACTTAAGGTCGGTAGCGGCCGCAATTGTCTTATCAAAGAAAACAATGAGAACCATTCGCCTTAACCTTGTTTGGGCATTTGGTTATAATGTCATTCTTATCCCCGTGGCCATGGGAGCGTTGTATCCGCTCTTTAAGCTGCTACTTAATCCAATCTTTGCTTCAATAGCTATGGCCACAAGCTCTGTTTCAGTTGTGGCAAATTCACTCTTGCTCAAGAAGAAAATAATACTATAGCCCATATTCCAAGACTAAAATCAATTTCAAAATTCAATTGTCTAAGGTCAGATACATATTGCACTCAATTCTTAATTGGGCGCAAAATGA
>CAYIPT010000014.1:0-15786 GCA_964365465.1 uncultured Candidatus Saccharibacteria bacterium | reverse complement strand
TTGAATTCTCTCTCAATTTGCTTCCAGTTGAGAGTTCTGAACTCATCTAATGCCGTCCGCCTTCGTCACGACGTAGCTTCAGCGAAGTCGGACTTCGCCGAATCTACATCGCGCCTTTGGCGTGATAAATCCGCGGAGAAATTTGATTTGACTCTTTTGGCCGAATTTGTTAGCTTTAAGTTTACCCAGACACTTAAGTTAAGTGTTCGGGTGTAGCCCTTAGGGGCGTTTTAATTGATTTGTTAGAAATTATTAGAATATGGCAAAAACTTCAGTCATAGCAAGATCTCTAAAAAAACCGAAATTTAGCACTCGGGCCGTTCATCGTTGCTTTAAATGCGGCCGAGGCCGGGCCTACATGGGGGATTTTGGCCTTTGTCGGATTTGTTTTAGGGAACTGGCAAATGAAGGAAGAATACCAGGAGTTAAAAAATCGTCATGGTAATGCGAAAACTATGCGAAAGCTACGAAATACTACAAAAATTTAAAATAAAAACATAATGAACGATCCAATAGGGGACTTAATAATAAGAATTAAAAATTCCGGAGCGGCGCGCAAAGAAAGCGTCTCGGCGCCTTTTTCAAAAATGAAATTGGCCATAGCCGAACTGCTTTCGGCCAAAGGATATATAGGCGCGGTCAGTCAAAAAAGCAAAGGCAATGCAAAATATTTGAACATGACTCTGCTTTATGAAAAAGATGGAAGCCCGGTTATTTCTGACGTAAGAAGAATATCAAAACCATCAAGACGATTATACGAAAATGCAAAAAACATCAAGAGATTTCGCCGAGGTTTTGGCTTGTCGGTTTTCTCCACTTCCAAGGGCGTTATGGGGGATGCCGATGCTAAAAAAAGCAATTTAGGCGGAGAATTTCTATTTAATATTTGGTAATACGAAAATCATGCGAAAACTGCGAAAAGCTACGAAAATTTTTGAAATCAAATGAGTAGAATTGGCAAAAAAGGAATAATAATACCGGAAAAAACAGAGGTCTTGATAAATTCTGGTGTAGTTTCCGTTAAGGGACCAAAAGGTTCTTTGGAGAGAAATTTTCGTTCCGACATCTTCATTGCAATAGACGGCAAACATATATCACTTTCCGTTCCAAAAGAAAACAAACAGATCAGGGCTCTTTGGGGTACTTATGCTTCCCATATAAAGAATATGATTGAGGGAGTGAACAACGGTTTTGAAAAGAAACTTATTTTAGAAGGAGTGGGATACAAATCCCAAGTAAGCGGTAATAAATTAATATTAGCGTTGGGTTTTTCTCATCCTGTGGAGGTGGTAATTCCGGAAGGGCTGAATGTAAAAAGCGAAAAAAATATTCTGACGATATCGGGCATTGATAAAGAATTAGTGGGCGGTTTTAGCGCCAAAATAAGGACCCTAAAAAAACCGGAGCCGTATAAAGGCAAGGGCTTCCGTTATTTTGACGAAATTATAAGAAGAAAACAGGGTAAAAAATCAGTATAAAATAAATTTCTAACGGAATGGATACAAAAATAAAAAAAGAACAAAGAGACAGGAGAAGAAAGCGCATCAGAGCCAAGATTTTTGGCACAAGCAAAAAACCGCGACTCTCTGTTTTCAAGTCAAATAAATATATAATTGCCCAACTTATAGATGATAATATAGGTGCGACTCTGGCTTCAGCCGGCGGCAAAAATATAAAGGGAAAAAGCATTTTGGAAAAAGCCAAAGCGGTGGGAGCTTCCATTGCCGAACAAGCCAAAGCCAAGGGCATAAAAACAGCCGTTTTTGACAGAGGCGGTTATCTTTACACAGGATCTGTTTCGGCTGTAGCTGATGGAGCCAGGGAAGCAGGTCTTAAATTTTAATTAAATGGAAGAAATAAAAAATACAGAAGAACAAAAAGAAGCACCAGTAGCAAAAAGTTTTAATGCCGGCAACAGAGAAAGGCGTAAAAATGAACGCAGACCTTCTCGCAGACCGGAAAGAGTCAGGCAGGAATTTGATAATAAAATTATTAGTGTCAGAAGAGTTACTCGGGTAGTTGCCGGCGGCCGCCGATTCAGTTTCAGTATTGCCGTGGTAATGGGCGATAAAAGGGGCAGAGTGGGAGTGGGCATAGGAAAAGCCGGAGATACTCCAATAGCTATTGATAAGGCCATGCGGGCTGCCAAAAAAAGCATGATTAAAATTTCTTTGACCGATAAAAATTCAATCTCCCATCCAGTAGAGGCAAAATATTCCAGTGCCAGAGTTTCCATAATGCCGGCGCCGGGCAAGGGGGTGATTGCCGGAAGCGCTGCCAGAGTGGTTTTGGAACTGGCCGGCATAACCCAGGTCTCTTCTAAAATTCTTTCCAGATCCAAAAATAAATTGAATATAGCTCGAGCAACTATCAAAGCTTTGGAGACATTAAAAGAAGCAAAGAAGGAAAAAGTAAAAATTAATCTTTAAATCTTTCCATCTTTTAATCTTTGAATTTATCATCATGCAATTCCATAACCTAAAAAGAAATACAAAAAACAAAAAAGCCAAACAGGTTGGTCGAGGCGGCACTCGCGGAAAAACTTCTGGTCGTGGCACCAAGGGCCAAAATGCGAGATCGGGCAGGAAAAAAAGACCGGAAATGCGCGATATCATAAAACGACTACCAAAACTTCGCGGCCGCGGCAAAAATTTTCTCAAATCGCGGCTGGAAAAGCCTTTGGCTATAAACATTTCCCGCGTTAAAATGTATTTTAAGGAGGGAGAAGAAATTAACATCAAATCCCTTTTGGAAAAAGGCCTTATAAAAACCAAAAACGGCAAAACGCCTAAAATAAAAATTTTAAATGGCTAATCTTGTTCACAAAATCAAATTGGTGCTGGGGGACAAAATTCTTAGAAATAAGATTATCTTCACTCTTTTTGTTTTGGTTCTGTTCCGCATGATGGCGGCGATACCGATTCCCGGAATTGATACGTTTCGGTTGGAACAATTTATTTCCGGCAATGACTTTTTTGGCCTGCTCAACATCTTTTCTGGCGGCGGTCTTTCAAATCTTTCCATTATAATGTTGGGGGTTTCTCCGTATATTACTTCTTCCATTATTATGCAACTTTTGACTGTAATGTTCCCCAAACTCAAGGCCATGTATCAAGAAGAGGGGGATGCCGGCCGAAGAAAATTTTCTCAGTATTCGCGGCTCTTGACCGTGCCTCTGGCTTTAATGCAAGGGTACGCCTTTGTTGTTTTGCTCCAAAATCAAGGTATTTTGGCCAAGTTGGCCACCTTTGATTTGGTGACCAATCTCATTGTTATCGGCGCCGGCTCTCTTTTGCTCATGTGGCTTGGCGAGCTCATAACCGAATTCGGAGTGGGTAACGGCGTTTCTCTCATTATATTTGCTGGTATTGTTTCTGTTTTGCCGAGCAGTTTAGGTAAACTTTTGTTTTCTTTTGACGCTTCGCAACTGCCTGCTTATATAGGTTTTATTGCTGCCGCTCTAGTTGTTATCTGGGGTGTGGTGATTATTACTGAAGCGGAACGACCCATACCGATTACATATGCCAAACAAGTAAGGGGAAATAAAGTTTATGGCGGCGTTTCCACTTATCTGCCCCTCAGAGTAAATCAAGCTGGTGTTATTCCAATTATTTTTGCCCTCTCCATTCTCCTTTTTCCTCAGATGATAGTAAGATTTTTGGTCAATGTTAATAATGCAATTATTCAAAAGGTCTCGGCTTTAATCCTTTCACTTTTGTCAAACCAGTTATTTTACGGAGCGGCTTATTTTTTTCTGGTTTTTGTTTTTACTTATTTTTATACCGCCATTACATTTGATCCCGATTCAATTTCCAAAAACTTGCAGAGAAGCGGGGCTTTTATTCCCGGCGTTCGTCCCGGCGTTTCCACTTCCGCCTATATTGCCAAAACCCTTTTCCGCCTGACCATGATTGGGGCGCTCTTTCTCGGCATCATTGCTGTTTTGCCTCTTATTGTTAAGGCCTTCACAGGCATTAGCGCCGTGGCTATAGGCGGAACAAGTTTGCTCATCGTTGTTTCTGTTGTCATTGACCTCATCAAAAAAGTGGACGCCCAAATCTCCGCGAGGGAATACTAACTCTATCGAATTTTGTTATAATGAATTTATGCAACCGCAAACATTTATATTTTTCGGACCGTCGGGATCGGGCAAGGGAACACAGGCTAAACTTTTGCAAGAAGTTCTTGAAAAAAAGGACCCAGGAAGGAAAATACTTTATATAGAAACTGGCCAAAAATTCAGAGAGCTGGCCAAAGGCGAGTCCTTTACGGCTAAGGAAATAAAAAAAGTGATAGATAGCGGAGAATTGCTCCCGGAATTTTTGCCCATATGGGTTTGGGCGGGAATTATGATGGAAAATATAACAGGCAATGAACATCTCTTTATGGACGGGCTAGCCAGACAGCCAAAGGAAGCGCCGGTTTTGGATTCAGCCATTAAATTTTATAAAAGAGAAAATCCGTTTGTTATTTCAATAAATGTTTCGGACGAATGGGCGACAAAATTGCTTAAGGGGAGGGGAAGAAGCGATGACACGGATGAAGAAATAAAAAGCCGGCTGGCGTGGTACAGAGAAAACACAATGCCTGCCGTTGAATATTTCAAAAACGATCCGGACTACAAATTTGTTTCCATAAACGGCGAGCAAACAATTGAAGAGGTGCACGCAGAGTTAATGGAAAAAGTGGGACTTACTTCTTAAATCTTTCAGACCTCACCCCTCGCTTCGCGTAGCCCTCTCCTTGTCTAAGGAGAGGGAAGGCGCGGGTACTCATTTTCCTTGTTTTCCCTCCCCTGAACAAGGGGAGGGCAGGGTGGGGTTTATAAAATTTTAAAAACAAAACCCGCCAGAGGTCTTGTGACACAATGGCGGGAAGCAGTGAGATTGAGTTATTAACTCAAATCATTATTAAACGATTCCGATTGCACAATCTCCCAGAAACCTTTTTCTCATTTCCTCGAGTTTTTTTCTTGCTGTTTTTGCTCTTGGCGAAACATCAATGAATTCTCCGTCTTTGCGCTCGATGCAAAGTAATGGAAGAAGAATATCACGCCAGTTTTCAAGGGACCCGTTAACCCCATTGATTTCGAGGCCCCAATCTTCTCTGTCGTAAAAAATCTGAACCTTTTCGCTGCAACAACCGCAACGAATGTTATAGCAAGGACCAGATTTGCGGCTTCTTGTTCCATGCTCCTTGTGGGTTACCCTTAGGGCTAAACCACCTTCCGGCCTTGAAACTTGCTTTCTTTGAATTTGGATTTTCATGTTGAATTTCCTCCTCGGATAGTATAGTATAAACTCTATAATTTGGCAAGGTACTTTTATTTTATCAATTTTCGTTATCATTTCATAACTTTCGCATAATTTTCATATAAATGATTAAATACAAAACAGAAGAAGAGATTGCTATAATGCGGGAGGGGGGCAAGATTCATGCACGGATTTTGAAAGAAGTGGTTAAAAAAGTTAAGCCGGGAGTTAAGACCGACGAGCTTAATTCTTATGCTGAAAAATTGATTGACGAAGCGGGATGCATAGCGTCTTTTTTGGGTTATCAGTCGCCTGATGCCAAAAAACCTTACCCGGCGGCTCTCTGCGTTTCAATAAACGAGGAAATCGTGCATGGCATACCAAACGACGGCAATGAAAGGATTTTATTTGAAGGCGATATTGTTTCCCTTGATATGGGACTCACTTTTAATAATTTAATTACTGATGCGTCTGTCACATTGCCCGTGGGCAAAGTGACCAAAGAAGCGCAAATTCTTATTCAAGCGACCAAAGAGGCATTGGAAAAAGGCATTACTGCCATGCGTTTGCGCGGCCATATAGGCGATATAGGCGACGCTATTATGCAAGTGGCCATGAAATATAATTTGGGAATTATTGAGGGGCTTTCGGGGCACGGAGTGGGCTATGATGTGCATGAAGAGCCGTTTGTGCCGAATAAAGCCAAGAGAGGGGAAGGGCCCAAGCTTGCCGAGGGGCTGATTATTGCTTTAGAGCCCATGTTTTCTTTGGGCAGTCGTGATATAAAAAGATTGTCCGACGGTTACACTTACATAACCCGTGACAAATCTCTTTCAGCGCACTTTGAGCATACGGTAGCGGTTGGTTATGGTGGGAAAATAGAAGTATTAACAAAATTGTAATTATTAATTATTAATTTTTCAAATAAATGCAGCATCCAAAACAAGAAAGAACATTGGTAATTATAAAACCGGATGGAGTGCAGAGAACTCTTATAGGTGAAATTATAGGAAGGTTTGAAAAAATTGGATTAAAACTAGTTGGCATGAAAATGTGTTTGCCGACCGAGGAGCATGTAGAAAAACATTATACTCTTGATCCGGAGTGGCGGAGAATTACGGGAGAAAAGAGAATAAAAAATGCTAAAGAAAAAGGAGAAGTTTTGAAAACCGAGGACCCGTTTGAAATCACGGCTGTCATTTTGCAAAAATTAAAAAAATATCTGACTTCTGGTCCAGTTGTGGCTATGGTTTGGCAAGGGGCCCACTCTACGGAGTTAGTGAGAAAAATTGTTGGCGGTACCGAACCAAGAAGTTCAGATGTTGGCACCATTCGTGGCGATTTCGTTTTGGACTCGTACATTATGGCTGATACGGATGGCCGGGCGGTGAGAAATTTGATTCACGCTTCCGGCTCTACCAAGGAATCCGAGGCCGAAATTAAACATTGGTTTAAACCGGAAGAACTTGTAGATTATCGTTTAATTCAAGAACAAATTTTGTATGATGTAAACTTGGACGGCATTTTGGAATAAAAGTCAAAGACGACCTTTGAAGAAAATTTCCAAAAAGGTCGTCTTTGACTTTTTGTGCTACAATACTGGTAGGGTTGCTTGGATATTTTCTAACTGCACATATTCAGGGAGGCCAACTTTCCCTAAACCATTCGGAATAGGGTCGAGGCCACCCACCTAATATTTTTCAATTAGGGAATTATTTCAAGCAGCCCTACACAGTACCTCGCTTAGCGAGGTTTTGTGTTAAAATTATTTAATGCTAAAAAAATCTCTTTTTTGGGAAATGTTTATCTTGCTTATGATTACCGGAACGCTCCATCTTATTGCCACTATTTTTCACTTTTACTGGTATATTTATGAACTTGACAATGTGATTCACTTTTTGGGCGGCGCCGCCATATCAGCGTTTTTTCTGTGGCTTTACTTTTTTTCCGATTTTTTTAATCCGCCACAAAAAAGTCTGGCAAAATTTTTAATCGTTTCTATTTTGGGCGCAATGTTTGTGGCTGTATCGTGGGAAATATTTGAACTGTTTCTTGGCGAGGCGATGATTCAAAAAACAGAATATTTGTATGACACCATGATGGATTTAACAATGGATTTTTTGGGCGCGGTGGCGCTATGTTTTTATGGATATTTAAAAAATGAATAATCCCAAGCTTACATTTTATGGCGGAGTTGGTTCCACAACCGGAGTCAATATAATGCTTGAATTTAATCAAAGAAAAATTTTAATTGATTGCGGACTTTTTCAAGCTATGGGAGATGAGCAAAAAAATATTGAACCTTTCAAATATGATCCGACAAGTATAGATTTTCTTCTCATCACTCATGCTCACATGGATCATATCGGTAGAGTGCCAAAATTGGTGAAGGAAGGTTTTGGGGGCAAAATAATTTCAACCGCTGAGACAATGGAATTGGCTCGACCCATGCTTGAAGATGCGTTTAAGGTGATGCAAACAAGACATCCAGAAAAAAAACTTTTTGATAAAGAAGATATTGAGAAAACTTTTTTGTTGTGGGAAGGAAAAAATTATAGACAAAAAATAGATTTGTTTGATGAGTATTATTTAGAAATGCAAGATGCGGGGCATATATTAGGTTCTGCGATTTTAAATATTTTTTGCGGTGGCAAAACGATTGCTTTCACTGGAGATCTGGGCAATTCGCCGTCGCCCCTCTTACCCGACACTGATATCCTTAAAGATGTTGATTATATGGTGATAGAAAGCGTTTATGGAGACAGAAATCATGAAAGCAAAGGAGAAAGAAAAAATAAATTAAAAGAAGCAATATTGGGAGGAATAAAAAAAGATGGAACCATAGTGATACCGGCTTTTTCAATAGAAAGAACCCAAGTTTTGCTCTATGAAATAAATAATATGGTTGAAGATAAAGAAATTCCTCAGATTCCCGTATTTTTGGATTCGCCTTTGGCTGAAAAAGTGACGGATATTTATAAAAAATATAAAAATGACTTTAAGGAATCAGTGAAAGAAGAAATAAAAAAAGGAGATGATATTTTTGATTTTCCCAAATTAAAAATTATTAAAAACGCAAAAGAGTCGGAAGAAATAGAAAAAATAAAAGGAGCCAAAATAATTTTAGCCGGATCAGGCATGTCTGAGGGGGGGAGAATAGTCAATCATGAATTAAATTATCTGCCGGACCTAAACGCAACAATTATTTTGGTTGGATATCGGGCGGTTGGTACGCTGGGGAGGAGGTTGGAAGATGGAGTGAAAGAGGTGGAAATATGGAAAGATGAAAAAAAGGAAAAAGAAAAAATTAAAATAAAAGCAAAAATAGAAGTTATAAAGGGCTATTCATCACACAAAGATTCCGAACATTTGTTAGAATTTGTGGAAAAAACAAACGAATCAAAAAAACTTACAAAAATTTTTGTCATAATGGGCGAACCGAAATCATCTCTCTTCCTCACCCAGCGCATCCGCGATTATTTGGATATTGACTCTGTTTATCCAGAAGAGGGGAAGAAATATGAATTAAAATAATTTATCTTGCAAATTCTATAGTGCGGGATTCGCGGATGACGACTACGCGGATTTCACCAGGATATTTCAGTTCGTTTTCTATGCGGACGGCTATATCGCGGGCCATTTCTTTGGCCTGTATATCATTAACTTCCGATGGGGTGACAAAAATTCTTATTTCTCGGCCAGCCTGTAGAGCGTAGGCCTTCTCAACTCCGGTGAAAGAGATGGCAATGGCTTCAAGTTCGCCCAAGCGCTTGAGATAATTTTCAACGCTGTCGCGTCTCGCTCCCGGTCTGGCGCCGGAAATAGCATCAGCCGCTTGGATAATATATGACTCAAGTGTGGAATAAGGGTATTCGCCATGATGGGTTTCCATCGCTCTGATTATTTTTTCATCGGCCCCAAATTTTTGCAAAATCCTTCTGCCAATATCAACATGGGTGCCGGCAATTTCATGGTCTACCGCCTTGCCTATATCGTGAAGCAGGGCTCCGGCCTTGGCGATGACGACATTAGCCCCTATTTCCGTTGCCAGCATGCCGGCAATATGAGACATCTCAATTGAGTGTTGCAAAACATTTTGGCCGTAAGAGGTGCGAAAATGAAGCCGACCCAGAATGGAAACAATTCTTGGGTCAAGGTTAAAGACGCCGCATTCGTAAGCGGCCGCTTCGCCCTTTTCCTTTATTATTTTATTTATTTCCTGTTTGGCTTTCTCCACCATTTCCTCAATTTTGGCCGGCTGGATTCGTCCGTCCTGGATTAAATTTTCCAAGGCCACTCTGGCTACTTGTCTACGAACGGAATCATACGAAGATAGGGTAATAAGCCCCGGCGTGTCATCAACTATGACTTCCACTCCGGAGACCCTTTCAAAGGCCTTTATATTTCGGCCTTCTTTACCTATAATTTTACCCTTTATTTCATCGGAAGGGATGACAACGGTGGTGGAAAAAACCTCTGAAGAAACCGAGTTTGCCAATCTTTGAATTGAAGAAGTTAAAATCTCTTTAGCCCTTGTTTCAATTTTTTCAGCCCCGCTATTTTCCATTTTTTGAAGCCGGATGGTAATGTCTTCTTCGAATTTTCTTTCCATTTCCTTTATTAAGGACTCCTTGGCTACCTCCTCCGTCATGTTTGAAACTTTTTGGAGCTCTTCATATCTTTCTTTTTCCAAATTTTCCGCTTTCTCCCGAATGGTTTTTATTTCAACGACTTTTTCCTTCACCTGTTCAATTTCCTTGTCTATATCAACCTGCCTTTTATCCAAAAATTCTTCCTTTTTGATAAGGCGGTCTTCGGTCTTCTGGATTTTTTCTTCCCTTTCTTTGAATTCTTCCCTCTTTTCTTTTGCTGTTTCCTCCGCTTTGACGGCTGCTTCCTCAACTATTTTCTTGGCCTCTTCTCTGGCATGAAGCTCCATTTGCTTGATGCGAAGTTCAACTGATCCGCGCTGACCCAAAGAAATAATCCAGCGCAAAAAATAACCGAATCCGACTCCAATGAGGGCTGCAAAGCCCGCAAAGAGCATCGCTATTTTTAATGACATATATTATCGGGCGATTCTGTTTCCTTTGAACCTATTTTTCTGAGTTTTTTTGTTTAAATTTGTTGAAAACATAAGAAAACTAACGAAATCGCTATATTTAATGGTAATGCTGTCATTATACAGAATTATAAAATTTTGTCCACAATGCCATATTTTTTGGCCTCGTCGGCGGTCATGAAATAGTCGCGTTCCACATCCTGTTCTATTTTAGATAAAAGTTGGCCCGTATGTTCCGCAAGCATTTTGTTCAGGTTCTCCCTTGTTTTAAGAATATGTTTTGCGCTGATGGCTATATCAGTGGCCTGACCCTCGGCTCCGCCTATCGGTTGATGAATCATCACCTCTGCATTTTTAAGAATAAATCTTTTGCCTTTGGTTCCGGCAGACAAAACCAAAGCGGCGCCGGAGGCGGCTATGCCAACGCAAAAAGTGGAAACATCTGGCTTTATAAATTTCATTGTATCTACTATCGCTAATGTGGAAGTAACTGAACCGCCGGGAGAGTTAATGTAAAGGGAAATTTCTTTTTTGGAGTCCTCGGATTGCAAGAAAAGAAGCTGGGCGATAATAAGGTTGGCCACCGTGTCTTCAATGGGCCCGCCCAAAAATATAATCCTGTCTTTCAAAAGGCGCGAATAAATGTCATAAGCCCTCTCGCCGTTATGCGATTTCTCTATAACCGTCGGAACCAATATTGAATTTTGCTCTTGTTTTTTCATATAAAACATACTAGCATACTTTTATGAGATTGCATAGATTTTTTGTAAATTCTCCCATTGAATACACAAAAACAATTATAAAAGACGAACAGCTTATCCATCAATGGCGGAATATTTTTAGATACAATGTCGGTTCCGAAGTAATACTTTTTGATGGAAGCGGTATGGAATATGATGCAGTCATTGAAAAAATGAATAATAGAGAGGCAGAACTTCGGCTTGTTTCAGAAAGAAAAGGAATACTGCCGGATAAAAAAATTATTTTATTTCAATCGCTTATAAAAAAAGACAAAATGGAGTGGGTGGTTGAAAAAGCGACCGAACTTGGTGTTTTCAAAATTGTTCCCACAATTTCAGAACGCAGTGAGAAAAAAAGTTTTAATTTGGAGCGAGCGAGAAAAATAGCAATAGAAGCAAGCGAGCAGTGCGGAAGGGCGGATGTGCCGGAGATTTGTGAAATTCAAAAATTAGAAATTACACTAAATACTGCGATCGTGGCGGATAGTGTAATTGTTTTTGATCCGACCCCACCCCCTAGCCCCCTCCCCTTGGCCAGGGGAGGGGGGACAGCTTCTTCGGTCTCTATTTTTATCGGACCCGAAGGCGGGTGGACTGAAAATGAAATTAAAAAATTTAAAGATTTAAACATTAAAATATTTTCTTTAGGAAACCTGACTTTACGAACTGAAACCGCAGCTATTGTTGCTCTAACTAAAATAATTTTTTAAAATTTAATTCCCAAAACCCTAACCCCCTAAATCCCCCTTAATTTAAGGGGGATTTAGGGGGTTAGGTCTAGAAGATGATAAGTTATTCCTTTTCCAAAAGTTTTAGGACTTCAGAATTTAGGAGAATAGTGGCGACATATATGCGGGCGCCTGTCTCGCTGGCGTCTTTGTAGTGCTCCATGATATGTTTGATTTCTTGCTCTAAAATTTCTTTGTTTGGCTCAAGCTTTTCAACCTCAGCAATTTTATTGAAAATAAGCTGTATTTTAGCTTTCTTTTCAGAGCTTTCTCTCAAGTCATTTTTTATATCTTCTTCGCTTTTTTTAACTTGAGCCAAATAATCTTCAAATTTTCCTCCGGCCCTTGTTATGTCATCTTTCATCTGGGCCAAGGACTTTTCGGTCTCGCTTTCAACCAAAATTTCAGGTAATTCTATTTTAGTTCTTTTAACCAACTCTTCCATTATTAAAGCTCTTCTTTTTTCTATATTTCTAATTTTCTTTTCTGAAATTATATTTTCTTTTATTTTTTCTTTAAGCTCATCCAGATTTTTAAAATTTCCCGCCTCCTTGGCCAAGTTATCGTCAAGCACAGGCAAATTTTCTTCTTTTTCCAAATCCAATTTTTGGTGGTCATACCCCTTTTCTTCCGGATTATTTTTATGAAAATCAAAATGCGCTTTGTTTTTTCTTATTTGAAGCAAAACATTTTCTACTTCTTCTTCACCCGCCTCTTCTTTGTCCGCCTTCGCCAAGGATATGGCGGATCTCGCTTTCGCTCGATAATCCGGCAATTCAATTTCAGGCATTACGGCAAAAACCGCCTTAAATTCAACAGGATTTCCTAAGGCCAATTTGGTTATAGAAATTTTTGGTTGGCCTATTATATCCAGCTTGTTTTCTTCTATAATTTTAGAAAAGTGTTCTTTTAAGAGAATATTAACCGCTTCTTCCAAAATTTTTTCTTCGCCCGCTTTTTCTACAATTATATTTTCAGGAATATGGCCTTTTCTAAAGCCGGCGATATCTAAAGAATTACAAAACAGATTAACCGCTTTTTTACGAGCATTTTCTAAAAAAATAGCCGGCAGAGACACTTCCATCTCCACTTCCGATTTAGGCAGTTTTTTTATTTTAACTTCATATTGCATTTGGCCAGTCTAACACAAGTCCTCACCCCAATCCAGATTTTAGTATAATGTTAAGTATGCTCATCCCTTCTCCTTGCCAAGGAGAGGGGATGAGGGGTGAGGACTTTTATGAGATTATTTCACAATATATTAGAACTGACTGACAGAAGAAGAGAGTTGCGCCAAAAAGCCACTCCTCAAGAAAAACTATTGTGGGAAAAATTAAGGAACCGAAAACTTGGCTTAAGATTTAAGAGGCAATATAGTATTGGCGGTTATATATTAGATTTTTATTGCGCCGAAAAAAGATTGATTGTTGAAATTGACGGTAAAATTCACAAACTCAAAGAAAATATGGAAAATGATAAAATCAGAGATGAATATTTTGAAAAACTGGATTATGAGACCTTGAGAATTTCAAACGAGGAGGTTGATGAAAATATTGATAAAGTGATTGAGAAAATAAAATTACATTTGGTTAAGTCCTCACCCCAATCGAGATCTTGGGGTGACATTAGAGTGCGTCGGCCCCTCTCCTTGGCAAGAAGAGGGCGAGCGGAGCGAGGGTGAGGACTTTCAAGAAAAATTACTGAAGCTGAGCTTCCACGGCGGCGGCGCCTTGGTCTAGATTGTTGAGGTCGGTGGCGTTGAGGTCGGCCTCTATTGAATTTAGTTCGTCAGAACCACTTTGAGTATTTAAGGATTCGGTAATGCCGTCGCCGGTCTGAACTGGCGGAACATAAGGGGTCTGGAAAGATCTGGTTTTTAGAAAATACAGGCCGCCTATTATTATGAGAGCTAAAATTATAATAACAGCAATAAGCGGTCCCATTGATCTTTTTTCCATTTGGCCGGGCATTGGAGGCATTTGATTTGGATTAAATGTGTCCATATTTTTATTTTAAATTTATAATTTTTAATTTTCAACTTTTTCTTTATTTTGCCCCGGCTTGAGGTTGTTGATAACATCTACCAATGCCGCGTGAGCGGTTTTTATGTCTTCTTTGGCTTTTTCTATTTGAGTTTTTACGGCCTTAAAATCTTCTCTGATGACTTCGGTGGTTGTTGATAGCGAGTAAATGTTTGTGGTGCTGGCTATTCCGGCGGCGCTTATTTTGGCGATATCAATTTTAGTTCTGGCGGTAGTCAAGAGTTCCTTGGCTTTTGACACATCAACACTTTTAGCTTCCATCTTTGTTATTCTGGAGTTAATTCTGTCGGCTATCTTTTCCAGGCGGTTAGTGGCTGCGTCAAATCTTTCAAGCATGTTTTGGACAAACTTGTCTATTTTTTCTTTCATTTTTCCCAATATGTTTTGTTTTCTTTCTTCCACCGCGTTTTTAAGAGATTCTTTTTGGGCGTCTATCTTGTCTTTTATGGTTTTAATTTCTTTTGCTTCCGTTTCTTTATTTTTAGTGCTGCTTGCTGTTGATTCAGCAAGAGATAAATTCGGCAGAATCATCAAGGAAACCAAAACCAAAAGCAATATTTTATTTCTCATACATTTAATATTAATTGTAAACAATAATATTATACTCTTTTATTCCGCTATCTCCAAATCTTCGCCTTGGGTTGATTTAATATCAATTCGCCAACCGGTCAGTTTGGCCGCCAGACGCACATTTTGACCACCTTTGCCTATGGCCAGAGATTGCTGATCTTCAGAAACAACAACATTGGCCTGATGATTTTCCTCGTCCAATTCAATGGATACGATCTTGGCCGGAGAAAGAGCGTCCTCTATAAATTCAGTCGGATTTTCAGACCACTCAATGATATCTATTTTTTCTCCGCCGAGCTCCGAGGTAACCGTAGCCACTCTTACTCCTCTCTGACCAACCAAAGAACCCACCGGATCAATATAATTATCATTGCTGACGACAGCCACTTTGGAGCGAGAACCAGCTTCTCTGGCCACCGATTTTATTTCTATAGTGCCGTTGGCCAGCTCTGGCGCTTCATTTTCAAAAAGTTTTATTAGAAATCGCGGGTGAGATCGGGACAAGCGCAAAGCGACGCCCTTGGGGCCGTCTTCCACCCGATACAGATATGCCCGCACTCTCTCGCCTTGGGAAAATCTCTCGCCGGGAATTTGCTCTTCATATGAAAGAATGCCGACGGCTCGGCCCACATCAATAAAAATATTACCCCTTTCAATCCTCTGAACGGTGCCTGAAATTATTTCTCCCTCTCTCTCGCCAAACTCTTTAAGCACCGAAGTTCTTTCGGCTTCTCTGATTTTTTGCATAATCACTTGTTTGGCGGTTTGGCTGGCGATACGCCCGTAGTCCCCCTTTGATTCAAGGGGAAATATAATCTCATCTCCCACTTGCGCCCCCTTTTTTATTTTTTGGGCATCGGGTAGCAAAATATGATGTTCCGGATTGTAAAGCACTCGATCATCATTCTTTTCTTCGGCATCCTCCAGGGCCTCTTCCAATTCCTCCTTATTCATAAAGACCTTGGAATCATCCACTACAATTTTTATCTGATTCATTTCCACACCACCGCTTTTTAAGTTAAAAATAGCGCGCACTATCTGACCGCGCTTACCATGCTCTTTTTTGTAAGCGGTGGCCAAAGCCATTTCAATGGCCTCAAGGGTCTTCTCTTTTGGTATACCCCGCTCTTCTTCCAGCTGTTCCAAAACCGAATTTATGACTTTTAGATCAAACATGATATTTAATTACTTCTATAATAACTCACCTCGCACTTCGTGTCGCCCTCTCTTATATTAAGAGAGGGAAAAACCGGGAACAAAATATCCGCCAGGAGGCGGACATCTCTGATTCCAGTATTGCGGTCATTATATACCCCATAAATTAAAAGTCAACTCTCTGCATGAGGCCACCCATTTTCGCACTCAGCTGATAATTTAGAGACATAATAATCT
>CAYIPT010000013.1:0-16383 GCA_964365465.1 uncultured Candidatus Saccharibacteria bacterium | reverse complement strand
CTTTTAATTGCGGCGCTCATATACTTGATCATTCGCAAATTTTTTGTCAGGCGCGAGGCCAAAGAGGCCGAGAAAATGGTCCACAAATCCTTCAAGCTCTTAAAAGAAGAAACTGACGGGGAAATAAAAAAAGATATGGAAGAGGCCGAGGACTTGATTGCCAAAGAAATAAAAGACATTGAAAAAACATGATTAGATCCAATAATAAATACATTCTTGTTGCTGTTATTCTTTTATTCTTCCCAATTGGATTTTTAGTTCAGGCCCAGATAATAAACTTAGACGCGTCCAAACTGGTTCCGAGAGTAGAGATTTATTTGTCGCCCCGCTCTGGCAGTTTTGTAGAGGGCGCCACCTTTGATGTCCCCATCATCTTGAACACCAAAAAAATAAATATAAACGGAATTGAAGTAAGAATTAATTTTGACAAAGACAAATTATCCATAATCAAGCCGTCAGGCGGCAAATCAATCATAGGCATCTGGATAGAACCGCCCAAATATGACAATGCCCGCGGCACCGCCAGTTATGTCGGGGTGGTGCCGGACGGCATTACCACCGATTCGGGCCTGATAGGCACCATCACCTTTAAGGCGCTCCGCCCCGGCAGCGCGGCGGTCAGCATCGGGTCTAATTCAAGCATTTTATTGAATGACGGGCTTGGTACCAAAGCGGTAATTGATCTAGGCAGGGCCGAATACGATTTGTTGCCAAAACCGCCAGAGGGCGTAAACATATTTTCTGAAACGCATCCTTTCCAAAGCAACTGGTATAATAACAATAACCCCGTTGTTTCCTGGGAGAAGAATTCGGGGGTGGATGGTTTCAGCTATCTTCTTGATGATAAGCCAACCACCATCCCGGATAATATTATTAACACTAAGGAAACTTTGCAATCATTTGAAAATTTAGGCGACGGCTTGTGGTATTTTCACATCAAAGCCAGCAAAAAAGGCGCTTGGGGCACGGCTGGACATTTCCTTATGCGGATAGATACGGTGCCTCCGGCTGTGTTTAAGCCGGAAGTGGATTATCTCTTGGCGGCCACAATTTTGGCGGAAAGGGCTTTGATTTCTTTCTCTACCACTGACAATCTGTCTGGGGTTGATTTTCATGAAGAGGGTGTAATTGATAAAAGACAACCAACCACTGTGTCGCCCGTTTTTGTGCGAACAGAAAGCCCTTTTCAGGTGCCGCTGGATTCCGGCAGTGAATTGAGGGTTATTGTCAGGGCTACTGACAAAGCCGGAAATATACGCGATGTTTCCATGGATGTCGCTTCCCCTTTTATTGTTACCAAGTTTATAAAAGAATACCCGTTTTATATTTTGGCTTTTATTATTTTTATTGGTTTAATCAGTCTTCTTATCCGCTATATTATCAGCCACCACATTATCGGAAATATACGGCGATTCCGCGAACAGATTAAAAGAGAAAGTCAGGTTCAGGGAGAAAACAAACCGCCTATGGCGTAAATTTAAAAAATAGATATAATCAGGTCAAATGAGTAAAACCTTTATTTGGATAGGAGGAGTAATAATAATATTAATAGCCCTTATGTTTTGGGGCGCGAAGGGAGCGGATATAAGGCCGCCGTTTGAATTTGGTTCCATCCACCCATTAGATAACATTAAAGGCAAGATTGATTCAAAGACAGTGATAATAGAATACAGCGATTTCCAGTGTCCAGCCTGCCGCACTTATTATTTTATGGTGAAAGAACTCATGGCAGAGTTTGGCGGCAAAGCAGTTTTTGTTTATCGCCATTTCCCTCTGGCTGAAATACACGCCAATGCCGAGCCGGCGGCTCGAGCGGCGGAGGCGGCCAAGAAACAGGGCAAGTTTTGGGAAATGCATGACCTTTTATTTGAAAAACAGGACGAATGGGACAAAGTGGCCAATATTCAACCCATGTTTGAATCATACGCCAAACTTTTGGGAATCTCAGTTGAACAATTCAAAATTGATTTTGCCTCCAAGGAAGTCAAGGATTTTGTCAGAGCTCAAAGAAATCACGCCATTAAGTCAGGCCTTCAAGGAACCCCCACCTTTTTTGTGAATGGCAAGAAGATTCAAAACCCAACTTCCGTTGAAGCGTTTAGGGCCATAATCAAAGACGCCCCGGCCAATTAAAAGTAATTAACATTTTATTTTCCCATTATTTTCTGTTAGGTGTAAAATTTATATATGAAAAAAGAGATTAAATATGTTTTGTGCATAATAATTTGCGCGGCGGTCATTTTGGTGGCGGTGAAAAATTACAACAAATTTTTTTCTTACAACTCCGCCGGCGCTTTTGAATGGGAAAAAACCGTTGATGTGTATTTTGGAAATAAAAATATGGGCTCATTGGAAGATTGTTCAAAAGTTTTTCCCGTCTCTCGCGTTATTCTAAACGCCGAAACTTTTGGGCCAGGCGCTCTGGAAGCGCTTCTCAATGGGGTTTTTGAAAAGGAAAAAGAAGCCGGCTATTTCACCGGACTCAACGATAAAATATTGCTTCAAAAATTTGAAATAAAAAACAAGACGGCTTATGTTGATTTTAATTCCAGATTTAATGAAAAAGTAGCCGGCTCTTGCAAGGTGACAGCTATTAAATCTCAAATAGAAACTACCCTGAATAATCTGCCCGATATTGATTCGGTTGTTCTGTCCGTCAACGGCCAAACAGAAGGCATTCTAGAACCCTAAATTTATACTTAAAGAGTATCTTTTTTAGGAATAAAAAATAGGCCAATAAGAACAAAAAAGGCTAGAAAATAAAAAGAGAAAGAATAAGAAAAAAAATAAACAATTGGCAAAGCAATAAGGGGCGCCAAAACATAAGAGAGTGAGCGGACCATGCGAAAAACACTTATTTCACCCGCGTCTTTTTCTCTGACATGCTTAAAAAAGTAACTCTCACTGGCTATCTCCACCAAACTTGCGCCGATGCGGGTGGCAAAAAGAACAGCCGCCCAAATCCAGAAGACGGGAGTGGAAAGCAGAGGTATTATAAAAGTGGCGGCGGCCATTATTAAAAAACCGAATGTTAGAATTTCTTTTTCACCTGTTTTTTTGTCAGCCAAAAAGCCGGCCGGCCATTGGAAAAGCAAAAACGGCAAAAGCATTATTGTAAACATCACTCCTATCTTATCCCACCCAAACCCCATTTCTTTGTTCAAAAGCAGGGGCAGAAAAATAACCATCCAGGCATAAAAAAAGTTGAGAACAAACTGGATGCAAGCAATTCTAAACTGGTCTTTTTTTCTCCACAACAACTTGAAACCGGAAAATATTTTGGTTTTAACAACATCGGCCTTCTTTATATTTTTAAAAGAGAAACCAACTACTGGCAATAAAATAATTAAAACCAATCCCGCCAAAAAATAAACCCGGCTGAAATCGTTTTGGCTTATTAAAAAAGCCAAAGCCAAAGGCGAAATAACCCAGGCCATATTTGAAAAAGTCAAAAGGCCACCTCTCTTGTTGCCGGTTGTATTTTCAGCTTTTGTTTCCTGCTCCAGGCAAAGATCAAGCCAAAAATAAAGAACCGATCCAATCGCCAACTGAACGATAAAAAGAAATATAATCAACTGGGCAGAATTTAAAAATCCCATACCCAAAACCGCCACAATTTCCAAAGCGATGAAAAAAAGAAAAGATAAAGTTTTACCAAAACGGCGCAGCAAAAATGGAGCCAAAAAAAGCAAAGAAATATCCAACAAAGAGCCGACAATATACAAAACGCTTAAGGTTCCTATGCCCACGAACTTCTCAATAAAGGAAGAGTTGACGTAAGAAATCAAAGCAAAATGCACTGCCAATAAAAACCCCACCAAATACACCAGCCGCAATCTCTTGCTTGAAACCATGACATTATTCTACCTGAAAATGTTTAAATACAAAATAACAGGCCCCGATGCCAAGTGCGTCGGGGCCGATGCCCTATCTCCCAACAGGGACAATTCTCGCGGCTACCACCTTCGCTCCATCCGGGTCGGTTTTGACCGACACAGTGATACTTTTTACTACGAAGAATTTCCTCAACTGGTCTCTAGAAAAAGGAGATCCGCTTTCCGCCCTTGATTTTTTCCAGCGAGAAACCTTTTCGCCAACTTCTTCCCGGGTGAAATAATGAAGCTCATCTTGAACTGCTCGCTCCACCGCGCGAGTGATGAGAAAATCAAAAAGCTTTTCCCTGGTTAAACCTCGTGTGTTGTTTAGGTATGTGTCGCTTACTTTACACCATACCCTAAACCTTGACTCCCCGCCGACGCTTTTTCGGTGTATCTCCACAGACATTTTTTGTACCTCCGCTAATAAGATAGCATATAGTATACTTTCTGTCAAACCCCCAAGATGACGGGAATGACGATGGGGTGTTTGGCGGTTTTTTGGAAAAGGAAACGGGCTACGGCGTCGGTGACATTGCTTTTGATGTAATCAAAATTAATGGGATTCATTCCGCGGGTCGTTTCTTCTATTGTCCTTTTTATAATCAGGCGGGTGTGCCCCAAAAGCTCCTGGGACTCGCGCAAATAAACAAAACCGCGGGAAATAAGATCGGGCGATTTGCGCAATTTGCCGTTTTTCAAATCAATAACCGCCACGATGACAAACATGCCGTCGTCGGCCAGCATTTTTCTGTCCCGCATCACCACCTCTTGCACATCTGAAACGGCAAAACCGTCCACCATAACGGGGGAGGCGGGCGCGGTTTGTTTGAGGGCGATCATTTTTTCGCCTTTGTCTTGAATTTCAATTATCATGCCATTGTCTGGCACCACTATATTTTTTTCAGGCATGCCCAAATTCTGGGCAACTTCCTCGTGAATGCGGAGCATATAATGATTGCCGTGTATGGGAATGAAAAACTTGGGCCTTATTTTTTTGTGAATCCATTCAAGCTCGCCGCGGTTGCCGTGTCCGGTTGAATGAATATAAACATCGGAAGTGCGGTAATGAATTATTTTGGCTCCCTGTCTGGTAAGATTATCCTTTAATTTTTGAACAGCCCTTTCATTTCCGGGAATGATGGAGGAAGAAAGAAGCACCGTGTCCCTCTTGCTTATTTTCATATACTTATGGCTCTTGTTTGACATGCGCATCAAAGCCGCAAATTCGTCCCCCTGAGCACCGGTGGCTAAAACTACCATTCTGTCTGGAGGATAATTTTCTATGTCTTCTACTGATATGATTGTTTCTTTTCTCACCTTCAATCGGCCCAAGGCGATTACTATTTCAATATTCTGTTTCATGCTTCGGCCCTCCACCACCACTTTTTTGCCGCATCTTTCCGCCGCTTCTATGATGGCTATTATTCTTTCCAATTGAGAGGAAAAAGTGCCTATGATCAATCGACGTTTTGTGTTTTTTATTATTTCTTCCAAATTTCGGCAGACCAGTTTTTCGGGAGTGGAAAAGCCCGGGTTGTCCACGTTGGTTGAATCCATCAAAAGCAAAAGAGTTTTGCTGTCTTGAAATTTTTTATACTCTTCCTCCTCTCTTTCGGTCGGGATGCCGTTTTCGTGCTCCAGTTTTATGTCGCCGGGAGTGACTATGTTTCCATAGGGGGTTTCTATAATGATACCCATGGAATCCGGAATGGTATGGGTGACATTAAAAAATTTAACTCGCAGTTTTCCCAAAACAATGGTGTCCTCTTTTTCAACCATTCTTATATCCAGTGGCGGCAAGTGAGGGAATTCCTCCTGTCTCTTTTTAATCATAATGGTAGTCAGGGCTCTGGAATAAATGGGCGGATTGTTTATGCGATACATTATGTAAGGAATGCCGCCTATATGATCCAAATGTCCGTGAGTTATAATCACTCCTCTTATTTTTTCTTTTCTTTCTTCCAAATATTTTGTATTGGGCAGAATATAATCCACACCCGGCGTATCCTCATCCTTAAACTGAAAGCCGGCGTCAATAATTAAAATATCCTCCCCAATCTCTACGACGGTCAAATTCTTGCCGATTTCCTCCACTCCTCCCAGGGGAATGATTCTTATATTCTCGTTAACTTTTGGCAAAGAAAGGGTTTCGGTAGTCGGCTTTCCTAGGGGTTTTTGATTTTCAGCATGGCCAAATCGGCTGTTTGAACCAACAAAACGCTTGCGGGGAAAAGATCTCGGTTTCGCGGGACTTTTTATTATAGACCTCGGCTTTTCCGGAGCATGGAAGCTCCTTATTCTGCTTCTATTTTGACTTATCATACCTTTTAATTTTTAACAAAAAATTTCCAAACTTTATCTGTTTCAATAAACCATTTGTCTACGGATATAAATCTTTCGCTTGGCGAGGAAACGTTTTTTATTGATATATTTTTAACTTCTCTGCCCGGAATATATATAAGCTGGGGAGAGAACAAAAATATGGCTGGCACATCTTTCTTTATTTCAGCAAAAACAATTTCTTTTTTGGCGACAATGCTTTGGGCGTCTGTTTCTTTTTGAATTTCTTCCAGCGTTTTATCAACTGTTATGTTAGCATAAAGAGATATATTAAGGCCCGGATCATTTCGTTCTTTGGAATGCCAGAACGGATAAAGATCGCTTTCCGTTCCCACCATTTCTCCAAACAACAGGGCTTCGTATTTTCTAGGTCTTATTACATTTTGGCTTAAGTCTCCGGCCTCAAAAACTTTTATTGAAACCAAAGCTCCTATTTTTTGCCAGGCCTCCTGCAAAATTTCAGCCGCTTTTTTGAGTTCTGGAGAATCGGAGGTGCTGATAGAAAATGAAAATACGGCGGCGCCCGTTTTAGTTTTCTTTTCCAGTATGCCGTCCTTATTTTCTTTCCAGCCGGTTTTCAAAAGATAAGCTCTGGCCGTCTCAATATCTCCGCTTGCTCTCTGAGTGTTTTCTTCAACCCTGTCGGGTGTTGGCCCATTTAAGATCTTGCCAAATCCCAAAAGAACTTCGTCCACAATTCTTTTTTTGGGAGTGGCCATTTCCAAGGCCTCTCTTATTTCCTGGTTTAAAAATATAGAAGCTGTATTTTGATTTAGAAACACTCCGAATACTCTGGGCAGAGAAACTTCGCCGATAAAATTTTTATTAACGCTTATTTTTTGGGTCATGACTGGACTTGGGCCGGACAAACTTGTTACGGTTTCTTCATTGTAGGCCTTTATCAACTCGGTTTCGCTCTGGAAAAACTTAAAAACAATGGTTTTTATTTTGGGCCGTTCAGGTGTATATTTTTTCCAGGAAGAAAGGGTGATAATGCTGGGAATGCCGCCTGAATTTCTGGAAATTTTTTCCACTTTATAGGGGCCGGAACCGACAGGATTAATATTGAATTCACTGAAAGGAAATTCTTCGGAAGAGACCTTTTCCCAAATATGCTTTGGCAGTATGCCCAACGAAAGAGCGGATAAAAACGGAGCATAGGACTTTTCTAAATTGAATTTTATTTCCCGATCGCTCATTTTTTCCACCACCACCCCCTCCCAACTCGCTTTCCTCGGGCTTTTGACGATCGGGTCTAAAATTTTATTGATAGTGAAAATCACATCATCCGCGGTTACTTTCTTGCCGTCGTGAAAATAAACATTGTCTTTTAATATAAAATCATAAACGGTGCCATTTTCTTTTATTTCATATGACTCTGCCAAATCAAGAGCTAAATTTCCTTTATCCGAGGACTTCAAAAGTCCAGAATATATTAAAGCCGAAAGATCTTTATCGGTGTCGGAAATAGCCAAAACCGGATTTATAAATCTTGGCGAACCAATCAATCCTTCAGTAAAATTTCCGCCAAAAGCCGGCACCTCCACCAAAAATGATTTGTTGAGTTGGAACAAAAGAATAATGCTGGTTACGGCAAATATGGAAGAAATAAAATAGAAAAATATCTTCTCCGAATATTTCATTTTTTTCACTATCTCCCCTATTCCACTGACAAAATTCAAGTGGTGGTTATTCACAAATAAAGCGCCAAAAAAAGATATAATTTTATTTTTGAGATCCATTCGAATCTTTAGTATAGCAAATTTAGGAGGGTGGAGGCAACAAATAGACAGGCGACAATGATAGTACCCCTGAAAATCCAAAGTTCCGGACCGCGTCTGGTTCTTACTGCGCCTCCCATTTCACCGCCACCAAAAGCGGCGCCCAAAGAGCCCTCAGATTGCTGAACCAATACCAGCGCGCCCAATACAACCGCCAAAACTATTTGAATATAAGACAACATTTCTATTGAGACCAGTATAGCATGTTTAAAAATTTGCACACCTTATAACTTGAACAATAACATATTGAAAATATAATGTCAATTTGATTAAAGTTTAAAAATAATTATAATGTGTGAGTTATCAATAAGCAGCAAAAATATGAAAAAGAAAACCAAAAAAACAAAAAAAGCGGTTAAAAAGACAACAAACCCGAAGTCGGACTTCGGGATAAAGCCGTTGGGAGACAGAATTTTACTTAAACCGCTTACCGAAGACGAGGGAAACAAAACCGCTTCGGGCATTATTATTCCCGACACTGTCAGTAAAGAAAAACCTGAACAGGGAATGGTGGTAGCCGTGGGCGAAGGCAGATGGGATGATGGCAAGAAAATTCCAGTTTCTGTAAAGGTTGGCGATAAGGTTGTTTTTTCAAGATATGGCTATGAGGAAGTTAAATACGACGGCGAAGAATATTACATATTAAAAGAAGAAAATATATTAGCAGTAATCAGATAAACCTATGGCAAAAATAATTTTATTTAATGAAGAAGCGAGAAGGGCGTTAAAACGCGGAGTGGACGCGGTGGCCAATGTAGTCAAGGTAACCATTGGTCCGCGAGGGCGAAATGTGGTTTTGGATAAAAGTTACGGCGCGCCCATGATTACAAACGATGGTGTTTCCATTGCCAAAGAAATTACTCTCTCGGACAAATTTGAAAATATGGGAGCGGAAATTATAAAAGAAGTGGCCAATAAAACAAATGATGTGGCTGGAGACGGCACAACCACTTCCGTTATTTTGGCTCAGGCCATTATTTCCGAAGGATTAAAACATGCCAGTATGGGTGTAAATGCTATGAGTTTGAGGGCGGGCATTGAAGAGGCGACCGGCAAAGCGGTGGGAATTTTGGGGCAAATCGCCAAACCCATAAAAAATAAAGAAGAAATAAGACAAGTGGCCACCATTGCCGCTGAATCCGAAGAGGTGGGAAGCATTATTGCCGAAACAATAGAAAAAGTGGGTAAAGACGGCGTAGTGACAGTGGAAGAATCGCAGACATTCGGTGTTGATTCTGAAGTGGTGGAAGGTTTGGAGTTTGATAAGGGCTACGTTTCTCCCTATATGATTACAAATGCCGAGAGAATGGAAGCCGAATACAAAGATGTTCCCATTTTGCTTACTGACAAAAAAATTTCTTCCATAAAAGAAATTTTGCCTTTGCTTGAGTCGTTGGCTCAGAGCGGCAAAAAAGAATTGGTTATTGTGGCCGACGATGTTGACGGCGAAGCGCTAGCCACATTTTTGGTCAACAAACTGCGCGGCGGATTCTCGGTGCTGGCGGTTAAGGCGCCCGGCTACGGAGACAGAAAAAAAGAAATGCTTGAAGACATTGCCGTTACCATAGGGGCCAAAGTGGTTACTGAGGATTTGGGAGTAAAACTAGAAAACGCTACCGTTGACATGCTAGGCAAGGCCTCAAAAGTTGTTTCCAAAAAGGAAAGCACTATTATAGTCGGAGGCAAAGGAGGCAAAACAGCTGTTGATAAAAGAATTGCCGCTCTCAAAAAACAAAAAGAAACACTGGACTCAAAGTATGACAAGGAAAAAATAGACGAGAGAATAGCCAAACTTTCAGGCGGAGTGGCGGTGATAAGAGTGGGCGCGGCTACCGAAACCGAGATGAAATATTTGAAATTAAAAATTGAAGACGCAGTGGCGGCAACGAAGGCGGCCATAGCTGAAGGTATTGTAGCTGGCGGAGGAAGCGCTCTGATAAGAGTTATAAAAAAAATGAGAACAGAAAAAGCCAAAGAGTTCGCCACCCCCGAGATTGCTCTCGGTTATGATATTGTTTTGCGCTCTCTTGAGTCGCCATTGAGGCAGATTGTCCTGAATACGGGTAATGCCGATGGTTCTGTGGCTGTTGAAAAAATAATGAACTCGGACAAAGAAAATGCCGGCTTCAACGCCATGACCGAAAAGTTTTCAGACGACTTAATAAAAGAGGGAATTATTGACCCGGTTAAAGTTACCAGAACCGCTCTGCAAAATGCCTCTTCCGCCGCCGCCATTCTTCTCACCACAGAAGCCGCCATAGCCGACGAGCCTGAACCAAAGGAAAAAAATCATGGCCACAGCGAAGGAATGGGGGATATGGGGTATTAACCCCATCCGCCTTTCAGGCACCTTCCCCTTGTTCAGGGGAAGGAAGAAAAAAATGGCTCAATGAAGCCATTTTTTGACAAACAAAAAAAGAAAATGATTTTATCCACTCAAAAAGCTTGACAGATTTTGTGGTTATGCTATGCTATCAGCAGTATAGATTGCAATCGCCAGAGGCCGTATAGTAGCAGTCGACCCCTGATCAGGTACTGCTAGCAACTTCTGGATTCGCGAGGCCACGGCGCTGTGAGTTTCTCCGAACTGCCCGAGGACTTCGGGGGAGGAGTATCATTCTACCAGCGCGGGCCAAGGCCGGCCGCCGGCGAGGAGTCATTGGGGAGACAAACATCCCCCACTCGCTCGCCGACGTGCCGGCCATCAAGTACATTTCGTCGTTTCAATCGTTTCGGCAAGAGCCGCTCAATACTTAGGTAAAGAGCGGCTTCTTCATTTTTATAATTTATGATATGATGATTCTAATTATCATTAATTAAAAAATATGGGATTCTCAACAATCATTTTAATAATAGTAGCAGTAATAGTGATTTGGTTTATTTTTGCTTATAACAAATTTATCCGGCTCATCACCCGCGCCAAAGAGGCCTGGAGCGATATTGAAGTGCAGATGAAAAGGCGATACGACCTTATTCCCAATTTGGTAAATACAGTCAAGGGCTATGCTACTCACGAATCAACCGCCTTTGAAAATGTGACCAAAGCTCGGGCCATGGCCATAGGCGCCGGTACTTTGGCGGAAAAAGCCGGAGCGGAAAATATGCTTTCCAGCGCCCTGAAATCTCTTTTTGCCGTAGCCGAAGCTTACCCGGATTTGAAAGCCAATCAGAATTTTTTGGAACTCCAGCGCGAGCTCTCCGATACGGAAAATAAAATCCAGGCTGCTCGCAGGTTTTACAACACCAATGTCCGCGACTTAAATATTGCCACTGATGTATTTCCAAGCAGTATTGTGGCCAAAATATTCAACTTTGCCAAAATGGAGTTTTTTGGTTTGGATGACGAAGCCGCTCGCGAACCGGTTAAGGTCCAATTTTAATTTAAAAATATATGTCTAAACATGAAGTATTTGAAGTGGTCATAACGGCTATAATTGTAAAAGATAATAAATACTTAATTACTCGCCGTTCAATGCAGAAAAAAAGATTCGGTGGCAAATGGACTGTGCCTGGAGGCCACTTAGAGACATCTGATTTTACTTCTTATCCCAAAGACACGGAGTATTACTGGTATAATGTCTTGGAGAAAACTTTGGCTAGGGAAGTGAAAGAAGAAGTCGGCCTGGAAATAGATAATGTAAGATATGTCACCAGTTTGGCGAATATTCATGCTGACGATGGGATACCATCTCTCGTTATTTCTTGTCTAGCCGATTATGTTTTTGGCAAAGTGGTTTTACAAGAAGAAGAGGCGGATAAATATGAATGGGTCACATCTGAAGAAGCTAAAAATTATGAGCTTCTGGATGGAATTTTGGATGAAATAAAAATGGCTGATGCTTTGCGCAAAGGGGAAAAGTATGAGTGGAAAAGGCATTAACCCGCCTACGCTGAAGCTTCGGCGAGGCAAGTAAAAACATGAAAAAAGATGTAATTATATATTCAACGCCGACCTGCCACTTTTGCCACATAGCAAAAGATTTTTTTGATGAAAGAGGTGTTAAGTATACCGAATATAATGTGCTGACCGATTTGGAAAAAAGACAGGAAATGGTGGACAAAAGCGGTCAGCTTGGCGTGCCAGTCATTTCAATTGACGGAAAAATAATGATTGGTTTTGATCAGGCGGAGATTTCTGAATTGCTGGGGATATAACTCATCCCTAAATCCCTTCCCTTACAACAAGGGAAGGGACTTTCCGGAAACCCTCTCTTGTTGTAAGAGAGGGTGGGGTGAGTTATTATATACACATGCAGCCCGAAGAAAAAGAAATGCTTAAAAAGACCCTTGAGTTAGCCCAGGAGAATAATAAAATGTTGCATTCCATTCGTCGAAGTATGAGGTGGGGCAGGGTAATGAAAATAATTTATTGGATAATAATTATAGGCGCCGCCGTTGGTGTTTATTACTACATAACGCCTTTTATTGACAATGCCGTCAACGCCTACGGCAATGTGAAAGGGGATTTGAGAAGTTTTGGCGATTTGTTTAAGTTGAATAAATGATAACTTATCCACAATATTTTTTTACATACTGAACCAACGAGAGTATAATAGAATTATGAATGATCTGAAAAGACAAGCTCTGAACCTTAGATTAAGGGGATATAGTTATAATGAAATAAATAAAAAATTAAACATTCCCAAACCCACTCTTTCCGGTTGGCTTTCTAAAATTGCTCTTTCGAAAAAGGCCTTAAATCGACTAAAAAAGCGTAGCACGATTGGTACCAAAATCTTGATTAAAAGAAATAAAATGCAAACAGCACTATCTTGGGAAAGAGTAAAAAATACTCATATAGAAGCTACAGAAGAAATACAAAATAGTACTTTATTAGAAAGAGATTTACTTTTAATTGGTACAGCACTATATTGGGGCGAAGGATACAAAAAACTTCGTGTTTTAGATGGAAAAGAGAGGGCTGGGCATGTTGTTTCGCTTACAAATTCTGATCCAGATATTGCCCGAGCTTTTGTATTATTGCTCAATCGTCAGATGAAAATTCCTCTAAACGAAATTCAGCTATGTATGCGATTATATGACGGCATTGATGAACAGAAAGCCTTGAAATATTGGTTAAAAGTCACTGGTCTTCCGCATAAAAGTGTTAAAGAAACTACATATCTTGTAAGTATTTCAAGCAAACGAAAAAGGCCATTTAATCGCTTGCCATATGGCACAGTACAGATTAGAATGAACAATACCCAGAAATTCCACCGTATTATGGGTTGGATTGAATGGATGAGGAATTATGTGTTAAAAATGAAGATATTAAAAATGCCGGAGTAGCTCAGTTGGTCAGAGCACTCGCCTGAAGAGCGAGGTTGTCGGCGGTTCGAGTCCGCCCTCCGGCACCCAATGGAACAATCACCCGGAATAAATTTTAGCATTAGTTAAAAATTAATTTATGAGTTTTGTATACAAAAAAATTTTAAGGCCGGTTTTATTTTTGTTTGATCCTGAATTTATGCATGACCGGATAACAGCAATAGGAGAAGTTTTGGGAAAATTCGGTCTCGGCAATTTTTTTGTTGGCAAACTTTTTTCATACAGCAGTCCGGTTTTAGAACAGGACTTATGGGGAATTAAATTTAAAAATCCGGTAGGGCTGGGAGCCGGATTTGATAAAGACGCCAAATTATATTCTCTCATGGAAAGCATTGGTTTTGGCTTCTCTGAAATAGGCACGGTTACTCTTGATTCTTATGGGGGCAATCCCAAACCTCGTCTGTACCGATTATTAAAATCAAAAGGTTTGGTCGTTAATTATGGGCTTAAAAGCATTGGCGCAGAAACTATAATAAAATCACTCAAATTAAAAAGTAAAATAATTCCACAAATAATATCAATTGGCAGGACTAATTCAAAAAATACAGCCGATCCCGATGCAGGTATTCTTGATTATTATAATTGCCTGAAAAGATTTATAGATAGCAATGTCGGCGACGCTTACGAAATAAATATTTCTTGTCCCAATCTTTTTGGCGAAGAGCTCTTTAATGACGAGGTAAGTTTGCAAAAACTTTTGTCAAAATTGCATTCATTAGAAATCAAAAAACCCATTTTTATAAAAATGCCCATCAATTTACCTTGGCCTGAATTTAAAAAGCTGGTGGATATGGCGCTTAAATTTGGAGCGCAGGCGCTTGTGATAGGTAATTTGAATAAAGATAGAAATGATAAATTAATTAAAGATGTCATTCCCAATATGAAAGGCGGTGTCAGCGGCAAACCGACCGAAAATCTTTCAAATAATTTAATATCAAAGACATATAAATATTGCGGAGACAAAATAAAAATAATAGGTGTCGGAGGCATCTTTAGTGCTCAAGATGCTTACCAAAAAATCCGCCTCGGCGCCTCTCTGGTGGAGCTCATCACCGGCATGATTTACGAAGGTCCGCAGCTCGTGGGCGACATAAACCGCGGCCTTGCCCGCCTCCTAAGACGCGACGGCTATAAAAATATCGCCGACGCCGTCGGAACTTTGAATAAATAATTTTCCATTCCCTCCCAAAGGGTGATCCTTGAAATGCCCCTGCCCCAAAGGGTCACCCTCAATTTCCCTTTGGTTTTTGAGCTTGGAAAAATCATATAAAAATGGTATGGTTTTGGCATGCTTAGTCCAAATGAAATAGAAAGACGAGCCAAAGAATTTGCCAGAGAATGGATGCAAGAAAAAAGCGAAGACGCTGAAGCTCAAACATTTTGGAACGAATTTTTTGAAGTATTTGGTGTTACCAGAAGACGGGTCGCGTCTTTTGAGCACCCAATTAAAAAACCGGATAATTCTCAGGGATATGCAGATCTCCTATGGAAAGGGGTTTTATTGGTTGAACACAAGTCCAGAGGCAAAGATTTAGATACAGCATACGAGCAGGCCAAAGATTATTTTCCTGGGCTAAAAGATGTAGAACTTCCAAGATATATAATTGTTTCAGATTTCGCAAAATTTAGAGTTTATGATTTAGATAAAGCCAAAGAATATAACTTTCCTATTAACGAATTATATAAGAATACAGAATTGTTCGGATTTATTTCTGGCCACGAAAGCGAGTTTGATTATGAAAAGGAAGTAATGGCTAATGTTAAAGCGGCCGAACTTATGGCGGAATTTCATAATAAAATTGCTGAAACTGGATATACGGCTCCGGATTTAGAAGTTTTTCTTATAAGAATACTTTTTTGCCTCTTCGCTGATGACACTGGAATTTTTATAAAAGACACTTTCAAAAACTACATTAATCACAGAATTGGTGTGGATGGAAGTGATCTGGGGCCAAAACTTGCTCAAATATTTCAAGTTTTAAATACTCCCAAAAAAGATAGACAATCAAACCTAGATAAGGACATTGCAAAAATGCCTTATGTAAATGGCGGTATTTTTTCAAAAAATATTGGCATAGTTTCTTGCGATGCTTCTACCCATCTTCGCCTCTTGCATTGTTGTGATTTTGATTGGTCGGCGATTTCAGCATCAATTTTCGGCTCTTTGTTTCAGGGGGTTATGAATGAAGACCACCGCAGACATCTTGGGGCTCACTATACGGCAGAGCAAAATATTCTTAAACTCATTAAACCGCTTTTCCTTGATGATCTATATATTGAACTTGATAAAGTAAAATTTGACCAAAAACAGCTTGATATTTTTCATACAAAACTCGGCCAACTCAAGTTTTTGGACCCGGCTTGCGGTTGCGGTAATTTTCTTGTAATCGCGTACCGTGAATTGCGCAAACTTGAAATTGAAATCTTGAAGATTAAAAAAGAAAACGGTTCAGAAATACAAGAAAACCCGGTTCGTGTGAATATAGATCAATTTTATGGGATAGAAATAGAAGAATTTCCTGCTCGCATAGCCGAGGTCGCGATGCATCTTATTGATCATCAAATGAATATTGAATTTGGGGAAATTTTTGGTAAATATATTCGTAATCTTCCAATTAAAAAATCTGCAACCATAAAATGCGTTGACGCACTTTATTTAGATTGGGAAGAATTAGTTTCAAAAAATGAACTTTCTTTTATACTCGGTAACCCTCCGTTTTTGGGCGCCCGGCTTATGTCAGATGCGCAAAAAGAAGGGATAATAAAAGCGTTTGACGACATGAAAGGCACTGGCAATCTTGATTTTGTTACCGCATGGTATGCCAAAGCGGCCAAATATATTCAAAATACAAAAATAAAAGTCGGTTTTGTTTCTACCAATTCAATTTCGCAGGGCGAGCAAGTCGGTCTGCTTTGGAAATATCTAAAGGATTTTAATATTGTCATTCATTTTGCTCATCAAACATTCAAATGGCGAAACGACGCTCCGGGCGTTGCGGCGGTTTATTGTGTAATTATCGGCTTTGGAGCTTTTGATATAGAAAGAAAATGGTTGT
>CAYIPT010000012.1:0-20758 GCA_964365465.1 uncultured Candidatus Saccharibacteria bacterium | reverse complement strand
CGACCAATGGTTCGATTGCTCTCACCATAAAGCGGTTCCGCCTGCTGTTCGCGATTTAAAGCCGCAAAACAAACAAAGAGAAACTTAACACTTACATTCTCAGTATATACCCTTGCTTTCTAAAAGTCAAGGTGCTAATATAATACTATTATAAAAAAGTTCCGAAGCATAACCTTCCGCAATACCAAATGGCAAGAGATGCGGAAAAGCTACGGCTTTTGTTGTGTATATTATCATGCCAAAAAAAATAGTTAGTGAAGAAAATTCAAAGGAAAGCGGGATGTCCAAGTTTTTTAATGACTCGGTGTTACCGCCGGAGAAGGACTCAATTGTGGAAGGTGCTGTTATTTCCATTGACAAAAATTCAATTTTTGTTGATTTGAAGCCGTGGGGTACTGGTGTCATATTCGGTCGAGAATACATAAATGCTCGAGATATCATAAAAAAAATAAATATAGGCGATAAAATCACCGGTAAAATAGTCGGCAACGATAACAAAGAAGGTTATATTGAAATTTCACTTAAAGAGGCCAAACAAGCTCTCATTTGGAGCGATGCCGAAGAAGCCATCAGGGATAAAAAAGTATTTGAAATTGCCGTAACTGAAGCCAATAAGGGGGGTTTAATGATGATTTGGCAGGGTATCACAGGATTTTTGCCGGCTTCTCAATTAAAAACCGAGCATTACCCGAGAGTTTCAGATGGCGATAAGGACAAAATTTTGGAAGAATTAAGAAAACTGGTCGGCCAAAAAATTTCAGTATCCATTATAGGGGTAAACGCCAAGGAGGGAAAACTTATTTTCTCTGAAAAGGACTCCAATAGCTGTGAAAAGGAAAAAATAATAGATAAGTATAGTTTGGGAGACGAACTGGAGGGTGAGATTACGGGCATTGTTGATTTTGGAATTTTTGTCAAAATTGAAGATGGATTGGAGGGCTTGGTTCACATTTCAGAAATTGACTGGGGGTTGGTTGACGATCCGCGCAAATTTGGCAAAGCGGGAGATAAAATAAGAGTTAAAATAATAGAAGTCAAAGACGGTAAAATTTCTCTTTCCATTAAAGCTCTCAAAAATAATCCTTGGACCGAAGCTTCTAAAAAATACAAAAAAGACGATGTGGTCAGCGGTGTGGTCATTAAATTCAACAAGCACGGCGCTTTGGCTTCCATAGAAGAAGGTGTGGCCGGTTTGGTGCACATTTCTGATTTTGGCACAGAAGAAAAACTGCGGGAAAAGCTGGAGCTCGGCAAGACATATAATTTCAAAATAAACATCTTTGACCCCAAAGAACAAAAGATGGCACTGAGTTTTGTGGAAAGCAAATAAAACTACCCCACCCCATCCGCCTTACGGCGTCTTGCCCCTCACCTTGTCAAGGTGAGGGGCGGCATGCCGAAGGTATGCGGGGTGGGGTCAATTATACATATTCATTGCTTTGTCTCGCCCGTTAGTTATGAGAGTTTGAATAGCTTCGCTGGTTTTTTTGAAGGTCTTCTTCATTATGTCCATTTCTGCTGGTTTGAATTTATTTAATATGAAATCAATCACCGCTTTTTCGCCCTGAGGTTTTTTAATTTTTCCTTTGGGAGTAGCGGGAGAAATTCCGATACGAATGCGGACAAATTCTTTTGTTTTAACAGCTTTAACAACTGAATCCAGTCCCCTATGCCCGCCTGCGCCCTTGTTATAAGAAACTTTAATTGTGCCAATAGGTAAGTCAATATCATCATGCACAACAATTAAGTTTTGGGCGGCTTTTTTATTTTTAATAAATTTGACGACTGCCCGGCCGGAGTTATTCATAAACTCGTTTGAATGAATGATAGAAAATTTTTTGGGAGACAACTCGTTTTTCTTTTCAAAAAAATCAACGGCCTCCCTGCCGGTGTTATGCCTCGTCCCTTCGTATTCTTCTCCCGGATTCCCCAAACCCACTACATAAAACATAAAATTTTGAATTAATTAGTATGTGTAATATAATAGCTTAAATGAACGAGGACAACAATTCCAACTTCGCTAAAGCTTCGCTGGACAAGCAAATCCCCGAGCAAATTGAAAAACCGTCTTCCTTTTGGGAATTTGTTAAATATGCGATTGTCGCTATATTGATTGTGGTGCCATTTCGCATTTATGTGGCTCAGCCATATATAGTGAGCGGGGCTTCAATGGACCCGACATTCAAGAATGGGGATTACCTGATTGTGGACCAGATAAGCAAAAGATTTGAGAAACCCAAAAGAGAATCGGTTGTTATAATAAGATACCCAAAAGATACTTCCAAATTTTTTATAAAACGGCTTATCGGCTTTCCAGGAGACACTGTTGAAATAAAAAACGGTTTAGTCGCTATTTATAATGAAAATAATAAAAACGGCCTCAAACTAAGCGAGCCGTATATTGTTTATAAAAAAGACGAAAATTTTTCAGCCAAATTGGGAGTGGATGAGTATTTTGTTATGGGAGATAATAGGGCTGGCAGTTCTGACTCTAGGATATGGGGATCGGTACCCAAAAAATATATTATAGGCAGACCGTTTATAAGATTATTGCCGTTAGGTAAAATAACTCTTTGGCCCGGCTTATATTAAAATTTTTAAACAATAATGACAGAAGAAAAAATCATTCTAGACAGAAATATTAAAGAAATAAACGAGGCCGGCAAGATTGCAAAATTTTTTGGCTTTCGGCCCATAATTCCTCCCAAAATAGAAAAACAGGATTTTGATTATATCAAGAATTTTGATCAATCTTCGCATCCGACCGAAAAAGCGGCTCTTTTGCGGATGTATTTTGAAGATAGAATGATGGCTCTTCCTCAGCCAAATATGTTTTATTGTGAAAGACCTTTCCCGGGATCAAAAGAGAGGAAAAAAACCGGCCGTCTTGAATCATCAATTATTTCTTTGGGCTCAACCAAAAGTGTCTGCGAGTGTCTGGCTATCCAAACCGGCATCACCATTTTGAATGCCATCGGTTATAAAAATTTGGAAGTTCAGGTTAATTCCATCGGAGACAAGGATTCCATAGGCGAATTTCAGAGAAAGCTTGCGATTTTTGCCAGAAAAAATAAAAAAGAAGATTGCGAAAATTTTGAAGCTCAATGCCCAAAACCAATCGACTTTTTATCGGAGTCAAGCCGGTTGCATTTCAAAGAGGTGCTTGAATTTTTGGAAGTTATGGACACCCCCTATGTCATCAATCATCATTTAATGGGCGATCCTGACATCGGTTCGGAAACCATATTTTCCATAATAAACGCTGATACCAACGAAGAACTGGCTTCGGGATTTCGTTTTAACCGGCTGGCCAAAAAAATAGGATGTAAAAAAGACTTGCCGTGCATAGTTTTGAATATTTCCGCCAAACTCAAGAAAAATTTAAGAAAAGTCAAAGTTAGAGCGAGCAAGACCTCATTTTATCTGGTCCAGTTCGGCCCCGAAGCCAAATTAAAAAGTTTTCTTATACTTAATGAGCTTTATAAAACCGGGGTTAATGTTATCCATGCAATCGCCAAAGATAAATTAAGCGGCCAAATAGGAGCGGCTGAAATATCAGAAGCCCCGTATATTATTCTCGTCGGCCAAAAAGAGGCCCTGGAAAATTCCGTTATTATCCGCAACAATGTTACTCGCGCCCAAGAAATTGTGCCTATCTGCGAGCTGGCAGAGAGAGTTAAAAAGTTGGTTGTGTAAAATTTTTATTTGTTATATATTTTAAAAGGAGGTTGCACATGTGCCACGCGAGAATTGACGGAAAAACTCTTCGTAAACTTCTTGAGCCGGAAAAACTTACTATCAACACAGAGAGAGTTGAAAAACGCATTCAAGACACGAATGCCAAAGTTAAATACAAAAAGGAAGTTGACGACGCCATTGTTGAATTGGCTGAACGAGTAGGTGAACGAATTCCGGTTCAGATGATATCCACTTCTGGCCGCCGGAGACAACAACGTCTTCGTTTCCGGCGCAAAGGAAGATAGAACAGACCATCATTTTCTCCCGTCCCGCGTCTGACAAAGCCCCGTGGCTTGTCAGCGCGGGGTTTTTTTTGCGTAAAAAGTAGAGTTAGTTTAAAATATTAAAGTGAAAAATAAATTCAGAAAATTATTGGATTCTAGGCGAAAAGAATATAAAAAATTTAAACCAGTTTTTTGTCCATGTGTTAAAGAAAATGTTAATTTCAATTCAGACGGATTTTATCATTTGAGACATGAAGTTTCCGGTAGAGAAAGGTCTACCAAAGAACAGATGTATAAATTAGGTTTACTACCATTGGTTATCCCAGTGATTAAAACAGCAAAAATAATTGATAAATATTATAAAATTAAAGTACCAATAAGTAGAAGGAAAATTAAAGGCAAAAGAGAAATTAAAGAAGTTGAATATTGGGCGATAACATCTTTTGTTGGAAAGCAAAAATCAAAAATAAAAGTTGTTTTAAGAAAAATCGGAAATGGTCAAATACATTTTTGGAGTGTGATGAAATATGAAAGAGTAGTAAACAAAAACACTCGCAAAAAATAGTAGCGAGTATTTTTGTTGTGCCCATTTTCGGCTTTGGAATTCCTTATCCGAATGGGGCTTGCGCCCATGGACACACAAGCATGCTATCAAAAACAAGATGGGTTGTCAATCAAAATTGTGGATTTAAAATCAACCTTATTTTTCATAGTATTTTAGAAAAGTCAACGAAAAACTTGACGGAAATATTATTCTATGCTAACATGTATATGGCTGTTCTTTCATAGGACAGACTACTGTTGATGCTGATGATGAAAGGAGTTCCAAATGGAACTGGAGATCACCGCAATCCTCAATGAGGAAGCGAAGAAGAAACTGACGAAAGAGTCCCGCCGCGCTGGCTGGGGCAAAAATGTCGAGATGGTAACGGATTACTATATTGGGCACACTCGAGTGTCCATTAACCAGGGCGTCGTTCACAGCGAGATTCCTCTGAATGGACCCATCTCCGAGGAGATCAAGCCGTTCATCGTGGCGTTCAAAGGAAAGTGTCAGATGGACGAGAGACTTCTCGGCGGCAAACGCACCAGAGGCAAGTATACCTTGCCCGAGGAAGAAAAATCGGAGATCAAAGAAACGATTTGTGTCGTAGATTTCTGGGTTGATGTCGTGCATCAGGTTAGTTTCTACGGCCAGGACCGCGACAAGATCATCAAGTTGTTCGAACTCGTACGGGATGGAAAGATTCGTCCCTATGAAGAATTCGGCGGCCCACAACTGGGCAAGTCGCGACAGGAGCTCGAAAACGATCTCGTGGCCCTTCGGCGAACACTCACGGCGACTGAGCTGGCATTGAGTAAGGCGTGGGCAGAGCTCGAGCAACTCAAGAAAAAAGAGAGTAGCCTCATCACGGAAACCCGTGAACTCTACGAAGGACTGTGTATCGCGTCCAAAAAGAATCACGCCATTCAGCAACTCGCCAAGACCATCGGTTTTTCCAACCATCGCTATTTCTACTGGCCTCTTTGCGACAGGTTTACCACTGCCCGCAAGATCAACGCCATTCTCGACAGCAAGTAGTCTTCTCCCCCGCCCCGCGTCGACAAAGCCCCGTGGCTTGTCAGCGCGGGGTTTTTTGATTTTAATTTCTTCAATCTAACCCCCTTAATCCCCCTTACTTTAAGGGGGAAACCGCGCAACAAGTTCCATAATTAAAACTGAATAATAAATGGCAGTCACCCCTTCCTTAAGGTAAGGAAGGGGCTGGGGGAAGGTTAGAATTTGTGATTTTTTTTAACTATGCTATTATATTTTTATGGCGACGAATGTTGAAGTGGCGAAAAGCGGAAACGATAATAATTTGGGACTTATAAGAAAGTTTACAAAAAGAGTGCAGGGCTCGGGCATTTTAGCGCGTCTGCGAAGTTGCCGATACAGTGTCAGAAAACTTTCAGAATATGTCAAAAAGAAAAAAACACTTAAAAAAATTGGTGAAAGAACCAGAATAAGAGAACTTATTAAAATGGGTAAAATGCCCGGTACTCTTGAATAAGCTAAAAATAGAAAAAATTAAAAATGAGATTTTAGGGAAGCGATACGAGCTTTCTTTTGCTTTTGTAAGCAAAAATAAAATAAGAGAGCTAAATAAAAAATATAAAAAAATAAACAAACCGACGGACGTGCTTTCTTTTTCGCTTTCAAAAAATTGCGGAGAAATTTTTATTTGCAAAGAGGTCGCTAAAAAAAAGGCGAAAGAATTTTATCCCACTTCGCCATGGCTTCGCGGGAGCTTCGCAAATTATCTGCTCTTTTTAGTTATCCACGCATCTTTTCATTTGAAAGGAATGAGACATGGTAGTAAAATGGAAAGATATGAGCTCGCGCATTACAATCGGCATAGATGTAGGAACTTATGAGGTGCGTGTTGTTGTGGCGCAGCACGGCGCTGAAAATTCTTTGCCGACTATTTTGGGCACAGGCCGGGCCGAATCAAAAGGTTTGCGACATGGCTATATCATAAACACGGCTGATATCATAAAGAGCGTAAGTTTAGCCGTAAAACAAGCCGAAAAATCGTCCGGTATTAAAATAAAAAAGGCCTTTGTTTCCATAGGCGGAGTCGGCCTTGCCGGAGTGAACTCTCAGGGATCATCCATTGTCTCTCGAGCCGACCAAGAAATAACAGAAGTTGATATGGATCAGGCGATTACAGCGGCCGAAGAATCTATTCCCGCATCTTTGATTCAAAACAGAAAAATTATTTACTCAATTCCCACCGCTTGGAAAATAGACGGTAAACAAGTTTTAGGCAGAGCTTTGGGGATAAAAGGAGTGAAGCTTGAAACCAAAGCTCTCTTCATCACTTGCATTGAGCCCCATTTGGACGATTTGATTGAAGCAGTGGAAGAAGCTGGGGTGGAAGTGATAGATGTGGTGGCCTCTCCCATTGCCGCCAGTTTTGTCACTTTGACCAAAAGCCAAAAAATAGCCGGTTGCGTTTTGGCTAACATCGGAGCCGAAACGGTTTCCATTGTGGTGTTTGAAAACAGCATTCCCATATCTTTGGAGGTTTTTCCCATCGGCGGATCCGATATTACAAATGATATCGCTTTAGGGTTGAAAATTTCTCTGGAAGAGGCCGAGTCGATAAAACTTGGCGGTGTTACAGCTACCAGTTATTCCAAGAAAAAATTGGAAGAAATAATTTCCGCCCGACTGGGAGATATTTTTGAATTGATTGAAGCGCATCTGAAAAAAAACGGCAAGTCCGGGCTTTTGCCAGCCGGAATAATTGTGACCGGCGGCTCTTCTTCCATCGGCTTGATTGAGGACTTGGCCAGAAATTATCTCCGCCTGCCGGCCCGCATTGCCTCTTTGAACATCGGCAACTCTTCGACAGGCCCGGGGCAAGCAGGAAAATTTCAAATTAAGGACTCCTCTTGGTCGGTGGCTTATGGCCTCTGCATTATTGGCAACTTGCCGGAGGAGGAAGAACGGCTCGGCCTCAAGAAACGCAGCCAAAATATATTCAAAAAAGTGTGGAAAATTTTGAAACAATTTTTGCCATAATTCAAGCTTTGCATTTTTATAACTTCTTTGGTACCCTACATTTGTATGCCTCAAATTAAACCAGAAGTAGAAGCTTTCGCCAGAATAAAAGTTCTTGGCATCGGCGGTTCCGGCAAAAATGCCGTGAACCATATGATTAATTCAAGAGTTAGGGGGGTGGAATTTATAGCTATTAATACGGACGCGCAGGATCTGCATCATTCGGAAGCCAAGAAAAAAATACACATCGGAAAAAATCTGACTCGCGGATTGGGCACCGGCATGAATCCGGAACTCGGCAAGCGGGCAGTAGAAGAAACCAAAGAAGAAATTCAGGAAGCCATCAAGGGAGCCGATATGGTTTTTATTGCTTGCGGTCTCGGGGGCGGCACCGGCACCGGAGCGGCGCCCATTGTGGCTCGCACCGCCAAAGAACTTGACGCTCTGACGGTGGCGGTGGTGACCAAGCCGTTTTCATTTGAAGGTCAGCAAAGAATGCGCATAGCTGAAGTGGGGCTGGAGGAACTTCGCCAATCGGTTGACGCTTTAATAGTTATTCCAAACGACAGATTATTGGCCACGATTGATAAAGAGACATCAGCCAAAAATGCTTTCGCTATGTGCGATGATATTTTGAAGTCGGCCGTTGAGGGCATTTCTGATTTGATTACTATGCCGGGCATTATAAATATTGATTTTGCCGATATCAGAGCGATTATGGAAAGCGCCGGAGGAGCTTTGATGGGCATAGGCAGAGCTAGTGGAGAAAAAAGAGCCGAAGAAGCGGCCAAATTGGCTATCAACTCTCCCCTTCTGGAAGTTAATATAAACGGCGCCAAAGGAGTGCTGTTTTCCATTGCCGGCGGCGACGACCTCACTATGTTTGAAATACACGACGCCGCCAAACTCATTACTGAATCTGTGGATCCGAACGCTAAAATAATTTTTGGAACAGTCAGAGATGATAAACTAAAGAAAGGCGAGATAAAAATAACTGTTATCGCCAGCGGATTTCCGGAAGCTTATACGAAGAAGAACCAGATATTCAATTCTATTTTGGGAAAAGAGGACCAAAAAGAAGAGGAAAAAAAACAAAACATAATAGATGATGATGACGAATGGGGCGCTGTCCCGGCGTTCCTGAGGCGTTCAAAATTAAAATAACGCCCCCCAACCCCCCTCTTACAACAAGAGGGGGGCTTCAAAAACCCTCTCTTGTTGTAAGAGAGGGTAGGGAGAGTTATAATAGCTATATGGACTATGATTTAATAATTATAGGCGGAGGGCCGGCGGGAGCGGCGGCGGGGGTTTACGCGGCGCGAAAACAAATTAAAACAATAATTGTTGCTGAAAGTTTTGGCGGTCAGAGCGTTGAGTCAAACGAAATCCAAAACTGGATAGGCACTGTCGCCATATCCGGCATGGATTTGGCAAAAAAATTAAAAGAGCATGTCAAATTTTATGCCAATGGTTTTGTTGATATAAAAGAAGGGGAAAGAGTCATGAAAATAACCCCCCTACCCCCCCTTAAATTAAGGGGGGAATCGGAAGAAAAAAGTATTTTTTCTGTCAAAACAAACAAGGTAGAGTATCAAACAAAAACCATTCTGGTCGCCACCGGCAGTTCCCGAAGAAAATTAAATATTCCCGGAGCCAAAGAATTTGAGGGCAAGGGTATCACTTATTGCGCTTCCTGCGACGGGCCTTTTTTCGCCGGCAAGGATGTAATAGTTATAGGCGGGGGCAACGCCGGTTTTGAGACCGCCGCTCAATTGCTTGCCTACTGCAAAAGTGTCACCCTGATCTCTCAATATGAATTTAATGCCGATCCTGTCACTGTCAAAAAAGTGCTTGAAAATTCCAAAATGAAAGCAGTTGCCAACGTCACACCCGTTGAAATAAAAGGAGAAAAATTCGTAGAGTCATTGGTTTATAAAAGAACCGCGCCCTTTGTAGATAAAATTGAAATTAAAACGGAAGGTATATTTGTGGAAATAGGCAGTATGCCAGCCACTTCCTTTGCTGATAATTTAGTGGAAACAGATGAAATCGGGCGCATAAAAATTGACCATCAAACCCAAAGAACCAACAGAGAAGGAATTTGGGCGGCCGGCGATTGCACCGACACCCTTTATCATCAAAACAACATAGCCGCCGGCGATGCTGTCAAGGCCTTGGAAAATATTTATCTTTCCCTAACCCCCTAAAATCCCCCTTATCTTAAGGGGGACCCGAACATTTGGACGACAAAAATCGCCTGGCGGTTTTTGTAGAAGCCGGTGGAGGTGGCTATGCCTATTTCAGTGAATTTGGGGTTCATGATATTCAAAAAGTGACCGCGGGAATTCATCCATGCGGTTTCTACATCTTCGCTGTTTTCAAAATTAACAGCTAGATTTTCTCCGGCGTATAAATATTTGTAACCAACCAATTCAAACCAATACCACGGCGTTTTACCCTCGGGCGTATTGTGGGCGAAATAGCTTCTAGTCGCCATATCGTCAGCTTTCATCTGGGCCGCCTTTTCAAGAAGCGGATTTATTTTTAATTCTGAAATATTAGCGGCTATTCTATTTTGATTAGTTAAATTAACCAAGACGCTGGCATAAATCGCCGAGAGTGAATCAATAACCCCGATTCGCAAACCAGGCACAACTCCAATTAAAACAACCAGAACCGCCAAACAAACAATAGCGATTTTTAATTTCATCCTGTTAGAAATTTTCATAATTTCTTTAATCCCCCTCATTCCTTGATTTTAAAACAAATCTCCAAAAAATGTAAGCGATTAAAAGCACAAGAAGAACCCAAAACCACCACCATGAGAATAAATTATTCCAGCCGCCGGCAAACGCGGCGGCCAAATTGTTTTCATTAGAAGTTGACGCCGCGCTATTGACTCCGAGTATTTCTCCCGCCGACTCCGCCCCCGGCTTCGTCGCGCTAACGCCAGAAATTCCCAAAGAACCGGAAGTTGGCACTGTAAACTTGTGCTCATAGCTTATAGTTGGAGGCGAAGCGCGAGAAACTACTCTATACACATAAGTTGCACCCGGTGTTAAACCGGTCAAAGTCATAGAGTGGTTTATGACTTTATTTAAATCTTCACTTGTACCAAACGGATAACCAAAGTATGGGGAATTATTTAAATCCAAAATATATGGGCTGCCAGACGCAAGGCCGTAAATAACTTGGGAAGTAGCCGGTTTATTCGTTTCCCAATGAATAGCAATGCTTGTTGTTTCTAAAATCGGGTCTTCGTTTCTTTCATTGTAAATAAGCAGATGCGAGCCGCCTGAACCGCCTCCCGAAGCGCCGCCTCCAGTGCCATGTTCAGGAGTTATAACAATGTCGTTGGTGCAATGCTGGTTGCCACCCGAAAATCCGACGCAAATATCAAACTTGAGGGTCTTGCCTTGATAATTGTCACTCGCATTTTCAAGAAAAGTTATTTTTAAATTATAGGTTTTGGAATCACCTGTGCCAATACTAGACAATGGCACCGGGCCGGCGTTCAGGAAATCTTCAAAATTGTTATTGTAAATTTCCGTTGAGCCATCAAGTATTCTCAAATTCATTTGACTGGCCAAATTGCCGATATTGGAAGTATTAACCGCTTCTATATAAGCGTTTCTTTCAACACTATCGCCATTTCCCATGATTATGCTTGCTTCTTTATAATCACCCGGCAAAAAATTGGAATCGCTGAAAAGCGGATTTGGATTAAAAGAAACAGAAAGAGGCGGGTTGGCCGCGAAAGCCGAGAGGGGAAGCAAGAACAAAATTGGAATTATAATTTTTTTCATATTGTTTCTGGTTCTATAATTACTGGCGTTTCAATAATTGGTTCTGACACGACCTCACCCCCGCCCTCTCCTTGCGAAGGAGAGGGGGCCAGAATTACTTCCGGCTCAGGTGGTATTATGGCTGGTTCTGCTTCGCCCGCCGTCTTGTCCGGCATAGCTTCAGCGACGTCGGAAGCCTCTGGCGAAGGTTGGGGTTCAATTATTTCTGGTGTTGTACTGGCTGTTTCTGCAATAATTTCCGGTGTTGTTGTGGCTACTAAATCACTAATTATATTTTCAGTGCTTGTAGCGATTGATTCTGTGCTAGTGGCCGTTTCCGTGGTCAACGATTCACCCCCTACTATTTGAGCCGTTAAATCTACTAATGACCCGTTTCCTAAAATTTCCTCAATTTTATTCGGCCCGCCTGGTGTCGGTATCGGGTCAACCCAAGCGCCAGTGCCATCCGGAATTCTAGCAAAAGATTTGTTTATCGGTACACTAGAAGAAGAATAAGAATAAAAATCTTGGGAAACACCGCTACTGTTATAAAGCGTGATTGTTTCAGCGCCAGAATTATTTAAAAAACTTTTATTCATATAAACTACCAACCAGCCATGCGGAGCAATAGTTGTGCTTGATGCGTGTATGGAAAAATCATAAGTATTGCTTAATAAAATATTTACATTATTATTTTCTGCATCCCTAATATACCAACTGCTTAATTCAAAACTGTTTGTTGAACTGTTATTATACAACTCAACCCATTCTCCATCTGGCGCGTCTGCAAAATCATCACCGATCGGATTAGGCAAAAATTCATTCAATACAATATCCGGCACGGCTGGCGCCGGTATAGTTGGCGCTGTTCCAATTTGGATTGAACCAACCATTTCGGCAATATCGCCAAAACCTTGCGAACTATTTGGCAAATTTGTCTGCCAAGCCGCGTAAGAAATTTTGAAATTGCATATTTTGCCTAAATCAGCAGATGGAATAGAATCAGCCACCGTGAAAGTAAAATCCCATTGGACGGGACCAGTCGGAACACCGACACTTGAAACAAAATCTTTCAATAACGCCGAGTAGTTTTGAAGAGAACTTGAGGCAGATATTGTAATATAATCGCAGGCGGTCTGGTTGGTATCCAAAATTGTTGAACTGGCAAAATATTGATAGTCCAAATTGGCTAGATTTGTTTTTGATAATATAGTTGTGGTTGTTGTGGAATTGCCAGAAAGAACAACGCCAGATACATTTCCGCCAGAAATACCGATGTCTAATATTCCAGCAGAAAATGTATTGTCAACCGAGTTTTCAATATCATTGAAATAAGCGTTAGTCGGATAAACATTAAAAACCAACATCCCCATTATTAAAAGCGTAGCTGGCGCAAATCTAAACACCGCCTTCTCAAATTTTTTAAATATCTTTTTCCTTTTTCTTCTGGTACTAAACATTTCCTTCTAAATTATTTGAAATTTTGGAATTTTTTATCTTCTTGACTTCTTTCATTATTTTCCTCGCCTCATCATAAATGATAAGAGTGGCCGGCAGAATGACAATTAAAACCAAACCGAGCGGTTTTCTGACAAAATCAACCGCATACCCGGCAAGAGGCGCGGAAAGATAAACCTTGCCGATAATATCTTTTCCTGAAACCTCTTTCATATCCTCCGCGTTATTGGCATCGCCTCTGGTTTTATAAATCGTCTGACCCTCCTGGACGCGAATTTCTGCAATGCGGTGAGTGGTCGGTATCTGATTTTTTGTATTTGGACCGAAAGTGATTATATCCCCGACTCCATAATTTGATACCGGTTTTACCACTATTATACTGCCAATATGAACGGCTGGTTCCATTGAACCGGACAAAACAGTCAGAACTTTTATATTGCCCGTGATTGGAAAAATAGAAACGATGAGCAGTATGGCGACAGCCAAAATTAAAGCAAGAACTATGTAATAAATTATTTTTGATAATTTTTTCATAATATTTTTAAGGCCTCACTCTCCCTCCCCACTTTTTAATAAAAGTGGGGAGGGGTTAGAGGCTTCAAAATTACTTTACGACGACTAATTATTGGTGTCGTTGTAATTTATGAGACCTGTCTCATACAGGTTGTTTGCGTGGTCCCAACCGGACGGATAGGTAGTTGACGGAACTAACCATACTTTACCGTTAGTTATATCAACTCCCAAATCTGGACTTCCGCTAAGTGAAAGTGATGTTCCAACGGCTGTTTCAGAACCAATAACTTCTTCACTAACATACGGGAAGTTTCCGCTTGGTCCGACATAAAGCAAAGTATAACTCAAGTTGGGAGTGTTTACGGTGGCACTGAAGTTATAATTGAATGTATCGCCTGATGTCTGGTAATTTAGAGTTCCTTTTACGCTGTCAAATTGGAGAATGTCCCAATTTGGCGCTCCGCTCTTGTTTTCAAGAACAACAGATGCTAAACCATTATCGCCTTGCGGCAATTGCTCACCCTTGATCGTCATATCAAATGACAATGTATCGCCTTGATATTCATTCCCAGTCTGCGGGTCAAAATGGTAGCTTTGCTTTACTAGCATATATCCGCCAACTGGAATCATGCCCAGAGTGACATACTGGTCTTGCCCATAAACATCAGTCAAACTTTTTCCTTCGGCGTCAGTGTAAATATCCTGCCACCAGATTTCTTGACTACTGGCATCGTAAACTTTCACCGACAAATCATAAACAATTTTGCTTTGGACATCATCTTTTTTGACTCCCAATGCGGTCTCGGCCACGCATTCTGGTTCAGACGAGGTGTTTTCTTGTAAAGCCGAACAGAAGTAATTTTGAACTTCTCCGCCAGTGTTTACAAAAGCACTTAGATTTTTGGAAACATTGACTGGATTTGTGCCAACATTGGTTATGTCAAAATTGATATAACCCGTTTCTCCTGGTTTCAAGTCGCCAATGCTATAACTTTGTGTCCATGGATTTTGCTGATCGATTGCAATATCAATCGTCCCTGCACTGAATGTATTTCCAGTACTTGTTTCAGTATCGGAGAAAAACGCTCTGGTGGCGCCGACGGCAACTACAGAGACGACGGCAATAACCGCCAAACTTAAAATAATTCTTTTCATCCCGTTAGAAGTAGGGAATCATAACTAATAAAGTTATTCTCCCTCTACTCAAAATTAATTTTTATAATGATTTCTCGATCTTGATTCCCGCGACTTCTAACGGGATTCATATCGATTGGCTAATAATTTTCTAAAGAACATAACTTTCATCCCGCGTTGCATTCGACCGGCTGTCAATATGTGACACCTGGCGCGAGGTTTTAGTACTCAGGTTCAGATTACTCGCTCTAATTTTAATAAGCAAAATAGTTATCCCCAACTATTAAAAATGGCTTTTAGATAACCATTTTAGCCCCAAAAATTTGATTAAACCGAAAAGGACAAAATTATTATTTTGCAACATTGTCCTTTTGAAATACTGATTTGTGCGCGGTACAGGGCTTGAACCTGTGGCCTCGTCTACGTCAAAGACGCGCTCTACCAACTGAGCTAACCGCGCATAATTTAAATATATCAGAAAAATAAAATTTAGACACTTCTCCCCTCTCCTGCATCTAGGAGAGGGGTCGGGGGTGAGGTATAATAAATGGAATGAGAAATAAAATTGGAAGTACAATATTCGTTTGCAGTCTTGCAGTGGTGGTTTTAGTTTTTGTTTTAAGAGGTAATGAGACGCCAGTCCCCCACCGCAATTCAGTAGACGCTCAAATATCTCAATATTCAGACAAATACATAACCAGAAACGCAGTTGTTGCCGATTCCCAATTTAAAAATATCGCTTTTGATGCGAGTCCAAAATCATCTTTTTTTCAAAACCAAATCGCGGCAGCAATCAGGGCCGTTAAGTTTTTTAAGTTGTCGGCAAAAAAGGGGGAGGTTAGAGAATACGGCAGTTGGATTTGGACGCCCATTATGCAGATGACGCCGGAATATACGGAGTCGGTTCTTTCCGATGCCAAAACAAACGGAGTGAATGCTATGTATGTTTCCATTGACACTTATCTGGATATTTTTACAATGCCGAAGGGGCCGGAAAGAGAAAGACAAAAAGAATTATTTTCTCAAAAATTGGAGGACTTTATTATTCGCGCCAATAAAAAAGGCATTGTGGTTGACGCCGAAGCCGGCTGGCGAAATTGGGCGGAAGACGGCAATGAATACAAGGCCTTTGCTGTTATAAATTATGTCAAGAATTTTAATGCCGAACATAAGAATAAATTCAGGGGCTTCCAATATGATGTTGAGCCGTATCTTTTAGAATCATACAAAAAAGACCCTTCTTCCGTTCTTAAAAATTTTGTTGAACTGATAGACCGAACGGAATATTTTATGGCCGCCAGCACCCTTAAATTTTCCGTCGTTGTGCCCGATTTTTATGACGGAAAAGATAATGCGACTCCAAAATTTTCATACAACGGGAAAAAAGATTACACTTTTGGGCATTTGCTGAATATTTTGGATAAAAGGCCGGACAGCTCAATTATTGTTATGTCTTACAGAAATTTTGCCGAGGGCGAAGACGGGGCGATAGAAATTTCAAAAAATGAAATGCGGACTGCCAAGCGCGGCTCATACGACACCAAAATAATAATAGCCCAAGAGACCGGCGATGTGCCTCCACCTTACATTACATTCCACGGCACTTCCAAAAATTATCTCTTCAAGGAAATAGAAAAAATCAACGCCGCCTTCAGCCCTCAATCAAACTTTGGAGGCATAGCCGTGCATTATGTCAACGCCTTTTTGGCCCTGAAATAATATGTCAAAGGGCATCTTTGCCCCGCTTGCTCTTCCAGTTTTCCTATTACAGATAATCTGCTTATGGGACTTCCGTTGACTGTAGCCGCGACAAGGATACCTTTTGAATACTGAAGGCTCGCAAGGATAACTACTACCGCAATACCAATGGCAATAATGGGAAACTTTGATTCTCTAATCCTCGACGGTTTTTGGTTTTCTTGGTCCTTATCTCTGATTATTGTGTCCATATTTTATTTTCGCTTAATTAATTTGTTTATTCTTAATTAATAAATTTTATAACCCGCAGCCGCTCTGTTTTCTCTGTGGCTGTGACACTGTTTCTGCTGCTGCACCGGAACCAATACCGCATCCGCCCCCGCTTCTTGACCCAGATACCGGAGCTACTTGTGCTGAAATTCTTGCAAACCCTTGGCCGCTAGAATAATTTGCTCCTAAAATTTCTTGCGGGTTTACGTCTTTCCATTCAACGCCTTTTCCTTTCATATAAGTAGCTATGGTTAGGTAGGTGTCTGGGAACCAATAAGAATTAACTGCCAGGGCTGCTTTCCACATATCCTGTTCGCTTGCCCCCTGAGAAGCCATGAGCTCCAAGAGGCCGAGCATGGCCATACCATGATTGCAATCTGGAAAATGAGTTGAATTTCCACAACATGGTCTGTAAACTCCTCTGGAAATTTTGTCCACCAAAGCTTGCTGCTCTAGAGTCAATTGGAAGAATAAGTGCCTGTTGTAATGGTCCATTGCGCTGCCTACCGCGACAGTCCATCCTCCAGTAGAGGCGAAATTGGCCGCTCCTCTGTATTGCGGATTTTTCATTTCCTTTGGATCATTCAGTATTTCGTTTCCGTTTGAAAGACCCAGAGCCCAAAACAGGTTTAGAAGATACCCAGCATTATTGTCGTTGATTATGATTTTGCTTTCATTATTTCCGGTCAATAACTTTTGATATTCGTCCGTAAATTGGCCTGAGTAAACATCTTTGAATTTTTGCTCATCAATGACCCCGGCACTTATCAATTTTTTACCAAGGTCGCCCCAAGTCACTGGCAACTCTACTCCTGCGACAGGCAGGATTTCCTTTTCCAATTCTGTTTTCTGCACTTGCTCTGCTTTACTTTGGGCCACAATCGCTTTTTGCTGAGTGCCCGGAATATTTATCCAGTTGTTATACATCAAAGCCCCGGCGAGTAAGGCTCCAGCGATGATAATTGCTACCGGTATCGGTATCTCAAACGATTTGCTTTTTTGAGGTACATCGTTTTCAAAATTTTTGTTTTCCATGTTTTTTATCTCGAGCGAAGTCGAGAGATTATTCTTTGCAACAATCTACTAATTTGCTAATAATGTCTTCAACCGTGTCTGGTTTGTCTGATTTGTTTTTTAGTTCAGACACGTCTATTAATTTGAGCCGAAGTCCCCAAAAAAGAGAGTAAATATGATATGCCTTTTTAAACATATCCTCGGCTTCATCTTTTTTGCCGGTTGATTGCAGTTTGGTTCCCACTTCTATCAATCGCATGGTGGTAGAAAGCAGGTGTTTGGTTATGCACCAAGTTTCTCCCTCGTGCTGGTCAATCATTTTAGCCATAAGCTGCTTTCTGATTTCTCTGATTTCGCCGAGCAAGTCGAAATATTCGCTCTTGCCGGTTTTTTGACCGGTAAAATAGAAGTGCTCTTCCAGACTAATCAAATTCATAACAGCTATGCTCAAATCTTCCTCCATAGAGAGGTCAATTTCTCCTTTGGCTTTCAACTTGTTTATTTTTTCTACAAGCTCGTCCATTGTTGGTTTTTTGTCCATAGTATTTTTCGGTTAATTTAATTCTGCAATTTTGTTGAAGATTGAATCGTTTGCTATAGCCATATTGGGATCATCGGATACATACCTAACGATGCCCTCCTTATCAATCACTACATATGTGTGCCCAGGCAATGACCCTTTGTGCATTGAGGAAGCCGTGGTTAACAGGCCGAGCTGTTTGGAAGCACTAGCGCCCGTGTCAAACATGGTAGTTGCTTTGGCAAGCTGAGGCATTTTAGCTATTGCCGTTTTCCAATCTTTTGCGGAATCGACCACGACCGAAATAGCTTGGATATCGGAAGTGTTAAATCTTGCATCACTTCCAAATGCCGCTATTTGGTTCCAACAGGCCGGATAGCACATAAGCCCTTCGTTAAAGAACAGGACCGTGTCTTTTCCTTTGAAGTTCGCCGCAGTGTATACTTTGCCGTCTTTATCACTCAGTTGAATGTCCGGTAGAGGTTTACCAACTAACGCATTTAACGTTTCGTTATTTGCAACAGTAGTTCCTCCTCCGCCATGATGACTGGCCATATCCTGGGAGGCGGTATTTGTTCCGGCTGATTGAGCTGTCGGCGGAGAAGTCCTATACAGAAAGAATCCGAGACCTCCAACGCCAACTACAAAAAGCAGTGCAGTCAAAAACGGTAAATATTCTCTAAATTTACTTTCATTTTTTTCTCTATTTTTCATTGTTTTGATTTTTACTTAGTTTGATAAATTTGTAAGTCATATAAGAGACAATTCCTATAAAGATAAGAGCCCACACGTACTCAGGGAGAAGTTTTACATAGCCCTGAATGGCAGTGATGAACTTAGCGTTATAGATGTTCATTTCCAATTGATAATCGGAGCGCATGGACAACTTGTCTACAAAAGCAAGATAAGTTATGTAAACGCCCATAAGAAGAAATATCAGACTGGAAATAAGTTCTGAGATGGTAATACGCCATTGCCAATTTCCGATTCCCATTTTGACGATTTTCTTTGCGTTCTTGATTTTGTCAGTAAGGTTGTATTTATCAAGAAACGCGGCGATGAGGAAAAGGGGCAAGGTCATGCCCAGTACATAAGCCAGAGTGTATATCACTCCCCACAATATCGTGCCACTTGCCACAGAGAGAGCTAAAACACCAGCCAAAACGGGAGCGCAGCAAGTGGTGGCAATAGCAGAGAATATACCCAACAGGTATATGGAGGAGACATTCTTTTTCATTCCATCGCGAACAGAAGTTGGAGTGGTGAATTTTTTACCAAAGAGCATAGACAACCCAAGAATGATTAGAAATATGCCGCCTGCTGTAAATATTTGGTTGTGGTATTTGCTGAATGCTTGAGCCAAGAACGATGCTCCCAGACCAATTGGAATAAATACCGTAGCCACACCTAAAAAGAATACAAAAGTCATAAAGAAAATTTTGTATTTTTCTTTGAAGATATTTGCCAGATACGATGGCAATAGTACGGTTATGCAACATGGGGCAAAAAGCGCAGCCACTCCGGCCACGAAAGCTGCCACAAGCGATGTTCCTACGAGGATTTCCATAATTTTTCTGTAAGCTAATAATTTTATTAGTAAATAGAAATATCCCAGAGATGGGATATTGAACAGCACGAAAAAGCTTAATTAAGCTGATTCGTGCCGGATTATATTGCAGGACTTAACTCAAAAAGAGAGAGCCAAGAGAATATTTTTTGTTTGCCGTAAGATGAGCTGATTTCCAAATCTTGAACCCTTCTTTGTGGGAAATTGAAATTTGGTTGGTACAGGTCTTTTGAAAATATAAAAACCAAAGCAAACACTACTAACAAAAGGCTGAGAGCAATGAGTGAGTTTGAAAGAGGGGCGATTAAACTTGTCATGATAGAACGAAGAGCATCAACGTGGTGGAAAGTGAAAGCGGCTATACTGGTGGGGCAATCTGTACCTATAGCTTCAGAAGCTATACAGCTGCCACTGTGGTTTTGATCCATTACCATAAGTGCTGACCCGAGGAAAGCCATTCCAAACAAACTTATTATTAGAATTAAAGGCAAAATTCGCTTCATAATATTATGTGTTTGATGATACCATCTTTTTATCTTTAAAGCGAGGAATAAAAGCGGGTGTTATCTGTTTATATTTTTGATACTCATCTCTGAATTCTTTTTCCATTTCTCTTTCTTCTCTGTAAGCGAGACGAGTATAAACCCATAACAGAATCGGAAACATAATGACTGTGAGTATGGTCGGCCACTGCAAAAGAAATCCGAACATAATAATCACGAATCCGACATATTGAGGGTGGCGAATACGCGCATAAGGACCGGTAACTGCAAGAATGTGATTACGCCGGCTCTCATAAAGAACTTTCCATGAATTGGCGAGCAAACTGAATCCAAAGACGATTAGAATATAGCTTGCGATGTGGAATGGTCCAAAGTGAGGATCGCCACCCCAACCAAACAAGTCTTCCAAGATATGTCCGGAATTATGAGTAAAAGGGTCAAACCCAGGAATCCACTTGGTAAGCCAACCCGAAAGAAAATAAATCGTTAAAGGGAAACCATACATTTCTGTAAAGAGAGCCACGATAAATGCCGAAAAAGCTCCAAATGATCTCCAGTCTCTTTTTGTTTTGGGGTGTGTAAAACTAAAAGCGAAGATAACGAATATCGCCACATTCAATATTACCAATCCCCAATTTCCATAAGCTCCCGATGTCATGTTTTTATAATTTTAATTTAGATCCCACTCTTTTTAATAAAACGGCATTTGAAGCGACAATGATTGATGAAGCTGACATAAGAAGCGCGGAAATTTCCGGCCGTAGCAACAACCCAAAAGATTTAT
>CAYIPT010000011.1:0-22019 GCA_964365465.1 uncultured Candidatus Saccharibacteria bacterium | reverse complement strand
ATTTCCATAGCTCTTTGTATAAACTCATCGGAAAGCTCTTCCAATTTGGCGCGGTTCATTTTTATAAGCAAATGTCTTGGTCCCGAAGAATCGGATGTTATAAAAGGAATATTTACTTCGGTATCGGTAGCAGTTGAAAGTTCAATTTTGGCTTTTTCGGCCGCTTCATCTAGTCGTTGCAAAGCCAAAGGATCTTTGGTTATATCTATACCGGATTCTTTTTTAAATTCGCCAGCCAACCAGTGAATTATTTTTTGGTCAATATCTTTACCTCCCAAATGCGAATCGCCGTCTGTTGCCTTCACCTCAACCACATCATCCCCCACCTCCAAAATAGAGATATCAAAAGTACCGCCTCCGAAATCAAAGACGGCAATCTGCTCGTCTTTCTTTTTATTGAAGCCGTAAGCCAAAGCGGCTGCTGTCGGTTCGTTTATAATTCTTAAAACATCCAAACCGGCTATTTGACCGGCATCTTTCGTGGCTTTCCTTTGGGCGTCGTTGAAATAAGCTGGGACGGTAATAACGGCCTCGGTTATTTTTTCTCCCAATTTGGCCTCGGCATCTGCTTTGAGTTTCCCAAGTATCATGGCTGAAATTTCTTCCGGCCTGTAAATATTTTTATTCATCTTTACCTGCACTCCGCCGGTGCTTGACGCAGAAATTTCAAAAGGCACGGTATCTTTATCTTTTTGCACCGCCTCTTCATTGTAATTGTGGCCTATAAATCTTTTGATGCCAAAAACAGTATTTTGAGGATTTGTAACCGCCTGTCTCCTGGCAAGCAGTCCAACCAATCTCTCCCCTGTTTTAGAAACGGCAACAATGGAAGGTGTGGTTCTCGCCCCTTCGCTGTTTTCAATTATTTTTGGCTGTCCCGCTTCCATTACCGCCACGGCGCTGTTTGTGGTCCCCAAGTCAATACCAATTATTTTTGACATATAATATACGAATTAAGAATAATGCGTTCAAATTATACAACTAACTACATTTTTATGCACTTGACAAAAGTCCAGATAGCTTTTATTTTATATTTTTTCCAACACCCGAACTCGCCCCCCCAAATCAACCAAAGCATTCGCCAATTGCTCACTATGGGTTTATAATGTTTTATTACGTTTTTCTAATTTCTCGTCAATACTATCCAATCTTTCTTTTGTAGCTTTGAATACATCATCTACATGTTCAGTATATACTACAATCTGTCCCCCGAAATCATCAGAAAGTTTTTTCATGTAGTCTTTTATTTTTTTATCATCGTTATTTTTCATGTTGGTGCCATTTTAGCATTTTTAACTAAAATAAGATGTTTATAACTTTCTATAACACAATTTTTGATTTTTATTAAAACTTTTTTTATAAATGATTTATTATTTAATATTTTATTTGTTTTTATAAATCTTTTTTGCAAATCATCGGAAGAAAAATCAGGCGTTACAATATTGGAAAAATTTCCAATTAATACAATTTCATCAGGATTTGCTCCGGTTAAATATCTCTTGTCCCGACAAATTTCCAACAAAGGAGTTTTTGGCAAGGCCTTGGCGAAAGATATGTCAAATGTAATATTTTTATTTATTTTCTTCAATTTTTTGGCGAATTTAATTCCGTTTTTCCAACGAGCCAGGGTTTCTCCCGGAAAACCAATTATAAAATAAATAAGAACATTTATGCCAATCACTTTGCAATCGCGGACAACCTCCTCCACTTTTTCCAAGTTTAATTTTTTATTCATTAACTCAAGCATTTCTCCGTCCCCATGTTCCATGGCTAATGATATTCTCTTGCAACCAGCCTCCTTCATTAATGAAAGCAGTTCTTTATCTAGGGTATCAATTCTAATCCCATTGGGCGTAATAAAAGTCAATTTTTGTTCATGATTCTTGTTCCAGTCAGTCATTTTACCAAACAAATTTATCGCCCTATCTCTTATTAAAGTTAAATTATCATCTTCAAATTCAAAATTATAAATATTATATTTTGTAACTATTTCCTTTATTTCCTGCCAAATTTTTTCAGCTGATCTGCCACGATAACCGCGCTTGAACACAGAATGCACTGAACAAAAAGTGCAGGCATACGGGCATCCCCGCGAGGTATGAATTGAAACGCCGAAATTCTCTTTTCCCCTGCCTGAAGCTTTTGATTTAATGTATGTGTCAAACGGCAATAAATCCCGCGCCGGAAAAGGCAAATCATCAAGATTCTCTACCAAGCCAACTTCACGGTTAAAATCTTTTTCAGATTTTAATTCTCTTAAAAACGATGACCTATACAGGCCGGTTATGCTTTCAACAGAATCTCCGCCCGCCAAAGAAACCATTATCGGCTCTCCTTCGCCAATGGCGATATAATCAGCCCCTATTTTTGAAGCATGAATTGGTAAGGTTGAAGGATAAACTCCTCCTAATACGATTTTTATATCTCCATGCTGCTCGCGAATAGCCTTAATTAAAGGGCGGACAATATGGGAATGATGCGTAAAAGGAGCGGTTATTCCAATTAAGTCTGTGTCTTGCGGAATCAAACCGGCAATTTCATAATAATCAATCCCATGCCTAAATAAATTTTCTCCCAAAATATCTATGGTCTTTGATTTTTCAAAACCTAAAGCCGGTGAATCAATGATAGCAACTTCGTGGCCTTCCTTTCTGATGCTGGCGGCAATTGACGCTAGTCCAAGCGGCTGGGTAAGAAAAAAACTTTTTGTTTTGCCTAACCAAGGCGGATTGATTAAAATAACCTTCATTAAATTTTTCCATTATTTAGTAATACTCTTTTCATTTTTATACTCCCCCCACTCTCACTTTTGGCGCTCTTATTATTTTGTTTTGGAGTTTGTAGCCAACGCTTAGGACCTCGATTATTTTGTGGTCGTCATCAGGATTTTCTACAGCTACATTTTCTATGGCCTCGTCTCTTTGGGGATCAAATTTTTCTCCTAGCGGACAGATGACAGAAATGCCGTGATTGGCCAGAACATTTATAAGCTGGGTGTGGATGTATTCCACGCCTTGTCGCCAATTTTTATCCACTTTTTCCCATAACTCTTTATTTTTGAAAGCCGAATCAAATGAATCAAGAACGGAAATAAGCTCAGTTGAAATATCTTCTTTGGCAAATTTAGAAAATTCTATTTTTTCTTCCTCCAACTTTTTTCTCAAATTTATTCCGTCAGCTCTCTCCTTCTGCCAGCCGGTTAAATATTCCTGGTTTTTTTGTTCCAGTTCTCTTATTTTTTCTCTTAATTTTTTAACAAGAGAAGCCGAATTATCTTCTGTTTCGTCAGAAAAAGTTATGTCATTGTTTTCGTCTTGCATAATTTTTATCTCTTACTCCACTGAGGTGCTTTACGGGCTTTTTTCAGGCCGAATTTGCGGCGTTCTTTGGCGCGCGGGTCGCGCTTGAGGAAGCCGGCGGTTTTAAGTTTTGTTTTTGAGGACTCATCGTGTTTTACCAAAGCTCGGGCAATGCCGTGCCGTACCGCTTCCGCTTGGGAATGAATGCCGCCGCCTTTTACATGAACCGAAACAATAAAATTGCCGTTTTTGATTTTATTCAAGGCCTCTTCCACTATTTTTCTCAATTCCGCTGTGGGAAAATATGAAGCCGAATCCCGCTCATTTATTTTGAAAGAATTTTTGGAAGCCGGCGTAATGCGCGCTCTGGCAATAGCTGTTTTTCTTCTACCAACCGCTTCGGTGTATCTTTCTTCTTTTTTTTCTGTTTTTATTTTTGCTGGCATTGTTTTGTTTGGTTCCCCCCCTTAGCATAAGGGGGGTTAGGGGGGTTATTCAACAATTATTAAATTTTTCATCATCCTGTCTCTTAACTTATTTTTAGGCAACATACCCCTAGTGGCTATTCTTAAAACTTCTTTCATGCCTTTATCGGAAACCACTTTTTTCATGCTTCTTTCCTTTAAGCCGCCCGGATAGCCGGAATAATTTTTATAAACCTTTTGTTCCATCTTTTTATTTGTGACAAATATTTTTCCGGCATTTTTTATTTTTATTTTTACATCCGGAATGGCATTACGGACAAAATCAACTTTATTTTTGCCCATCAGAATAACTGCCACTTGGCTAGCCACTCTTCCCAATTTTTTATTTTGCGCGTCTATTTCGTAATTCATATAAGTTCTATTATTGCCATTTTGCTCCCATCGGACATTCTTCTTTTGGACTTTGTGATTCTGGTATAACCACCCCTTCTGTCTTCATATTTTTTGGAAAGGGTATCCACCAATATTTTGGTTGCTTTGGCGCCTATTTTTTCATTTACAGATCTCCTGGCGGCTACCGTTTGAAGCTTGCCTTTTGTAATAAGTTTTTCAATAAATGGCCTGAGCTCTTTGGTTTTGGGTTCGGTGGTCTCAATCTTTTCGTGCAAAACCAAAGATCTGGCGAGAGAATTGAGCAAGGCCTTCCTCACTTTTCTAATCCTGCTCAATTTTCTGTTTTGATTGTGATGGCGCATTATTTCAAGGTTATACCATGTTCTCCCAAAACCCTTTTAATCTCGGCTACTCCTTTGGCTCCCAAACCTTCCACTTCTAATATGTCTTTCTCTTTTTTTCTGGCCAAACCGCCGATAGTTCTGATGTTAGCGCTGGAAAGAGCGTTCAAAGTTCTGGCTCCCAAATTAAGGTTTTCAATGCGGGTTTTCAAAAATTCCGGATCCAATTTGGGGGAATTGTTGTGTTTGGGCAAATTTTCCAAATTCTCAACATCTGCAGTATTATCTGATTCGGTCTCGCTTTCTTCAAAACCGGTAATGGCTCTAAGTTGTTCAATCATGATATTGATTGATTTTGTTAATGACTCTTGTGGAGTGATGCTGCCGTCCGTTTCTATAAACAGGCGCAAACGATTAAAATCGGTTCGATCGCCCACTCTCATATTTTCAACTTCGTAGCTCACTCTTCTGATGGGCGTAAAATTGGCATCCAAAACAATGGTGCCTATGCCGACTTTGTCCTTGCCTATAATGTCGCGATTGACAAAACCCAAACCTTTCTCAATTGTCATTTCAATATTCAAAGACGAATCCTTATCGGTCAAAGTGGCTATAACCAATTCCGGATTTATAATTTCCACCTGTCCGGGAGCTTCAATGTCCCCCGCCGTAACGGTTTTTACCCCTTTGGCTTTAATGGATAAAATTTGGGGCTCTTCCGAAAGCATTCTGATTCTGAGTTTTTTTATGTTGAGCATTATCATGACCACATCCTCCCGCACCCCCTTAATGGAAGAAAATTCATGCTCTACCCCGTCAATTTTAACCGTGGTTACGGCCGCTCCGGGTAGAGAGGAAAGAATAATTCGGCGCAAACTGTTGCCGATGGTAAATCCATATCCGGGATAAAACCCGTCAATCTCATAAATTCCTCGGTTACCTTCCTCCGATATTATTTTAGGTTTTGAAGGCAGAACGATGCTTTTCTTAAAATGATCTGTTGTCATAATATTTTATATTAAAATTAAAAAATCATTATCTTTGATAATATTCAATTACTTGACCAAGATCAAACAATAAATCGGAGCTTTCGGCAAAGTCTTCTTTTATAACCAGCTCCTTTTTGTTGCTGTCCCAAGACATCCAGCTTGGCGATTTGGTTTCTATTATTTTGTTTTCCATTTCACTAAATAATTTGCTGGCTTTGCTTCCTTCGCGAATGGTTATTTTATCTCCTGCTCTGACGGAAAAAGACGGCGCATAAACTTTTTTGCCATTTACCAAAAAATGGCCGTGGGCCGCCGCTTGCCTGGCGGAAAGGTGGGTGGGCAAAATGCCGGCTCGCCAAACCACGTTATCAAGACGATGCTCCAATGACTTCAAAAGATTTAATTTTGGCGAACTTGCTTTTTTGGCCAAGGCCTCTTTTACATATTTGGCAAATTGTTTTTCGGTCACGCAATAAAACATTCTGGCTTTTTGTTTTTCGTTCAGCTGAATGCCAAAATCGGTTTTTGGTTTGCTGAATTTTTTTCTGGCTTTCCGCTCTTCTCTCAAGCTGTATTTTTGGGTTTGGGTTTTTTCAAAAATGGGAGCTCTTAATTTGCGGGCTATTTTGTATTTTGGACCTATTATCATGATGCGAAATAACGAATAAATTAACGAATAGCTACGAATAAATCAAACACGGCGGGGTTTTTTTGGTTTGGGGCCATTATGGGGCACTGGTGTGGTGTCTTTGATAGAAGTTATGTTTACACCTTTTGATATAAAACCTCTGATGCCTGATTCGCGACCGGAACCTACCCCTCTGACAACCACCGAAACCTCTTTTAATCCCAAGATTTGAGCTTTTAGTGCCAGTGTTTCGCCCACTTTGGCGGCGGCAAAAGGAGTTCCTTTTTTAGCCCCCTTAAATCCCAAACTGCCGCTGGAGGCGGAAACGATAACATTGCCTTTTTTATCGGTCAATATCAATATGGTGTTGTTGTAGGTTGATTGCACATAAAGTATGCCCGCCTCCAATCTTTTTTTACCGGAAGTTTCGGTGGTTGTTTTTACACCCTCATCTCCATTTTCTGTATTTGTTTTTACAATTCTCTTTTTTCCCATTTTTAAATTCTTAAGTTTTTTACTTCTTCTCTACCGCCCTTCTTCCGGTTCCCATTGTCTTTCTGATGTTGCCTCGGCGGGTGCGAGAATTGGTTTTGGTTCTTTGGCCCCGAACCGGCAATCCGCGCATATGTCTTACCCCTCTGTAACTTTTTATATCTTTAAGCCGTTTTATATTTCCCGAAACCTCTCTTTTAAGGTCTCCCTCAATCTTAAATCCCTCTATAATTTTTTTTATCCTGCTCTCTTCTTCGGCATTCAGGCCTTTCGCTTTTGCACCCCAATCTATTTTGGCCTTATCCAAAATTTGTTGAGCTCTAGAACGGCCGATGCCGAAAAGGGTGGTTAACCCTATTTCCAATCTTTTTTCATTCGGTATCGTAATTCCTAAAATTCTCATATTATCCTTGTCTTTGCTTATGCTTTGGGTTGCTTTTGCACACCACAAATAAAATGCCTTTGCGGCGAACCATTTGGCACTTCGAGCACATCTTCTTTATTGAAGCTTTTACTTTCATTCCGTTAGAAGTATTAAAAAATTAATAAATCATATTAGCTTGCTCGCCTATTATCGATGCGGCGCACAATCCTGCCCTTGCCCCCGTAAGGATCAAGGACAACTTCCACAGAATCCCCTATCAAAACCTTTATTTTGTTGAGTCTCATTTTGCCGGACAGATAGGCCAGTATATCCTTTTCCATTTTCTCAAACCTAACACGGAAAAACGCATTTGGAAGCGCTTCTGTGACCACTCCAACACTCGTTTCCGACCTTGCTTTATCTGTCATTAAAATGAAACAACAATAAAAAAGCTATCATATAAGCCCTACTAATGTCAAGTTTATTTATTGTAAATAGCTTGAACATGTATTTTTAGAGGATCGTCTGGAAATGATTGTTTCCAAACGGGTCTTATTATTGCGGTTATAGTTGAAATACCGGGGAATTCGTCCATTAGTCTGGCCGCCTCCTTTTTGGGGGCACCCAGCAATTTTTGGCTGATGGTATCCGTATTAATGCTTGCCCAAGCCATGGCCTTGCCGTTTATTTGCAGATCTATCTTTTCGCCCGTTTTCAGATCGCTTGGCATTTTTGCAACATTCAAAAGAGAGAAGTCCTTTATTTCTGATTTGATGCCGTTCCAGTCCGGAAGTTCGGAAATATATTGTTTTGTTATTTGGTCAGACAGGTTTTGGGCATTAAGCATAACGGCGTAGGCCGTAGTTTCTTTTTCTATTATTACCGATGAACCGTCTTCTTTTTGAGGCAATTCTTTGGAGTTATATAGAATAGAGCCGGAAAGCAAAGTCAGTCCGGTCGGCACTTTTGACTGCAAGTCCCTTTCCAAATCGGCTTTCAACTCGGAATCGATATTTAGCAGCGCCATTTGCTTTTCATTCGGCAGAACGGTTTTTCTTTTGCCTACAAAACCGCCGGTGATATCGGTAACAGATCTGGCATAAAAGTTTTTGTAACGGTTGGCGTCGTTTTTAAATCCGGGAATGGTAAAGTCGGTCTTTTTTATGTTGTATTTATCTCCGGACTCATCGGCAAAAATCTCCGCTTCCACACTGCCATTACCGGGAACAGCAACCGATTCCGCTATTCTATATATAAGGCCTTCTTTGGTTTCAAATCTGGTGCGAACAATCAGTCGCTGGGACTCGGAAGAAAAATTATTATAAATCATTATTTTCCCAGAGGCCTTTATTTCAACCGCTTCCTCGCCGGTGGCAGGCACAGACAATGATTTGGATTTTGAAAATTTTATGACTTCATAATCCGTTGTTATTTTCATGTTCACATCAACTTTTTGGCTTTTGGGGACAATATTAATATTAGCTGAAGCAAAAATCGTCATCATGCTCGCTATAAAGACGGCTATTAAAATAACGATTATCGCTCCGAATATCCACGGCTTTCTTTTTAATTTGACATAACCGTTCCCATATTTTTCCGGCTCCTTTTTTTCTTTGGGGTAATAATACTCATAAGCGCTGCTGTTCTTTTTTTCTGCTATTTCAGATACTAACGGCTCTATTTTGGGGGCCTGTGTTTTTTCCGGGTTTATAACAATAGGCACCTTCCTTTTGCCGCCGCTTGGAATCGGAACATCGCGGATGCTCCTTCTCTCCGGCGGCACCACATCGCTAAATTGTATTCTTGGCATATTTACATTATAAACCTTTATTTTGATTTTTGCGCAACAAAGTTGTGGAAAAACATTAATATGGTAGCATAATTTTGGAATTGCCTATCTAATCCGTAAGCCCTCACCAATACCCCAAGGGGAAATGGGAGGCGGGAAAAAGGAGTAAGGCGATGAAAACGGCAAAATATTTGGCCTTGGTATGCTCTGCATTTATTTTGGCATAATATACCAAAACGGGGGCCTGTTTTGACCATTCTACATTGAAGTAGAGCCACAGATTATCTAAATTTTAGTTGAGGTTGCTAAAAATGAAGTGTTTTTTGTATTTAAATTTTTATTTTTATATTTTATAATTTTTTCTATCTCAAATCTCTTTAATTAGAGCCAGTTTTAAATCATAAAAAAGAAGGGACTTTCCTTTTAATGGAAAAGGTGTTCTGAGTAGGCCCCCGTTTTAGCATATTATGCCTTTATTTTGACACCCGCTGGTTATTTGTTCTTTATGATGGGTGACCAAACACCGCGGAATTTCAGTCGCATGGTTGCTTTTTCAGCGATATTGATTGGGGGGTATTCTTTTTACACTCTGTTCGTAATTTGGTGCAGAGTTAGAGAACAAGAAACCAAATTACAGCCGGTCGTTAGAGTTTGTAAGCATAATGGCAAAACGGTTGTCACTTCAGACAAGGTTTACCTTCTTAGCCTGAGGTTGAGAGAACAGCTATTGGCCGCCTTTCGTCCAAATGATCCAAGCAAAATTCGCGTGAGACCGCTGATTTACGCATATCGAAGTACAAAAATGTGTGATTATGGTCTCACCCCCGAACAATTGAAGGCCATCTTGGATTCGTGCCTAGTCCAAAATACAGAGATGGACATTCCAATGGGCAAGGATCGCCCTCGTTGCATCAGTATCTCCTTTCCACAAATGTGGCGACTCCTGCACGGACCGGACGCCAAACCGCCGGAATTTACGCCAGAAGTTCCGGAAAAGTCACAGGCAACCTAATCTTTTGCTCATTTTTAGAAGGCCGCGCTCACAGGAGCTCGGCCTTTCTCTTTTTATATTTCCCCACCCAAATCATCTGGTTCTAACCCGAAGTCTGACTTCGGGCCAAGATTGGGATCAAAAGATAGCCAATCAAATATTTCGTTTTTAAATATTTTTGGATTGTCAAAATATTCCGGAAAATCTTTTCTCGATAAAATTTTACTTTCATCTCTTTTCTTTCCTAAATAATCTTGATAACTGCTCCATTCATAATTTTCCAAAAACTTTTTTGCTTTTTTTATATCTTTAATTCCGTTTTCTTTCCATTTTGAATCAATAAGCTTAATAGGATTCAAATGAATATAAGAAAAAATATATTTTGAATATGGATCTGTGTCTATATAAGAACTCTTGAAATTTGTTTCAAAAAGTCCGCCAGTGCGTTTGTATTTTGTGTTAAAATATTTTGAGTATGATATACAAAGTTTTTTCATAAAAAGACTAATTTGATCTAACCCGACATTGGATGTGGGGCTAGATGTTGGGGTTATTAAAATATGAAAGTGGTTTGGCATAAGAGCCCAAGCGCCGATTGAAACTATTGATTTTCCTTTATCAAAATCCCAGACCTCTATTTTTCTTTTAACAATGTCATCTCTAAAATTTATATATTTCTTTGAATTAGAAAGATACAACATTTTTACAAATCTTTTTCTATCTTGATCATCAAGAAAAATATTTTGTTTACTATTTCCCCTATTGTAAAGATGGTAAAATTCACCTTCTACAAAATTTTCTTTTCTTTGCATAAAAACATTTTACCAAACATTGGATGTGGGGCAAGTACTAGTATAAATATAACCAGCCCCACATTGGATGTCGGGTTTTTACTTTTTTGTCTTTTGCGCAACAAAATTGGGGAAAAATATTAAAAAAAGAGTTTGCAAATATTTTCATTTTTTATTACCATGAACTTTGGAAGGAGACTTAAAATGGGCGATTATGGTGAGCCTGGCAATGTAACTGACAGACTCTTGAAGCTGGCCTACGGCGGAGAAGACTTCGACCAGATGTTTTGTGATGCAGAGAGGATCAACGCTCTTCGTGATAAATTCGGGATTGATGCCCAGACCCTGGAAGAAAAAATCTCCTCTGTAATGAGGACATTGAATCTTGATAGGCAGAATGCCATCAGTTTTCTCACTGAAGTCAGGGTTCTTTAGTTTTAAAGGCCGTCCCGATGTATGTCGGGACGACCTCTTCCTTTTTATAAAATTACAACAACATTGGCCAAAATCTAACGGCCGTTAAAATCTAGATAATTTTAGATACACAGATTCAAGACGGTCGTCAGTAATCTGTGTATGGGATTACAGATAAAATATTATTCCAAAATTGCTTTAATGCGGCGGATGCCGGCAGAAGAGGCTTCTTCTTTTATGATTTTGAAATTACCCTTCTGGTTCCCCTCAGGATCTCGCGAACTGGCTAAGTCGCTAGTTCGCTCGACATGCGGACCGCCGCAAAATTCAATACTGAAAGCTTGCCCTGAGGGATTCGAAGGGTCGCCTATTTTATAAACTTTAACCGTCTCTCCATATTTGGATAAATCAAAAGACATGGCGCCAACCATTTTAACAGCTTCTTCTTTTGGTAACTCCAGCATTTCAACCGGAATGTTTTGTTTAATTTTTTCATTTACCAAATCTTCAACTGCTTTGAGTTGCTCTGGGGAAAGCTTTTCCGGCCAATTAAAATCAAATCTCAATCTTTCGGCTGTAATATTGCTTCCCTTCTGCACAATGTTCGCATTTAAAACTTTTCTTAAAGCCGCCAAAAGCAAATGAGTGGCAGTGTGGTATTTAATTTCCATTTCCGAATGTCCCCCAAGTCCTCCCTTAAATTTCTGTTCCATCCCCGCTTTTGAAATTTCTTGATGAATTTTCATTTCTGTTTCAAAACCTTCTTTATCAAATTCCAAATTGTATTTTTGGACCACTTCCTCAATTATTTCTATTGGCAATCCCCATGTCGTGAAAAACCAAAAAATTACATGGCCGTTAATTTTGTTTTTTATAAAACCGGTTTCTATTTGTCTTTTTAATTCTTTTAATCCGCGAGATAAATTTTTTTCAAACCTTTCTTCTTCCATTTTTATCTCATCCAAAATATTTTCTTTTTTATTTTTTAATTCAGGATATTGGTTTTCATAATTTTTTATGACTATCTCCGCAATGGAGGTTTGAGACTCATCCAGCTTTGCAATTCGGCGGATGAGTCGCCTCAAAACATACCCTCTTTCAGTATTAGAGGGGATTACTCCATTAGCAATCATAAAAACAGCCGTTCGTATATGGTCCGCAATAATTCTTTCTGTTCTAGTGTCAAAGGGAACCTTTGACACTTGTTTTATTGTTGAAATTATGTCATTAAATAGGTCAGTATCAAAAACAGTCGGAACTTTTTGCGCAACTTTTGCAAGACGCTCTAAACCCATGCCCGTATCAACACCTTTTATTTGGAGTGGTACAAGCGACTTATCTGCGTTTTGATAAAATTCGTTAAAAACAATATTCCAAATTTCAATGCCATCCACATAAATTTCAGTGGTTGGTCCGCAGGGGCCTTCTTCTCCGGTCGGTCCCCAAAAATTATCGGCTCTGCCTGATTTTTTTACGATAATATTTGGATCAATATCTTTCCAAATTTTTTCAGATTCTGAATCAGGTTGTAAACCTAATTCACCCTGAGCGGAATTGAAGGGCTCTCCGGCGAAGACAGAAACAAAGTCAATTTTTAAATTCATCCACTTGGGACTGGTGATAAACTCATGGGCGTATTTTATGGCTTCCTCTTTCCAATACCCACCGAAACTGAAGTTTCCAAGCATCTCAAAAAAAGTGAGATGGCTTTCATCTCCTACTTCGTCAATATCCGAAGTGCGCACGCATTTTTGGCATGAAACGGTATTTAATGTTCCAAAATCTGCTTTTGCGTCTTTTTTACCAATATAATATGGCTTAAACTGCTGCATGCCGGCTGTTGTAAAAAGAACCGAGGGGTCGTTTTCGGGCACCAAGGAAGCGCTCGGGATTATTTTATGCCCCTTGCTCTCAAAAAATTCCAAATATTTTTTTCTTATTTCTGAAGAAGTCATGCATATAATAATACTCAAATTTTGACTTATTTCAAATAATCAATTATTCTATCCTTACCATGTACAAGAAAAAAGTTTTGAAAAACGGTCTACGCATTATGGCTGTGCCGATTAAAAACGCGCCCTCGGTAACGGTGATGTCGCTTATTGAAGCCGGCTCAAAATACGAAAACAAAAAAAATAACGGCATTTCTCACTTTTTGGAACATATGTGTTTTAAGGGAACGAATAAAAGACCTAAAGCCATAGATATTTCAAGAGAATTTGATTCTATGGGCGCCCAAAACAACGCTTTCACTTCTCAAGAAGTCACTGGTTACTGGGCCAAAGCCCATAACAAACACACCGATAAAATTTTGGACATTATTTCCGATATGTATCTCCACCCCACTTTCCCGACGGCAGACTTGGAAACAGAAAAAGGAGTGATTGTGGAAGAAATAAATATGTACGAAGATCTCCCTCAGTTACGAGTGCATGAAGTTTTTGATGAACTTTTGTATGGTGACCAACCTGCTGGCTGGAATGTGGCGGGAACTAAAGAAAATGTGCGCTCATTTAATAGAGATGATTTTGTGAATTACAGAAAGAACCACTATGTCTCTGGAGCGACTACCATTGTGGTTGCCGGAGATATTGATGAAAATGATATTTTTAAAAAAGTAGAAAAGTACTTTGTCGAAATTCCGGCTGGCAAAAAAACAGCAAAGAAAAAAGTTTTAGAAAAACAAAACATACCAGCAGTAAAATTAAGATTTAAAGAAACAGACCAGACACATTTGGTAATGGGTGTTAGAGCTTTTAATTTATATGACAAAAAAATGCCGGCCTTGAGATTACTTTCAACCGTGTTCGGTGGCGGCATGAGTTCTCGCCTTTTTCAAAAAATGAGAGAAGAACTCGGCATTTGCTACTACATTAGATCTGCTGCCAATGAGCTCACCGATCATGGCAATCTGGTGATTTCTGCTGGAGTTGATTCATCCAGAGTTGAAGAAGGTATAAATGGAATTTTGGAAGAAATGATGAAAGTAAGAGATGAAAAAGTGCCGGCTTCTGAATTGCGCAAGGCCAAGGATTTTTTGATTGGCAACATGTATTTGGGATTGGAATCATCCGATAGCTTGGCGAGATTTTATGGGTTTCAGGAAATTTTACATGAAAAAATAAAGACGCCCAAAGATATTGAAAAAGAAATTGAAAAAATTACCGCGACCGATGTCCAAAAAGTCACCAAAGAAATAATCACCAACTCCAAGCTCAACCTTGCCATCGTCGGTAAATACAAAGACGAAGAGAGGTTTAAGAAAATCCTAAAAGTCTAACCTCTCCCCAACCCCTCTCCTTACTTTAAGGAGAGGGGCTTACAAACCTTTCAAAACCTCAAAGTCCTTTTTGAGAGTATCTTTTGTGTGAGAATTGTAAACAGCCACAGCTGGGTGATAAAGGGGCACCACTTTAATTTCGCCATAACTCGCTTGTCCGGTAAAAACTTTGCCGTGATTTTTGCTGATGGGCTCAAGCTCAAATTCCAAACCAAATTTGGGCATAATATAATACATAGAATATCTACCTAATGTCGCAATAATTTGGGGCTGAATTATTTCAATCTGTCTGTCTAAAAACGGTCCGTAAATTTTTATTTCTTCTGGCAATGGATCTCTGTTTTCTGGCGGCCTGTCTTTGACAATATTTGTCACATAAACTTCTTCCCTTTTTATTCCCACTGACTCCAAAAGTTCGTTTAAAATATCTCCGGCTCTGCCGCAAAACGGCCGTCCCGTCCGCGCTTCGTTTCTGCCCGGCGCTTCGCCTACAAACATAATTTTGGCAAAATGGCTCCCCTCGCCTATGACCGGCAAATTTTTATTTTCAATCCTAAACCCGTAAAGCGGCGACTCTTTGAGCGCCACCACCTCGTTCTTTATTTTTCTCATTAATTCTTTTCGCTCCTCCATGTTATTTTGCCGCATTATTTGCGGAATTTATGTATGCGCAATAATCGCAATTTGGACTAGCCTTTGGGATTTCATCTGAATCCAAACATTTTTTCATATCCATCAAAGTTTTTTCTATCCAGTTATCTTTACCAGTGTAAGGGATAAGCTTCACATCAAATTCAAGTTTGCCATCAAACGCTTCCCTGTCGCGCTTGCCGTTGGCATAAACAAAATAACCGGTGTCGGAAACTTGGAAATTATTTTGGCGCAGGAGCCACTGATAAATTTCCATTTGTCTTTTATAGCCGTTCTGCCACTCGGCGTCCAGCGTTACTTCTTCCGTTTTACTTGTTGCTTTGTAATCAACCACCATAAGTTTGCCGTCAGGAGATTGCCAGATATCATCAACAGCGCCAAAGACAACAAAATTTGTCGGTTCGTGAAATGCTTCCACACCTGTAAAATTTTCCCGCCATTTGTCCATTCGCGCGTCTTGAAAAGGCACAGCGTCAATTCCATAACTTTCCATAAGAGGGTGAGGAGTTTTTTGCCTGCGGTGAATATCAAATTCTTTTTTGAGCAATGTATCAACCGCACTGTTTAAGTTAAAAGGAAATCCCTGCGGCCGCGAAACTCCCAGCCGGCGGTCCAGATAAAAACATCTGGCACACTCAACAAAAAGGTCAATTTTTGACCTGCTTATTTTGAATGCTTCTTCCGCCTTCGGGTCGTATAATTTTTTCCTATAAAACGCCATTATTTAATTTGAACGGATTGCGTTAATTTTTTCCGTAAAATTACTGGTAATAAAAAAAGCTTACTTTTTTGTCAACAAGATCATAAATTGCCATCAATTCGTTATCACCGGAACCCCCTTTCATATTTGAATCTTTTATTTTTAAATAATCCTTGCGCGCCAGCTCAAAAATAAGTTTGGAAGCGGTTTGGTCTGGTTTAAATCTCACAAGAAATTCCTCAGGATGTTCTTTTTTGTTTCTGAGTTCAGCAATAATTGCCTCAATAGCTTCCTGTTGCCCTTCCGGAAAACCGGTCAAATCCGCAAGTGGTTTGTATTCAGGCCCCGTTTGATTGTTAGTCATATAATTTTGTTTTATTTTATAAGAACTCAAAGAATAAATGAATCCCGTAATAATCAGTAAAATAATTATACTAAAAATAATATACTTAATATGCATTTTTTATTTCTGAATCAAGTCAATCTCGGCCAGCATTTTGGAAATTTTTTCGTCGGAGAGGCCGGCTTGTTTAAGGATGTCGGGATTGTCACGAGCTTGCTTGCAAAGCACGATGCCGGAAGCCATCAAAAGTTTTTCGTCACTTGGGGTGCTATTGGTCAAACAAGTGATGGGATGCAAATGAGCCTCTTCAATTAGGTCTTGCAAATTGTCTTTTTCAGGATAATTCCAGCCGACCAATTTCATATTTTGGCACTTGGCATACTTAATAGCCGACTCGGAAAATTTGGTGTTGGTTATGAGCCAACCCTCAGACATCTTTTTATTTTTACTAAACTGTTCAAATTCTTGATTGGCCAAATCATCCCATCTTGCTTTTATATAAAGAGCGATTTTAAGGTCTGATTTGATACCTAATTCATTGTGAAATTTGGCCTCAACAAAAATTAATTTTTGTTCATTCCAAGCGACTATATCTATTTCGTGGTCGGCGCATTGACCCTTGGCTATAAAATCAGTGGTGGTTTCAAATCCCTTGGCTCTAAAAATTTCAGCCACAAATTGTTCAAAAGGAAAACCGGTTGGCCCCATTTCCATTATTGCTCGGCGAAGCGAATATCTAGCAGCTGCCGAAACCTCTTCTTGCCCCAGAAGTTTGAAAGCGTGGTGATAAATTTCTTTGGTACTGGCGCCGTCTTTGAGTTCTCTTTCTATTTGGTCTACAATTTTATCAACCGCTTCCGGACTGGCCCCGGCCCGCGCCAAAGAACTCCTCAATTTTTGGGCATTAAATTCTTCTCTTTCCCCCGTCGCTTTTATTATGTATTTATTTTGCATGTCTTTATTTTATCCTAGATACTGACTACTAGCTACTTACTACTGAATAATACCACCACCTAGACAAATTTCGCCACCATAAAAAACCAAGGACTGGCCGGGCGAAACTCCCATTTGGGGTTTTTCAAAAATTACTTTATTTTTTTTAATCTTGCATTTTATTTTTTCTTGACGGTATCTAATTCTGCAAAGCAAGTTTTTATTTAATATTTTGCCAATCAGATTTGTATCTTTAAGTTTTACTTCTCTTGTTAACATTTGGGACGATCGTCCCAAATGTTTACTGGATACTACTATAGAATTTTTCTCAATATTTTTAGAAACTACATACAAAGGCGATTCCCTGTCTGTTTTTTTTGTAATGGTAAACCCATGCCTTTCCCCAATTGTATAAAGAATGGTCCCCTCGTGCTCGCCTATTTTTTCACTCTTTTCATTTAAGACATTCCCCTTTTTTGTACCCGCGTATTCCTTTAAAAATTCTTTCATATCCACTTTGCCCAAAAAACAGAGCCCCTGACTGTCTTTTCTTGCGGCTTGCGGCAGTCCGAATTTTTCCGCCAACTTTCTCACTTCTGATTTTTGCAGATGGCCTATGGGGAAAAGAATATGTTTGAGCTGTTTTTGGGTGAGGGTCCAGAGGAAATATGACTGGTCTTTGTTTTTATCGGAGCCTTCTAACAACCTCACCCGGGCTTCGCCTCGACCTCTCCTTGACTGAGGAGAGGTAAAAACGCGAGCATAATGCCCTGTTGCCACATAATCCGCGCCATTATCAAGCGCGAATTTCAAAAACGTGCCGAACTTTATTTCTTTATTGCACATCACATCGGGATTTGGCGTTCTGCCGGCTTTGTATTCGGCAATCATATAATCAACCACTTCTTTTTTATACTCTTTTTCCAAATCAAGCGTAATGAAAGGAATATCCAAAACAGCCGCCACCCTCATAGCGCTCCTCCTATCCTCTCGCCACCCGCACCCCACTCCGCTGAAGCTTCGCGGGGCAAGAGGATACCCAACGGGAGACCAAGCTTTTATAAAAACTCCAGTAACATCATAACCCTCTTTTTTAAGCAAAGCCGCCGACACGGCGCTATCCACTCCGCCTGATAGTCCAACGAACACTTTGCCTAGATGGGCATCTTCTCGGCACTTTTGGTTTGGTTTGATTTTCATAATGGCTTATGTTATATTAAAAAAAGAGGTGAAGCAAGTAAAATTCGAAACATTGGTTGAACTAGATCCAAAGAATCCGGAAGGCAATCACATAATGTCATCGGTTCAAGAGACTCAGGTCATGTTTTTGAACATTCTCAATCAGATTGATGGATTCAAAAACGAAGCCGGTCTCTGTCTCCGCCTAACACCCTTGCGTTTTGATCGTTTTGCCAGCAGATTGGCTGAAGTTGAGATATTGAGAACAAAAATGAAAATAGAAGTGTATCTGCCCGGCCGGTCTGATTCAACCCTTATTTTCTTTCACATGAGACCGGATGTTCCGGGCGAGAACAATACATGGTTTCTCTCATCTGACGGAGAAAATCTCGATACTCCTACTGAAATTTTCCACGGATTTCTGCAGCGGTTTCGAGATGAAGTTTTATTTTATCAGCTCAGCTAACGGGCTAATTTCTCGCTCCCCTTCGGTATCTTGCCGGAGGGGCGCTTTTTTAATTCAAATACAGCTCCCTATTTCTCTTATGCTCCTCAAATGTTTTGGCGTAATAAAGATTGCCGGATTTGTCCGAGAGAAAATATAAATAATCAGTTTTGGTTGGGGTAATGGCGGCGCGGATAGAATCAATGCCCGGGTTGGTGATGGCGGTCGGGGGCAGGCCTTTATTTGTGTAAGTATTGTATTCATGGTCTTCAGTTAAATCATCTTTGGTTAAAGTGTAAGAATTTTTGCCGTTATAATATGAAAAGGCCGCATCTACTTGCAGAGGCATCTCAAGACGAATCCGCTTCCACAAAATTCCGGAAACAATTCTTTTTGACTCCAAAGTGCCGTTGGCCTCGTCTTCAATGATTGAAGCCATAATAATAATTTCACCCAAAGGTTTTTTGAATTTTAAAATATCTTCATTGTATTTTTCTGTCTGTCTGGCAAAATTTTCTCTCATCATGAGTATGACATCACCGGCTTTGGTGTTGGGCATAAAGAAATAGGTATCGGGGAAAAGAAAACCTTCGTAATTATTGTTCAAGACCTCATTTATAAAATCTTTGCTATTAAAAGCGGGCAGTTCTTTTGTCAGAATTTCAGCCATTTCCATGGAAGAGGTGCCTTCAGGCAAGGTTATTTTTTGGGCAATTAAACCGAATTCTCCCTTGCGGATCATTCTGGCCACTTTGAAAACACTGACGGCGTTTGGGAAATAATAATCGCCGGCCATAACTCTTTTTTGGCCGCCCCAGAGCACAATGAAGGTCTTAAGCCAAAAACCGGATCGCACCACCCTTTTTTGTTCAAATGACTCGGCTATTTGGAAAAGGGATTCGCCTCTTTCAATAGTTATCAAAGCTTGCTCCGGGAAAGGCCTCGGCGACCGCCAAAATAAAAAATAGGAACATGAATATACAAAAATAATAATTGCCGCTACTCCCACTATTTTTAACAAATGATTGCCTAAAAAAGGATGGAAACCGAAAAGCCGCAACCGCCAAATTATAGTTTTGGGGTGAGTGGCTATTTTAAGGCGGATAATCTCAGCTCTTTCCAATATAAACTGCTTTAATTTAGGAAATTTTTTCATTGAGAATAAAAAATTTATATCGGCAAATTAGAAGGGGCTTCGGATTTTTTGGAAGGTATTCTTTCAAAGGTTGGCGTACTTGAAACGGCTCCCGGAAAATGATAAATGGTGGCCAACTCTTCGGCATTCAATATAAACGGCTTGCTACCGTGAAATTTCTTGCCTTTCCATGGCGAATAAAATAATCGGCGCAATTTATATTCTTCCAAAACCTTCGGCTTAATTTTTTCTTTTCTGTTCCACCATTCATCCCAGGGATAATCAAAATCCATAAACCAGCCCTTAGGCCTGAAGCCGTTTAAGCCGGTAGGACTTTTTGAAGAGCTGTATTGTTTAACTGAGCCCAAGATACCTCCGATATTAGCAGGATTAAACTTATCTTTGTCGGCAATATAAACCGCTCTAATGCCACAATCAAACGGGAACTTTGTTGCACTTCTTTCCAGGGCGGCGATTACATCTGCTTCTCCTCGACTCGGTATTCTGGGAAACCCGCCCTCCTCTTTTTTGGCCTTTAGTTTTTCTATAATCTCATCTTTCTCTTTTTCCATCTCATCCACCCAGGAATCTTCTTTTTCTCCAAAAACATCGGCCAGCCGCCTCTTCTTGTGGGCGCGGATTATTATTTGAATCCAAACATTATGCCCTTCTGTAATAGAACCCAGGAATTCAATCATAGCCGTCATGGGATCAATTTTGAATTCTTCTTTCGGGTCTTTATCAAGCCCATAGTCAACATAGGTTTTTATGGGATATGGATCTGGTTTGGTCAAGGCGAATTCTGCCGCCCAAATCTCATTTTTTTCTGGACTGTAATAAAACGGCTTGGTGTAGTCCTCCGCTTCATAAATCTCTATACCGGGATATTGCGAGTATATCTGCGATTCAATGGCATTTCTATGCTTTGGTTTGGTCCAAATAAAAAACCTAACATTGCCCCCAAGAGAAACGATTTCCAATGAAAAATAAGATCTGGTCTGGCCTTTCCACACTCGGTGTATCCAAGTGGTTTCACCGCTTGTTTGGTGAAAAGCTCCCAAAACAATCTCCATGGCCAAAGGTGATTTATTAATTTCTCTCGGCAATTTTATTTCCAAAAGCACTGAACCTTCTTTTTGCCAAAATTTTACTCTCTTATATCTCAGCCAAGCATTAAACATGACCACCAAAAAAGCGGCTGGCAACCAAACTGGCATCCAAATATAAAGATACCTAAACGCCAGCGCTAAATTATCCCAAATTTCAGGTGGTATAAAACCGAACATGCAGTAATTATACTACATAAACTGAAAATTAAAAATTGAAAATTATACAACAGTGTACAAACCCTGCTTGTTTTTTTTGAAGTATTTTGGATTTTGGAGGTTGACCATTACGGTATTGGCTTTGACATAACGTTCTTTCATCACCTTTTCCAAAACCTGCTCTTTGGAAAGATACCCGTTCTTTTCTAAAATTTCACGGATAACATCCCTGACCACGCCGGTGGAATAACCCCATTCTTTGAGAGCATAGAGGCCGCGTCCGACTAAAACAAATCGCGGATCTTTAATAAGCTCGTTATGGGTTGTCGCCACATGGGCCTTCTTTTTGAAAACTTCGCTTATAAGTTTGGCCACTTCGCGAAAATGTATAGGCGAGCCGTGTCGACGCAAAATAAGATAGGCGTAATCGCGCACCCCCTTGGTTTTTATATTTGAGGACTTGGATTTGCCCCATTCGCCCAGCGGATTTTTGGCAATGTTTTTGGAAATGGAAAGCCACCTGGTTAATATTTCATCTTTTTTATACTCATCGGAAACATCCTTAAGATGGTCCAAGAAAGAGGAAACAATTTCCGACTCGGGAATAATTTCATCATCGCCTAATCCGATATAAAGCTTGCGCAGGGCCTCATGAATTTTTTCAGCTAACGCCCCGTCTATATGCCAGCGATGCTTGAATTCAACATCTTCTTTTATTTTATTGAAGTCGTCGCCGACTACCAAAAGGAAATGAACATTTTTTTTGGCACTGATATCTCTGCCGAGGTGATTCAAAAGGTCGTCTTCAGAAATTACCCCACCCATCTTATTAATAGTTTCTTTAAGCTCGTCAAAAACCACCTTCTCTTTATTATATAAATCGGCCTTTCTAATGTGATTGATGGCATAATTTTCTATCTGCCTGACTCTCTCTCTGGTAATGCCGTATTTTTTGCCGATGGACTCAAGAGTCATTTCATCACCGCTTTGATTAAGCCCGAATCTGCCCACAATGACATCCTGGGCCCTTGGAGGCAAAGAACTTAAAAGCCTCCTCACAACCTGCTTGGGGTTGAAGGATAAAATAAACATCTTTGAAACTACTTTTTTCATAACTTTATTAATTAATTATACCACACTATAATATCACGGGCAGATTTTTTGTCAAACCA
>CAYIPT010000010.1:6822-23432 GCA_964365465.1 uncultured Candidatus Saccharibacteria bacterium | reverse complement strand
GCTTCGCGCCGCGCTCCAAAATTTTTCACCTTTCCAAACAAGTTTTATTCGGGCTCCGGGAGCAGGGCTCGAACCTGCGACCAACGAGTTAACAGCTCGCCGCTCTACCAACTGAGCTATCCCGGAATAAATTCTTTTGAAAAAGAACATTGCCATTGTACCAAAATTTTGCATTGTTGCAATATTTTTCAGAAAGAGTAGCTTAAATATAGAGGAAAATATATGGATTTGAGTAAAGACAAAATTAATGCCACTTTAGTTTTTTTGATGAGAGGAGAAAGAGAGAAACAGGAAGTGCTTCTCGCCAAAAAAGTCAGGAAGTTGGTAGTCGGATGCCCCAATGGATTCGGCGGCTCTATGAATAAAAAAGAGACGCCTAGAAAATGCGCCGTCAGGGAGTTGCAGAGGGAATCGGGCTTTATCGCATTGGAAAAAGATCTTGAGTTTGCGGGGATAATGTCATTCCACAACCAAAGAGAAGATTTCAGCGAATTTACCGTCAAGGTTTATATTTTTATCTTGAGGGTCTGGAGGGGCAGGTTAAAACTCAAAAAAGACGAGATGACAGGTCCGAGATGGTATAAGGCAGACATGGCCAGTTTACCATTTAGAAAGATGGCGCCCTCTGATATTTTTTGGCTTCCGCTTATTTTTACGGGAAAGAAAGTGGTGGGTCAAGCTTGGCATGGGCCTGACCAAAAAACATTGCTCCGGCTGCCCGAAATAAAAGTGGTTAAATATCTGGACGACGTTGACTGAGGTCGGCGTCTTCTTTTTTATGCTAAGATATGCCCATGCCAAAAAAACAGTATTATTTTGATTGTGCCGCTACTACACCACTTGATGAAAGGGTGTTTTTGACCATGCTTCCCTATTTCAGCAAGGACTTCGGTAATCCATCAAATTTATATGAATTAGGAAGAAATGCCAATCGGGTCGTTGCAGAGGCCACAAAAATTATTTCTAAAATTATCGGTTGCGGGACTGATGAATTTTTTTATACCGGCTCAGCCACTGAAGCTGATAATTTGGCTATTTTAGGGGTTGCAAAAGAAATCTTAAAGGGGCACCCTTTGGGGCAAAATTCTTCAAGGGTGCCCCTTGGAAAAGAAAAACCAAAAATAATAATATCAGAAATAGAACATAAGGGAATTTTAGCCGTTTGTGATGTTTTAGAAAAAGAAGGATTTGAAATCGTGAAATTGCCCGTACAAAAAAACGGACTGGTTGATTTGGAGAAGCTAAAAAAAGAGTTGAATGACAGAACTATTTTAGTTTCTATAACTATGGCAGACAGTGAGACCGGCACAATTCAGCCCATCTCGGAAATCTCTTCTATAATTAAAAATTTCAAGAAGTCCTCTCCCCTTGCCCCTCTCCTTGCCAAGGAGAGGGGTTGGGGTGAGGTTCTCCTCCACACCGACGCTTCGCAAGCTGCCGGATATTTGGATTTGAATGTGGAAAAATTGGGTGTGGATTTGATGACTTTGTCGGCGCACAAAATTGGCGGGCCAAAGGGTATTGGTGGTTTGTATGTAAGGCGCGGCACAAAAATAAACCCTATTATTTACGGAGGTGGCCAGCAAGGAAGTTTGCGCTCGGGAACGGAAAATGTGCCGGGAATTGTTGGCTTCGCGCAAGCTTTAAGATTGTGCAATAAAAATAAAAAGAAAGAGTTTGTAAGAATTAAAAAAATGCGCGACACTTTGGAAAAGGGCATTTTTAAATCCATTCCAAAAGTGGTTTTAAACGGCCATCCCCAAAAACGCTTGCCCAACTTTTTAAATATTTCAATTTTAGATATAGAAGGCGAAGCTATGCTTCTTTATTTGGACGAGCTTGGTATAATGGTTAGCACCGGCTCGGCCTGCAATTCATTGAGTTTGGAACCGTCATATATTTTGAAAGCTCTCGGCAATTCTTACGAGCATATACACGGCAGTTTGCGTTTTACTCTAGGCAAAGGAAATTCTATAGCAGATGTAAAATATGTTCTCAAACACTTGCCTGTTGTTGTTAAAAAATTAAGGTCAATTTCTTCTCTTGATCTTTCTTTAAACCAAAAAAAATGGCAAAACAAAATAAAAAAGATGTAGTAAATAAATATACTGGTGATTTTTGGGCTTACTCCAAACAGGTCCGCGAACATTTTTTTAAACCCAAAAATTTGCTACTAAATGATCCCAAAACGGCAAAATTTGATGCCGAGGGTGTCGTCGGCTCCCCCGCCTGCGGAGATGTCATGCGGGTCTGGCTCAAAATTGACAAAAAAAACGACCGCATAAAACAATTCAAATGGCGAACATTCGGTTGCGCTTCGGCTATCGCTTCAACCTCAATGCTCTCTGTTATGATTACAGAAAAGCCTGCCCGCCATGCTTCGCAAGGCGATGCGGGCGGGGGAGGAATGAAGATTGATAAAGCCCTCCAAATAAAACCTCAAGACATAATGAAACGGCTCGGCGGTCTGCCGGATAGAAAAATCCACTGCTCGGTCCTCGGCGACAAAGCCCTGCGCGCCGCTTTAAATGATTGGTTCAAAAAAACAAAACAATTTTCACGGATTGTGGTTGACGGCAAACAAATTCTTGACCCTAATACAAAAACAACAGAAGCAGATATAGAAGAAGCCATTCTTGAAGGCGCAACTACTTTGCTCGCCGTCCAAAAACGAACCAAAGTCGGCATCGGTTTTCCCCAATGTCTCCCCAAAGTAGAACAACTCATCCGCTTCTATCGCGAAAAATATTTTGGGGTTGATAAATAATTTTTATAATAACTATTAATTTTAATTATCTTTACCGAATTTCAAGCGGTCCTATAATTGGAAGAGTGAATGGTAAAATAATTTCTTCAAGTCTATAATGTTTACTCACACCTCTTGCTTGATTGATGCAACCAGTGTACCCAAGTTCAGAAACAATATTTATAAGAGTTCCAAGATCTGTAGTTTGTCTAAAATATCTGTTCGCATTGTAACCAGCTAGAAATCCAAATTGTGAACCAAGGTTATCGTTATTAGAATAAGGTATTCCAGCACAATTTTGTTCTGAAAAATACACCTCCGAATTATCCTTAAACGAAACGATTCGATTATTATGCCCATCATCACCTAAAGATAATCTTAATCTAACCTTTTGTCCTGGTAAATACAATGTAAAACTTTCTGCCCGATTATCAGTTATGTTGAGTAAAATCCCCAAATCTTGTCCGTTTGCGTCGTAAAGATGGAGTGAAGAACCTGTAGGACCTTGTTCGCCCTGCAATCCCTGTTCTCCCATGTCTCCTTTGGGTCCAGGCTCGCCTTGAATTCCTTGTGGTCCTGTTAAGCCGACCAGTCCTCGCTCGCCAGTATCTCCCTTATCACCCTTTAGGCCTTGAGGACCAGTAATATTCCAAGTTAGAGAAGAATCATTATTTTTGCAGTCGGCTTGCTTAAAATCTTCACCAATTACATAGACCAAACCGCTCTTTTTTACACAAACCGATATTTGCTCGCCTTCCGCTTTTATATAGGTCCAGGTTCCGGCAAAAACAACGGCCAATCCCAAAAACAACACAACAAATTTTTTATTATTCATAGCAATTCTAATAACTAATAAGAGGTTCAATCTGCCACCACTATCCCTCTTTTGGGGCAAAAAAGCAAATCAAAAAATTATCAACATTTTTAGATTATTTTCCTTTTAATTTTTTCTGTTCTTGTGTTTTTTGAAAATTCAATCTGCTTATTACTGGTTTTCCTGTTTTTGATTCTATTTGTTTTCTGGCATTGCCGGCGATGCCACCGCCTTCGCGAGCCACTTTCCTATTTTCTGGAAAAGTTTTTGGTTCGCGTTTTCTAGAAATTTCAGTGGTAGCGGTTTCTGCCAGCATATTCAAGACCAATTCCAAGTTTGTCATATTGTCTCGCAAATTTTCTTTTTTCAAATCTTTATGTTTTTTGTAATCTTTTGTTTTCAACCCAGCCCAAGCAAAAGAAATATCATCAGTCAAAATGGCAAACTCATTGTTGGTTTTAACCCCTCTTTCATCCCACTCATTGGTTAGGTCTTTTCTAATTTCAATGCTTTTCAGACGCAAATCAATCCAATTTTTGGAATATCCCTTTTTCAAATAGGTAGTTAGTGCTCTTTGAATGGCTTTTTCTGGGTCTTCGATTTCCTCAATTCTTTCATAACCAATTCTCGCTAGCCAAAGCTTAAATGGCTCGGCTTTGGGTGACGGAATTGATTGAATTATTCTAAACATTGTTTCTGTGTCTGCCGCATCTGTTAAATAGAATTTGCCGTCTGTCGCTTCAAATTTCAGTTGGTTACATTTTGTAACCACCTCACTTCCTTCTTGTTTCAGGCGGTTTTTAAGCACTTTCCAATAATTTCTTGGGTCTTCACTCGCATTAAGCGCGCCAACAATATCAACCACTGAAAAATACCACAACTCTTTTTCATCATCCCAAACTCGACGAATTTTTTGGCCTTCAAATATGGCGATTTGTTTTTTGTTTTTTTTCATATTTTATTTAATTGTTTCTCTTTTTAACCAAAAAGGCAAGTTGTTTTGTTATCCACACAATATCCACAATACTGCTTTTTCGTATTTTTGGCGGTGATAATATGTACGGAGTTGTATTTTGAAAACTAGATTAGCCGAACAATTCCTTGTGAGGGAATAAGGCATAAACGAAAGGCAAGAGGACTGAGTAGTTTAGTTTGCGAGAACAACAATTATGTTGACTCACTCACAGTGAAGCGGGAGTAAATAAACTGAACCTCCCATTATCCAAAAAATTATATAGGAAATTATCTGCAGACTATTTTTTGTATAAGGATAATTTGAGCAAGCTCGCGGTCGTTTCCGCGAAGCTCCTTTTTTCCAGAGTGGGCTCTGGAAGATTGCAAAAATAAAAGCTGAATAAACGCTCGCCTTGCGGGTACAAAGTATCCCCGCATCCAGTTTTAAGAATATAACTAATTTTTTAAATCCCCTCTTAAATTAAGAGGGGTTTGGGGAGTTAGGTTTTTTGATGTAATATTTAACTATGCAAGAAAAAGTGCAGAAAATTATAGACAAAATGCGACCGTACATACAAATGCACGGAGGAGATGTTTTTTTGGTGGACATTAAAGATGGGGTTGTTAAACTTAAAGTATCGGGAGCCTGTGTCGGCTGCGCGATGTCAAACGAAACATTTGATGGAATGATAGGGGGTATGATTAAAGAAGAAATTCCAGAAATTAAAAATATTATTATTGAAAATTAATTATAAATATAATAAGAAAAACAAAATGGCAAATATAAAAGAATACGCTCGCAATAAAGAGGGCTCAAATATTGGCAAAATAGTGATTGATAGGGACCTCTGCATAGGCGCCGCTTCGTGCATTGCGGTATCGGGCGAGACATACGAGCTTGATAATGAAAACAAGGCAATAGTCACTCACGCCGATGCGGCCGATGATGCCACTCTTTTAATGTCGGCCGAAAGTTGCCCGACTAAAGCAATAGTTTTGTTTGATAAAAGCGGGGCACAGGTTTTTCCAAAATAATCACTCCCAAAGGTCTCACCTTTGGGGCAAATTTCCTAAGGTGAGACCTTAGAAAAAAATGGAAAATTATAAATACTTAATAATAGGAGGCGGAGTGGCCGGCACGACAGCCGCAGAGACATTGCGCCAAAGCGACAAAGAAGGAAACATCGCCATCATCTCTGACGAGCCGCGTATGTATTCGCGCATAATACTCTCCAAACCAAACTTTTTTCTCGGCAAAATTCCCTTTAATCAAGTTTGGCTGCGCGAAGAGAAGTGGTATGCGGAAAATAAGATTGATTTTATAGGCGAGACAATGGCCCAAAACTTAGACCCTCAAAATAAAACTATCACTCTTAAAGACGGCAGGATTTTAAAATACGAAAAACTCCTCTTGGCTACGGGCGGCGAAGCCAGGCGCTGGCCTATACCCGGCTCTGATAAAAAAGGAGTGTGTTATTTGCGCGACCTGAAAGAGGCGCAAACTCTTATTGAAAATGTTAAAACCGCCAAACAGGCCATATCTGTAGGTTCTGGCTTCGTCAGTTTTGAAATGTGCGAAATGATGCGGCAGGCCGGTCTTGAAGTCACTCTTGTCATGCGCGAACCTTATTATTGGTACCCTCTTTTGGATGAAGAATCAGCCAAAATAATTGAAAAGGGGTTAGAAGATGGTGGTGTTAAAATTTTGAGAAATTCGGAAGTAGTAGAGGTTTGTGGAGATGAAAAAATAAACGGGGTCGTTCTTAAAGATAAAAATAAAATAGAATGTGATTTAGCTCTTGTTGGTATTGGATTAGTTTGTAATTTGGATTGGCTAAAGCCGGCAGGAATCGAAATGAATAAGGGAATTATTGCGAACGAATATTTGGAAACAAATATTCCGGACGTTTATGCGGCGGGAGATGTAGCCGAATTTAACGATTTGATTCTCGGCGAAAGAGTCCAGCTTGGCAACTGGGTAAACGCCCAAATGCAAGGCAGGACTGTTGCTATGAATATGATGTCATCTTTTAGTGAGTTAGGAATTAATAAAAAACCGTTTAGAATGGTTTCTTTTTATACAGCTCAAGGTTTTGGTTTAAATATTGCCATGTCCGGAGATGTGAGATTAAAACAAGATTACAAAATAATAAAAAGTGGTTCGCCTGAAATAAATTCACTTGCCCGAATTATTGTTGACGCAAACAATGAAATAATAGGAGCCACATTTATAAACCGCACTCAAGATATGGGCCCTATAAATAAATTAATTGAATCCGATTTTAAAGTCTTCGGCCATGAATTCGAATTGGCTGATATAAATTTTGATTTGAAACAATTGTTAATAAAATAGGGTCATTGTATTTGGACGCTGTTTTGGTTATAATGGATATATAAATATGGACCCAAAAAAGAAGGAAAAATATAAGAACGCCATACTGTATTTCACCAAAAACCTCACCCCGTATCAACTCGGGAAAACCAAACTCGCTAAACTGCTGTATTACCTTGATTTTGTTAGTTATCGCGACAGAGAAAAAAATGTCACGGGCGCTTTGTATTACAAGCAGGAATTTGGACCATTAGCAAAAGATCTTACAGAAATGATAAGTGATCTTGTTTCTGAAAACAAACTTGAACTTAAACGAATAACCATTGATTCCGGAGAAAAACAAAGGGATGAATTTTATGTTCTTAAAGATCCAGAGATGGATACATTTGATGAATATGAAAAAACACTTTTAAGAAAACTGGCTAACAAATATGCAGATGTCAGTACTGATGTTATTGTTGCAAAATCACATATGGAAGCCCCGTGGGTAAAGGCAAAAAATGGGACATCGCTTAATTATAAGTTTGCTTTTGATATAGAAGATTTTGATCAAGAAATTGAAAAAGAATCAAAATTAGAAGACCAAAAAATTGTTGACGCAATAGAGAAAGAACTGGCGCGAAATCCTTAGTACTTATCAAACTTGCTATGATAGAAGAATCGGGAATATTTATTAAGCAAGTTTTACGGCTCACAAGAAAATATCCTAGTATTGAATATGACGTTCAATCTTTAAAAATCGAGTTGCCAAGATTGGCATTCAAGCATATTGCGCCACTTAACATTCATATTGTTACAATAGAAAAAGAAAATAATTTTTGCAAAAAGGTCTGGCGGATTAGATTGATCAATTCAAACAACAATAAAGGCAAACGGGGCGGTTATAGAGTTTTTTATTGCGAGGGGAAAGAAGAAAACTCCATTTTACTTCTTGGTATATACCCAAAACCTGAAATTAAAGATGACGAATACGCAAAAATCGCCAAAGATTTAGTTTCTGCATCTTATTTGTAATTTTAGTTTGAAAAATTTATTATCTAAATAATTTTATAACAAGAAGACCCCTGAATGCATACGCACCAGAGGCCCTAAAGAGCTCAATGCTCCTGGATGTACAGAACCGGTTCCCAGGAATATGGCGCACTTCCGGGACCCCAAAATGTGATTTTTCGAGGGTAATCATACTTGAGGTTTTGTTTCGTGGTGAGATACAAATCATCTTCACGAAAACTTATACCCATAGATTTTGCCTCATTCCCGGACATAATACTAAGAAACTTTTCCCCGGGTGGCAGGTTAACCGTAACCGGTTTTAGCAAGTGTAGCTTTGGTGTTGTATTCTCTTTGGCCGAATCGTGGTCAACATGCTTTTCTTGCTGTTGGGCCGTCACTGAGACAGAGTAGTCTTTTGTGATTCCTTTTTGGTTTGTTTTTCCAGTGAAAAAAAACAAGAATACCGAGGCCGCAAAAGACAAGAGAAAAAGGGAAATCCCTTTGTTTTTACTCATTACAAAATCTCCTTCTGGCTAGGATTATGCATATCTCTATATTTTTGTCAAATCATCACCCGCGCATCTACAATTATGGCAGAAGTGTCGGTGGCCATGACAGGATTTAGATCTATTTCTTTTATTTCCGGATGTTCGACGGCAAGACGGGAAAGATTAACAATAATATTTGCGAGCAAGTCAAAATTGACAGACGGCTGACCACGCATGCCTTCTAAAATTTTGATGCCTTTTATTTCACGTGCCATTTTTAGGGCCTCTTCTTTTTGAAGCGGCACAATGCGAAGCGTTGTATCTTTAATGGCCTCTGCAAATATTCCTCCGAGTCCAAAAAGAATTGTCGGACCAAATGTATTATCTCTTTTCATACCTATAATTACTTCTCTGCCTTTTATCATTTTTTGAATTAATATTCCCTCAAGTTGGCCGAATTTTTGCCATAGTTCTTCCCAAACTTTTGCCGCTTCTTCATAGTCCCTTATATTCAAAACTACCGCGCCAGCATCTGTTTTATGAACAATGGCGCTTGATATGGCTTTCATGGCATAAAAACCTTCTCCCAATTCAGAAATGGCGCCGGATAAATCATTTTTGTTTTTAACAAATTTTCCGCCGACAAAAATATCATATCCGGAAAGTAAACTTAAAGAATTTTGAAAATCCATCATTTCTCCTCTTGAAACTGATTTTGCGGAATTTTCAAGGTGTCCATAAAGCGGTTTTATTTTAGGAACGCCCCTTGCCAAATAATCCAAACTCTCTATAACATCTCTGGGAAATGTAAAATAAGCCATCCCCGATTTAATAAGTTCGTCGCGCCCGACCTGTACCGAAGAACCGCCCGTAAAGACCGGGAATATTTTTATTTTGTTTTTGTATTTTGCTAAAATTCTAGCCGTCTCTTCCGGCTGAGTCATCATCTGCGGAGTCAGTATGACTATAATTCCGTCTATATTTTCTTCTTGGCACAAAATTTCCAAAGCTTTGTCGTATCTATCCGCCAAAGCATCGCCAATAATGTCAACAGGGTTGCCGATGGCAGCCATAGGCGGTAAAACTCTGCGCAATTTTTCTTTTGTATTTTCACTTAATACAACCAAAGACAGCGATTTTGAACGATCTATGAGATCGGCCGCCACAACTGATGGGCCTCCGCCATTTGTCAAAATTACAAGGCGCTGAATCGGCTCATTTGTGTCAAGAACTTGAGGCAGTATTTTAATTAAATGAAAAAATCCGCGCAAAGACGAAACAGTTACGGCGCCCGCCTGCTTGCAGGCCGAAACAAACACAGAGGCCTCCGGAGCAAGCGCTCCGGTATGGGACCTTACAGCCAAATTCCCGTGGCTGCCCATGCCCGCCTTTATAATAACAATCGGCTTCTTTGGAGTAATCTTTTTGACGGTCTCTAAAAACTTGGGGCCATTTTTTATGTTTTCCAAGTACATAAGAATAGCTAGTGTATCAGGATCATTTTCCAAATACTCAAGAAATTCAATTTCTGTAAGGACGGCTTCATTGCCTAAACTGACAAATTTGGAAATGCCCACTCCTTGGCCATTGGCCCAATCTATAAGGGCGGCACCCAGGGCTCCGGATTGAGATAAGAACGCGATTTTGCCAGGCAGTGGTTTTTGGGCTGAAAAAGTGGCATTCAAATCATTTTTTGTATCAATAACACCAAGACAGTTTGGCCCCAAAAGAGTGATGTTATTTTCTTTGGCAATGGCGGCAATGCTATCCTCAAGAATCTTGCCAACACTACCCATTTCTTTAAATCCGGAAGAAACTATAATAACGTTTGATATTTTCTTTTTTCCGCAATCGGCCAAAATTTGAGGCGCCATATCCGCCCGCACGGCAATAATGGCCAGATCAATATTTTCCGGCACATCTAAAATTGATGCAAAGGCGGGGATACCGAGTATTTCTTTTTCTTTTAATGTAATGGGATAAATTTCTCTTCTTGCCCCGCGAAGCTTTAGCGAAGTGGGGTCTTCATTCAATAAATTTTTTACCAAAGCAAAACCAACTTTATTTTTGTCGTTTGAAGCGCCGATCACCGCTATAGATTTTGGATCAAAAAATTTTTCTAACATAATTATTTGTACAATTCTTCTTCAAATGTCGGTTTTTCTACTTCATAAAATATGCCTAACGGCGTTTTCTCGTCTATATTTTCTTGTACTTTATCCATAGCTTTCATTAAATCATTTGTTGGAAAATCTTCACCTATCCAATACATTCGTTCCTTAAAATAATCTCTTGTATCAAAAAATGTAAAGCAGGGCTGGATAACATCCACATATGAAAAACCTTTGTGGGCGATAGCGGCTTGCATTATTTTTTTTGTTTTTTCGATCTCACCCGCATAAGTGCGGGCTGTAAAAGTGGCGCCGGCGGAAAGCATCAGAAGTAGCGGATTGAATGGTTCTTCAATACTGCCAAAGGGAGTTGATTTTCCTTTGAAACCTTTTGGACTCATAGCGTCAAATTGGCCGGTGGTCAGGGCAAAAACTTGATTGTCGTGAATGAAAAGATTTATGTCAGAATTTCTCTTGGCAGCGTGAATTAGGTGCTCCAACCCTTCGTCATAAGAATCGCCATCGCCGGAAAAACCGACAATGGTCAATTCCGGATTGGCGCATTTAGCGCCAGTCATAGCAGGAATAAGCCGACCATGCAAAGAAGTGAATGAATTTATATTTATATAATCGGAAATTTTGCCGTGACAGCCGATACCAGCAAAAGCCGCTATATTTTCAATTTTTAGCGAGCCGTTTTGAACCAATTCCGTTACAGCTTGCCTGAAAGAAACTAAAATCTGCGAATTCGGGCAGCCCGGACACCATGTTATTTTTGCTTTCGCGGCTAAATCTTTTAATTCCATATTTTGTTAATTTCCTCTGCTAATTCTATTGGATCAAAAGGCATTGAATCATATTTCAAAATTTTATTTTTTATTTCAATGCCTGTTTTTTCACGAATTAAACTTGCCAATTGGCCGTTGTGATTTCCTTCAATACAAATAATTTTTCTGCCTTCCAATTCTCTTTTGACTTTTTCAGTATCAAACGGTTCCAACCAGACTATCTGCATCAGTTTGGCCGGCTTGTTAAAATATTTTGAGGCTTCAAGAACAGAGCCTTTAGTAGAGCCAAAAAAGACAATAACATTTTTATTGTCTATATCTCCGTAAATTTTAACCGTTTCTATATTTTGCATTTCTTCTTCTATATTTTTTTGCTTTTCAAATCTTTTTTCTACAGCTCTTTTGACATCTTCCGCTTTGTCGGTCGTAAATCCATCTTTGTCATGTTCATAACTTGTTACCTTAACCACAGCATTTAGCGTACCCGGAAAAATCATATTTTCAAATATTTCCATTTTTTCATCTTTCCATCTTTCTGCGTTTGTCGTCATCATATGTTCGGACAAAATTTTATCCAACAAAACAATCACCGGGGTTTTAAATTTCCATGCCAAATTTAAGGCGTCCGCTCCGGCTCTAAAACTTTCTTCCGGATCGCCCGGCGCAATGACAATTTTCGGAAACTCCCCATGGCCGGCGTGAATCACAAAGCGCAAATCTGATTGAGAAGAACGAGTTGGCACACCTGTCGCCGGCGCCTGTCTTTGCGCCACGGCCACTACGAGCGGAAGCTCAGCCATACCGGCAAAACTGAAGGCCTCCTGCATCAAAGCAAAACCGCCTGCTGCTGTTCCAACCGCCGCTCTTTTTCCGGCGTAAGCCATGCCCAGCGCCATATTAACAACTGAAATTTCGTTTTCCGGCTGTACAACTTTAAGCCCGTCTTTTGTTTGTTGTCCCGCCAAGTAGTGAAGAATAGAAGTAGAGGGGGTCATAGGATAAGCCAAATAAAAATCAAGACCAGCCGCTAAAAGTCCTTTTGCAAAAGCGGTATTCCCATCTATTAATTCCTTCGGCGCGCCGGAGCTTTCAGCGGAGGCGGCTAAATTTATTTCTCCCAAAACCATCGCAGGATTTTCAGAAATTTGAGATAGAGGAATATTTGTTATAATTTTCCCTCCCTCTTTTAATTCACCCTTATGCAAATCTGCGTGTTCACCATTTGAAGCAATTAAAATATCCAATTCTGAATAATCACACCAAATTTTCTTCGCCACACCGGAGCTTTCAGCGGAGGCGGGTTCTTTGGCAAAACTTATTCGCGCGAAGTTATGTCCGCCGCGAATAAGCGAAGGATATTCAAAAGAAATATAAACCTCAAAACCTTTTTGGCGCAAAAAATCGGCAATCTTAATCCCCGCCTTTTTCACCCCATCCCCCGCCGCTCCGCCGACGCCTATGGTAAATATGTCATTGTTTGCGCTTTCAAGCATAAAATAATTATAACACCAACCATACATTTAGGCACTATAAGTTGCATAAGTGACAAATTTTAACCATTTGAATGGCATTTTTGATACTTTTATTCACATTTTTGACTTGACATTGTTTTTTGATTTGCTATACTTTTAATACAAGTGCCTTCGGGCTCGCCCCTTTTGGGGAGTAAGGAAAAATCGTTAGAACAAGTTTCTAACGATTTTTCTTATTTCCTCAAATTTTTTTATATCAAGAAAACCTATTTTGTCTATAAGTCTTCTGGTGTCAATAATTCTCATTTGAGAAATTATTACGGAATTTTCTTTTCCATTTTCTTCTAAGATACCAATTGGTATTCTCATTGGATGTTTATTTTTGGATGTTGTAAGTGGTGCAACAAAGCAGGTATTGGCACTTAATCCTCTTAAAATTAAAACCGGTCTTTCATAGTCTGACCCAGTACCATCTTCTTCAAATCCTATATTGATCCCAAGATTACACCACCACAACTCTCTAGCATGATATAACTTATTTTTATTATCATCGTGAATTTCTTTTTTCTTTTTGTTCCAATTATCAAAATCTTTTTGCATATTTAAATAATAGCAAAATATTATCATTACTCAAAACATGTTATAATTGATAATATGCAAAATGACACAAACCCATCCTCCGCTAAAGCTACGGCGGGCAAAGTAAAAATCGGGTGGTTTTCGTTTAGTTGCTGTGAGGATAATACGATAGTTATGACGGAAGTGATGAACGACCATTGGCAGGAATGGAAAAAAATTTTTGATTTTCGTCATTTCAGGGTTTTGAAGTCAAAAAACACATTTGACGAGCTGGATATAGCTTTTATAGAAGGAGCCATAGCTTCAGAGAGCCAAGAAAATAAAATAAGGGAAATAAGAAATATATCAAAGAGGGTGGTAGCCGTAGGCGCTTGCGCCATCACCGGCCTGCCGGCTAGCCAGAGAAATACTTTTACCGAAGATCAGAAAAAAAATATTAACTTTTTGGTTGAAAAATTCGGCATGCTTACCCAAGTCAAAAAGTTGTCTGATGTTATAAAAGTGGATGTTGAAATTCCAGGCTGTCCCATGACTCCTGAAGTATTTTTACAAAAAGTTAATAATTTAGTAGAAGAACTGCGCCCAAATGCACACATTTGATTTATCTCTGGAACATATAACAAAAATAGAGGGCAATGCCGCCCTTAATTTGAAAGTGATTGATGGAAAAGTAACAGATGTCAAATTTGCCATTACCGAATACAAAAGATTTTTTACTGAAGCAATGAAAGGCAAAGATATAAATGCTGTGCCGGCCCATTTGGCGCGCATCTGCGGCACTTGTTCAAACGCCCACATTATGTGCAGTATAGAGGCCTGCGAAAATGCATTGGGCATTAAGTCATCTCCGCAGACAATACTTTTGAGAACTTTGGTTATGCACGGGCTTATGATTCGCGATCATGCTCTTCATCTCTATCTTTTTTCAATGCCTGATATTTTTGGCAAAGACGCTTTTCTTGATTTTGACGAGAATGATCCTGTTCAACACCAGCTTTTGCACGATGGTTTTGAAACAAAATCGGCCGGCAATTTTTTGGCCACTCTTATCGCCGGTCGCAGTGTCCACGCCACTTATCCTGTCATAGGCGGATTTTTGCATTTTCCAGATGAAGCAGGTGTGAGTGAAGCGATTGAAAAACTAAAAAACATAAGGCCGGCCGTTTTGCGCCTTATAGATATCTTCAAAAACACCCCGGATCATTTTGACCGCAAGACAAAATATATGGCCTTGGTGCCGGATGATATTTTTGGCTATATAAATGGCAATATTGTGACAAGCGCCGGTGAAAAGTATAAAGAAAAAGATTTTCGCTCGCATTTGGAGAGAACGGTTTTGCCATATTCGGAAGCCATGGGATATATGTACGAGGGCGAAGGTTATATGGTTGGCGCCTTGGCTCGTATGAATTTAGCCAAAGAAAAATTGCACCTAAAAACAAAAGAGTCGGCGGCTGAAGCGTTAAATTTGTTTCCCTCAACCGATATTTTCTACAATAATTTGGCTCAAGCCATTGAGATTTTGCATTCAGTAGATGAATCAATTGATATTTTTTCAAATAATAAATTCGCGCCTGAAGCGATAATAAAAGGGAATGAAAAAGAAGGTGCTGTTGGAATTGGGGTGGTAGAAGCGCCGCGCGGCACTCTTTATCATAAAATAGAAATAGGCGAAGACGGAAAAGTTTGCAGCGGCGAGGTGGTAGTGCCAACCGGCCAAAATCAAATAAATATTGAGAGGGATATAGGTGTGCTGGTGCAGGAGCTTATCAATAAAGGAATAGAATCAAAGGAACAGATAACCTTTGAGATTGAAAAGCTTATCCGCGCTTATGACCCCTGCATGTCCTGCGCTTCTCACTTTTTGAAGGTTGAATGGAAAGAGGAATAGTGATATATTCTTTTTTGGAAGGAGTTCTTATGAAGCAATTGACAGGTCCACAGCTTTTTCTGCACTACGCGTGGCCATGTGCAGAAGAAAAAAGGAAAGCCGGCAAAATAAGCCAGGGTGATTTTGATCAACTTAAGCTCGATTTGGAACAAAATCGCCACCCCAACGGATGGCTATTGGAGCATGGTTTCAAAACTGCAAGTTATGCTCTGTATAAATTTGCCAAACCCAACAAAAACCCGTGGGCTCTTGAGACCGTTGTTGACTATTGGCGATATAATCACCAAGGTAATACTCCTGTAATTTTCGGGATGATTGTCGAGATTACAGAAGGTAAAATCATGGTTCTTTATGACAGTAGAAGATTTGAAGTTTCAAATCCATACAAATTGTCTTTGGAACAATTTTCCGTTGTTTCTATCCATTGCGATATGATAATAGAGGTAATAGAGTAACGAGGCGCTACCGCAAGGTAGCGCTCACTTTTTTTATTGCTTCGGATTCAAGCATGCCTGGCGGCACAGCAATGATTTTTACTTTTTTTATTTTACCCAATTTTTGCAGGTAGCGCAGGTTGGTAAGAGCGTCAAAATCGTGCATTGTGATATTCGGTATCTTTGTAAATATTTCTAAGCTATTAAAAACTTCTACATCTCTTATACCAACTGCCGTATCTAAAATTACTAATTCTTCTGATTCTGAATCCCATTCTTCGTTTGGATCTTTAATTTCAAACTGAATATTTGGAAATTCTTTTTTTAGCGCAGGTAAAATCCGCAGAGGTAATGAATCGTTTTGTAAGTCAATATTTCCAAAAATAAAAACTTTCATTTTAATTTTTATATATTTAAATATTTAAATTAGCAAAGGCAATATTTTTTAGGGTGTATTTTCTGAGTGTCTCGGCTTGCTTTTTGGTGATAACTTCGCAAGGCACGCTCCAGTGTATGGAGACGATTTGGCCTGGTTTTATTTGTTCAATATCATATTCCGATTCCAACTGGCGGATCAGTGTTTTTGAAACAGTTTCGCCCAAATTAAATTTTCCGTTCATATAAATAATGGGTTCGGTAGAGACAATAATTTCAGGCCCTTTAACTTTGGTGACCGTACCAGAAGAAATTCCGCACTCATTTATTCTTTCTATTTCGTCCAATTTATCATTATGCCCTGACATTTGCCAAATATTTAAAACATGAAATGAGTGGTGGGGCATAGCTCCATTTTTTATTTTTTCTTCCAACCAATTAAATTCTTTTTTCTTTAATTTATCCTTAACCTTCAAACTATCAACTAAAAAATTAAAAAGTGTTCTCTGTTCCACTTTTTCTAAAAGTTCATTGCCCAGCCAATATGCTTCAACCACCCGCGAATCAAAAGGGTCTTTTATTTTATTTATTTCGGCAATATATTTCAAATAAGGAAAAAGTGTTTTGAATTGT
>CAYIPT010000010.1:0-6812 GCA_964365465.1 uncultured Candidatus Saccharibacteria bacterium | reverse complement strand
TGTTTAAGAATATGAGAGAGACCAAATTTGTCCCCATCTTTTTCTATAAGCTCTCGCAATTCCTTATTGGCGTCCGGTCCGCAATAATGCAGACGGTTGGGACCAAAAGAATATCGGCTGCAACGCATAATGCCTTCCATAATATTCATTACAATATCACAAAATTAAAATTATGAGTTATAATGTTTATATGAATTTTATAGACCAAAGTGTTTTAAACTTTTTTGAAAATACAAGAGTAGAGTGGCTCTCTTTTGTTATACTGGTTATAACTTATTGTGGAAGTTATATTGTGGTTAGTGGTCTGACTTTTCTTTCGGCTATATCTTTTTATATTCACAAACACACAGCCAGAATTTTGCCTCTTTTGGCGGCCGTTGGCGGTAGTGCCGCAACGACATTTATTCTCAAAAATATTTTTTTTAGGGCCAGGCCATTGGGAGCTCTTTATTTAGAAACAGGATCTTCTTTCCCAAGCGGCCATGCCACTGCCGCTATAGCTTTATATGGATTTCTTCTTTATACAATCTGGTCCCATTCCACTCTTCCTTCGCATGAAGCTTCGGATGGACACAGTAAAGCTTCGTGGGATAAAGACTGGCTACATAAAATTTTAGCTGTATTCTTGAGTGTTTTGATTATTTTAGTGGGAATAAGCAGATTATATTTGGGAGTGCATTATTTATCTGATATTTTGGTTGGATATGCGATCGGCTTGATATGGCTTTTATTAAGTATTAAATTGCATAAGTATATTCTCCGCTTCTTTGGCCGTCTCGGTTCTTATTAACTTAAACTTTAAATTTCTCATATCAGGACTTTTTAAATATTCTTTAAAATGCTTTTTCATTATGGCAAAATTTTTTATTTCTCCTAGTTTCTCCTCAAAAAGTTTTGTGTGTTCCAATAAAACTTTTATTCTTTCTTTTTGGGTTGGTTTGTAATCGGAAAAAAGCCATGGATTGCCAAAGATTGTTCGCCCCAGCATCGCTCCATCAGCGCCGGTTTCTTCGCATTTTTTTACGGCATCAGCCACATCTTTCACATCTCCATTGCCTATAATTAAAGTTTTTGTGTCAAAGATGCCCTTTGACATTTCATTTCTTATTTCCACTGCTCTTTTTATTCTCTCCCACCTTGCCGGCGCTTTGGACATTTCTTTGCGAGTGCGAGCATGAATGATTATGGCCGCCGGGTTTTCTGCCAAAAGTTCCGGAAGCCATGTCTCAAGTTCATCTTTGTTATACCCGAGCCGGGTTTTGACAGAAATCGGAATTTCAAAGGTCAGACCTTTGGGACCGGGGCATTTTAAGGTCTGACCTTGAGAAACTCCCCGTTTGGCCGCAGCAATTATTTCGCGGGCAAGTTTGGGGTTTTTAATAAGAGAGGCACCAGCTCCTTGTTTTTCAATACTTTTATCAGGACAGCCCATGTTTATATCTATTCCATTAAACCCCAGTTCCGCGACAAGTTTAGCCGCCTTTTCAATATTTTCGGGATTGCTTCCAAAAAGTTGCGCCACAATAGGCCTTTCAATTTCAGAATATTCCAAGTCCTTCAAAAGTTTTTTCCTCCCTTCTTCCGGCCCAAAAAATAATCCACCCGCCTAAAAAATTTCTTTTTAGGTCAAAAATGAGACGCCCGATGTCGCACATAGGGTTCGCCCTATGTCCGACTTCGGGCTACTAAATTTTGAATACTTAGAAATAATATATCTAAAAGCTGCGTCGGTTACATCAGCCATAGGCGCTAAACACAAAATTGGCCTGTCCCGCAAAGCTTTAGCGTCGTGGGATTTTTTCATTTTCTCCCAAAAATTCATTTTGACACTATATCAAACCAATGATAGAGTTTCCACAGAGGAGTACTTATGAAGAAGATTAGGATTCCTGCTTGGCTCAATACCCTGATAGCTATTGTCGGAGCGTTTATGGCTTTGATTATTTTCATTACCATACTCGGTAGCATCGGAGCAGGAATATCGTGGACCATACTGAAAATTCCCTATGCTGCGCAAGCGCACAATAACAGCATATTTTTTGAATATGCTGACATTAAAGAAGGCGAAAAAAGAATATACAATGTAGTAGCAAAAAAGTTTGACTACATTGCCATCCAAAATGAAAAAGACCTTAAAGAGGTTAAGATCATTGAGGAGTTTGGTTCGAGAAAAACTAAATCTGTTGTAATCAGCAGACAACAAGGACTCATTAGAATCGAAAAGAAGTAAAAGGTGGTGGGTTGGCGCGGGAACATTCCCGCGCATTTTTTTTACATTGTTTTTAAAAAAGAATTTACATAAATAACAAAGCCCCCGCTTCTCACAAATCAAAGTCAATTAGGACAATGAAGTTGTGAAATTTGGGGGCCTCTTGCTGGCTTGCTGCCGGTCAGGTCCACGCCAGGACTTAACCGACCGCCACGGCGCCGGCGACCAGGACGAACGCATTCGTTTTTTCCAAAAAGGGTGCCCACAGAACGGGCGGACTGTGATTCATGATTGGCTCCTTGTGAGGTCGGGCTCATAATTCCTCCCAACACCCACGATACCACAGTGCTCACTGCTTGCACTCTAATCAAAAGAAAGATCAACTGCTGGTAGGAAGTATAGCACAATCACAAAACTTGTCAAGCATTTTGACACAATAATTTCATTTTGTCTGTGGTTGTGGTATAAAATGGCTTAACAGAGCCATTTTATACCAGTTCATTTTTACTAATCTCTATTTTGGAACCTGGTTTGGCTTGGCCAGAAACAATTTTGCGGGCAATCAGGTCTTCAATATCATTTTGAATGGCGCGGTTTATGGAACGGCCGCCAAATTGAGGATCGCTTCCTTTTTCAACCAAAAATTTAATAATGTCTTCATTGATAACAAACTCAATATTTTTGTCTCTAAGCCGTCTGGCCAATTTTTCAAGCCCAAGCCGAGCAATACTTTCAAGCTCTTTATTCAGTAGAGGGTGGAAAAATATAACCCCGTCAAAACGGTTCAAAAGTTCCGGCCGGAAAATTTTATCTTTTATAATTGAATTAACGATTGCATCTTTTGATCCAGCTAAATTTTTGCCCGCTCTGATTGTTTCCCAAATCAAACCGCTGCCGGCGTTGGAAGTGGCAATGATAATCAAATTTCGGCAATTCACTTGATGGCCAAGCGCATCTGTAAAAATGCCTTCATCCAAAATCTGCAAAAACAAATCCAAAACATCCGACGACGCTTTTTCAAATTCATCCAACAAAAGAACTCCGTAAGGATTGTCTCTTATCTTGCTCGCCAGAAGACCGCTTTTATTCATAGCAAAATCCCCTATCAGCTGGGGCAAAGCTTCCGGCCCATTATATTCGGTCATGTCAAAACGAATCATTTTCTTTTCATCGCCAAAAAAGCTTTCAGCCAAGGCCTTAGAGACCTCTGTTTTCCCCACCCCGGTCGGACCTATAAAAAGAAAAGAGGAAAGTGGCCGCTTGGGATTGCTTATTTCAGAACGAGCCCTCCTTATGGCGCTGGCGATACCGCTCACCGCCTCGTTTTGGCCGATTATTCTTTTGTGTAAAAGTTCTTCCAAATGTTCTATTTTTTCCGCCTCTTTTTCTTTTATGATTCCGGTGGTAATACCCGTTTTTTCCGAAACAAAAATAGATACATCGTTTTCCTTCAAAATATTTATTTTTCTTTCGGCTGCCCACGGGGCGATTTCAATCAGCATATCAAGAGCTTTGCCCGGCATTTCTCCATAAGTGACAAATTGGTCGGCTGACTTGGCCAAAGTCAAAATACTCGGGTATGAAAAAATAAAGCCGTACTGTCCTTCAATGGATGGCACTTGCTCAAGAAGAAAACTGACCGACGCCTCTACTCCGGCCGAGTCGGGAATAATCCTTTCAAATTTTTCCAAAAGAGCCGGACTGGTTTCAATAAAAAAATGAAAATCTGCATTGGTGGCGGTAGTAATAATTTGCAAATTTCTGGAAGAAAGATATGGAGACAAAATAGACGATAAATTTGTGCCTATATTTTTAGCGCTGCTCAAAAATCCCGCCAAATCCTTTATGTAAAGAATGACATTGCCCGCCGAGATTGACTGGTTTAATATTTTTAAAAGTTCCGCTTCTAATTCATTTTTATTTTTATAAGAAGCAATAAGGGTATTGGTATCCAGTTCAATTATACTTTTATGCTCAAGAGAGGGCGGAGAAATTCCAAGTTTAATTCTTTTCAAAAAGCGGCCGGTGATATCCCTGGCCACTTTTTCATCATCATCAATAATAATAGCGTTGGCTTCTTCCATTCTTTCCAATATTCTTTCAAGAGATGATACCTCTTTGTCCCGATAACCGCTTTCTGTATCAAATAAAGAAAGATCCACGGCGTTTTCAAAAGGTATTCCATATTTGCCCAAATCGGCGGCTACGCCATACGACCAGCTGGTGCCTATCGAGGGAATGGCTCCTAAATTTTTTCGGCTCCAAAATCTTTCTTTATGACGCTTTCGCTCCGCCATATTTTTTATCCAATCTGCCGTCCCCCAAAATTCTTCCCTATTTATAGAATTCCGGGAAAGAAATGACTGGAGGGACTTATCGGCATCATAAAGAGCGCCGACATATGAAGAAAGATTGACAGAATCACTCTCAAAATTCAAAGACGAAGCCATAATGGTTGACCTTTCCGAATAAATAAAATTTTGACAATTTTCAAAGGAGATGCCCGATCTCATAAGAATTTTTAAGCCGATTTTTGTTTCAAAAAGAGCCCGGGTAACATCAATTTCATTGGTGGCAAAAAGTATGTCGGAAAGCGCATAGTCAAGATTTTCGCCCAACATTGATTTGTAAAAAAACTCCAAAAAAGAAAGGGAGAGATAAATAAAGACAAAAAGAAAAAACAAGCCGTCGGCTTTGCCAAAAGAGACAGGCAAAATATCAAAAGAAAGGATAAAGGAAGCAAGAGCGGCCAGAGCCGAGAATTTTCTCAAAATGCTACGCAAAGTTTTGGAAAAATATTTGTCCAAAGAGAAACAATAAAAATGCGGCTGGGATATTTCTATTAACTTTTTAAAGGTCATGTATTTATTATAAAAAAGGTGGCTGATAATATAGCGCTGCCTAAAATGACTGCCGGCGCCAAAAGCCAAATAATAGAAATAAAAAAAGAAAATATCAAAACCAAAATATAAGAAACAAACCCCACCAGCAGCACCAGTGATCTCGTGATAAAGCCCACTATTCTCATTAGCCCGTTGACTACCAAGACCGAAGCAAAGGCGCTCAAATTAAAACCGCCTTCATAATGTTCACCCAATCTTTTCCATGGAGAAAATAAGGTTTTAATTAAAAGTTTGAATGAAAAAAAGTGGGCTACGAACCACAAAAAATTTCCGGCCACATCAAAAAGTTCTCGGAGCCCTCGGCCGTAATGCCATTTTACATAAGCTATAAAAATAGGATCGCTTTCATACGCTTCTGACATGGGTTTAATTATACATATAGACAGACAAAATTATATTGCTATAATGTGAACAATATGGATGAACAAAAACTTATAAAATTATTAAAACAGCACTTTCCTTCAAAAAAGGATTACGGTTCATTGCGTAGGGATTTTGAGGACTTTAGGGATTTTGTTTCTAAAAATGTTGCCACCAAAAAAGATTTAAAGAATTTTGCTACCAAAAAAGACTTGGAAAGTTTTGTCACTAAAACAAAATTTGATGAGTTTGGTTATGAAATGAGAAGTTTTAGAAAAGAAACAACCAGCGAGTTTAAAATAATAAATGAAAAACTTGATGAATTAAAATCTTCAGCCAATTCATTAGATCAAATACTAATACAACACCCAATCGAAAGAATCATTCGTCTGGAAAAACATTCAAAACTTTCTCCATTTGCTCCAGCCGTTTCTGTGGAGTAACATTCACATCAAAAAAATTTAATTAGTGTTCAGTTTTTTGTTCTTTACATATTTCTATCCTCCATTGTTGGTGCTTGCAGTCCTCTTTTTTCAATTTCAGCTCTTAGTGCGTTAAGGTCCTCAAAATTTGTTTCTATCCCTCTTTGCGATCCCTCTGATTTCTCTTCATCGGTCAATTGCTTTCCACTTCTAACTGAAGAAATATCTTGTGTTTCTGGGTGTTCTCTAACATCAACACCATCCCTAATACATTTTTGTATGTACTCATATCGTTCTAATAAGTCTTCATCAGATAACTTAGTGTATGCTTCACTAAATTTATGCTTTTGTGGGCCTTTTTCTCCAAACATAATTTTGAATTAAATTAATAATAATTAGACCAAGTGTATAATTAATATTAACAAATAGCCATTATAAAGTGTGGATTACCAGAATATGTCTTAAAATAAGGGTAAAAAGTTTTGTGTAAAAGAGAAAACCCATCCTAGCGAACGAGTTTCCTCTTCGCTCTGATGGGTCTTTGTTTAGGGGGTTTTTAGTGCCTCCCGCCACAGGAACTCTGTGGCCTTTCTGAAATAATGCTTCCTGGGACTATTTCCAGAGATTGTATACCATGGAAACGCCAGCCCCTCTGCCAGTAAGCGGTTGTAAATCGAGAGCATTTCCTGGCGTTTTTCTTCCAAATGCCCCTCGCAAAACTGGTGCAGGAGAGGAAATTTGACCTCCCGGAGAACTTGCCACTCTAGCTTGACTATTTCAACCGTCATAGCTAGAAGCACTTCTTCTGAGCGATCGTAAATCTGCGAGAAGCGCATGTGGTGCAGATCTTCGGGTTTGATATCTCTTTGAATTACGAAACTCCCCAAAACCTCTTTTCATGCTAAAATAACAATGGGC
>CAYIPT010000009.1:0-27174 GCA_964365465.1 uncultured Candidatus Saccharibacteria bacterium | reverse complement strand
GGTAGAGCTCCTACCCTAGAGTATATCATACTCATACTTAAAAGTCAAGAAAAATTGAGAAAATGGCCTAAAATAAGGAGAATTTTTTATTTTTCTCCCCTCTCCTTCGCAAGGAGAGGGGTTGGGGGTGAGGTCGAAAGTTGCTTCCTTACATAAACATCCTGGGCTATGCCCACGAGGTTGCTGACAAACCAATAAAGGGCAACAATGGCTGATATTTTCCAAGATATAAAAAAGACGATAATAGGCATTGTATATTTCATCTGCTTGGCCATAATTGCCGAAAAGTCTTGATTGGGTTTGCCTGCCTTTGCTGAAGCTACGGCGGGCGAGGCCAAATGCATCTGCCAAAAAGTGGTGATGGCCGCCAAAAAGGCCAAAACAACGCTTTTCTGGGAAATATCTATAAACCCCAAAAAATTCATAGATACTGAGGCCGGCGCTTTTACGAATGAATACAGGAGGGAAGCGTCAATGACGGGCAAACCGGATTTAAAAAATATGTAATAAAGGGAAAATATGATGGGAATCTGGATGAGAACCGTTAGAATGCTGGAAAACGGATTAATGTTGTTGATTTTGTAAAATTCCATTGTTTTGACGGCCTGTTCCTGCTTGTCTTTGTATTTTTCTTTAATTAAGGCAAGCTCGCCCTCTTTTTCTTTCATTTTGGCTTGGGTGATAGTTGATTTTTTGGCGACGGGGTAGAGGATAAATTTTACCAAAACAGTCAAAATAACGGCCGCTATGCCGGCATCAATCCAACTTATATTCAAGATAAGGACTAAGATATTATAAAGAGGGGTGTAAATTATTGTTTTAAAGAAAGCTATCATTTTATTAAATTTGATTCTTTTAGGATTGACTCAAGATTTTTAATTATATCATCATTATTTTTAGGCGCGGCTCGGTAAGAAAAGGTGGCTAATGTGTTTGGTTTTATTTGAGGAATATGTTTTTTTAATAAATTATAACCAGAGCGCCTCATTCTATTTCTCACCACCGCGCTCTTGGCCACCTTTTTTGAAACAGAGAAGCAAAAACGGCTGTTTTTTTGCTCATTGTTTGGGACAAATCTCAACAAAAAAAGGTTATTTTTAAACACTTTTGCCCCATCTGCCAGCAATGGGAACATTTTTCTGGGGATTCTTTGATTTTTGGAAAGCATTCGTTAATGTTAAACGGATATTCTGTGGCGGCCCTTTTGGCGACGGCTTTTTAACACTTTAGAACCCCCCGCACTTTTGCTGCGTTTCAAGAATCCGTGGGACTTGGCCCTTTTTCTTTTCTTGGGTTGGTATGTAATTGACATTGTGTTAAAAATTAGCTCCTAAAAATTATAAACTTCTTGTTCACAGATTATAAACATATTTAGGCACAAACACAAGTTCCCTTAAAAAGAAATGAATATATAATAGCGATTATGGACACCAAAGAACTCTGGAATAATGTTTTGGCGGAAATAGAAACCTCTGTCTCTAAGGCCAATTTTGCCACCTGGTTCAAAGAAACAAAAATTTCTGGTTTTGAAAACGGAATAATTTATCTCAGCGTGCCCAACACTTTTGTTCAAGAATGGCTCTTAAAAAAATTCCACCAGCTTATATTAAAACTTTTAAGACAGTCCTCCGAATCGGTCCACGCCCTGGAGTATGTTATAAAAGAAGAAAGCAAGCAGAAAAACCAGTATATTCCGAACAAAAATTCTTCTCCGACCAGAGAGCTGCCCTTGGCGGAATATTGCGTAAACAAGGAAGATAATCTAAATCCAAGATACACTTTTGAGTCCTTCGTGGTGGGACCGTTCAATGAACTGGCCCATGCTGCCGCCCAGGCGGTTATAAAAAATTTAGGCATAACTTATAATCCGTTTTTTGTATACGGCAACACCGGACACGGCAAAACCCATTTAATTCAAGCCATAGGCAATGCGGTCAAAGCCATTAGCCCCGCCAAAAAAGTATTTTATTTAACCTCCGAAAAATTCCAGAATGATTTTGTTTCTTCAATGCTGGCAAACAACATACCCCAGTTTAAGGATAAGTATAGAAAATATGATGTTTTAATAATGGATGATATCCAATTTCTTTCCGGCAAAGAAAAAACTCAGGAAGAATTGTTTCATCTTTTTAATTCAATGAAAGAAAATAACAAACACATTGTTTTTTCCAGCGACAAGCACCCGAATTTCATTTCTGGGCTTGAAGACCGATTGAAATCCAGATTTTCGGCCGGCATGGTTATTGATATTCCCGCTCCAGATCATGAATCAAGAGTGGCCATTATAAAAACCAAGTGTTCCAGCATTAATTTGTTTATAGACGATGAGCTTGTTGATTATTTGGCCGATTCTATCAGAGGTAATATAAGGGATTTAGAGGGAGTAATAAACATTATAGTTTGTCAAACGGAAACAAAAAACAAAACTCTGACCTTGAATGAGGTGAAGGAGTTGGTTAAAAACAGTATTAAGCAAAAGAAATTGTTATCTTATAAAGAGGTGGTCAAAATAATTTCCGATTTTTATAAAATAGGCGAAGATATGATTTATGAAAAAACAAGAAAAAAAGAGGTTATAAAGCCAAGACAAATAATAATGTATATTTTAAGGGAAGATTTTAGCATCTCTTATCCATCAATAGGGGAGAAACTTGGCGGTCGAGATCATACCACCGTTATTCATTCGTGCGAAAAAATAAAAAAGGATATAAAAATTGATTCAATTCTTTGCCGAGAAATTCAAGAAATTAGGTCAATTATAGGTTAATTAGTTGTTAATAATGAGTTAATTAGTTGGGTGATAGGTGTTTTTAATAAGTTAATAAAAAAACAAAAAAATTAAATATTATTTTTTATAAACACTTATTAATAAACTAAAATTAAAATAAAGCGTTAAAATAATACCTAAATAAAGTAATCCACCAATCCACATGTATATATAAATTTTTAATAATAAAAAACAAAATGAAAATAGAATGCGATAAATCAAAAATAGAACCGATTATCCAAAAGGCCTCTCGACTGGCCAGCAAACACTTAACTCTACCAGTTCTTTCTTGTGTCTATTTGGAGGTTTTAAGCGACAATAGGCTTATTGTAAAATCTACCAACTTGGATATAGGGTTAGAGATGGAAATTAAAGTTAAAACATTGGAAAAGGGTATAATTGCGGTGCCAGCCAATATTCTGCTTGGGGTATTGTCTTCCATTAAAAATAACAATTTAATTTTTGAAACCAAAGAAAATAATTTAAAAATATCTTCCAATAAAAATTCTGTGGTCATTAAATGCTTATCTCACGATGATTTTCCAAGTATTCCCAAATTGGAAAATTCAAAACCTATAAAAATAAATTGCCATAATTTAATATCGGGATTCAAATCCGTTTGGTATAGCGCTTCAAACTCAAATATCAAGCCGGAACTTTCCAGTGTTTATGTTTATAAATCTGATAACAATTTAGTTTTTGTTTCCACCGACTCTTTCCGTTTAGCTGAGAAAAAAATAAACACCAAGGTACCCGATGATTTTCCCCAGACCCTTATTCCATTTAGGAATGTTTCTGAAATTATAAAATTATTTGAGGATTACAACGGAGATATAGATATTATTTTTGATAAAAATCAAACCGCTTTTATAATTGAAGGGATGTATCTGGTATCAAGAATTATAGACGGCTCTTTTCCCGATTATAAACAAATAATACCAAAACATTTCAACACCACCGTTACCATCTTAAAAAATGATCTTATAAATTCCATCAAAACGTCAAATATTTTTTCTGACGCCCTAAATCAAGTTAAATTAAAAGTAGATGTTAAAAACAAATCGCTGAACATAGAATCAAAAAATAATGACGTGGGCGAGTCCCAGGAATCAATCAAGGCGGTGGCAGAGGGGGACAGCATTGAATTAAATTTCAACAGCAAATATATCATTGACTGTGTTCAATCCATTCCTTCCGACAGCTTGGTTTTGAGTTTTGGCGGCGTCGGCAAACCCCTGGCCATCAACGGCGCCTCCGATAAAAGTTTTCTTTATATCGTAATGCCGATGAATAGGTAATCTTTTCCCAGAAGATGACCTTTGAAGATCCTGCCCCAAAAGGTCATCTTCAAGTTTTCCCTTGCCTTTCTTTGTGGGGGGGGTAAAATGAGATTATTATAATTAATTTGAATAATATGGGAATGGACTCATTTAATCCTCCTCCTCAACTCAACGAGGAATCAGAGGAACAGACCAAAAAACAAGAAGAAATTAGTGCAGAAAATGCCCCCGATGCCAAACAAGAAAAAATAAAAACTTTGGTAGAAACCGCTGATTTTTGGATAAATTACGCTAGGGATAATGTAAGCTATTTTGGGAGGGTTTATGATATTGAACAGATGGAACAAAAAGTACGGATGCTTGGTGGAGAAGCTGGGGCGTTGGCTGAAAAATATAATTGGATTAAGAACTCAATCAATCTTTATAGCTCTATGATTCCTGTTTTTGAGGAATCAAAAAAATATTTGGAGGAGGGCAGATTAGAATTTCCTTGGGGGAAAAGTATCGAAGGAGAGATGCAAAGATTTATAGAGGCAAGACGAAGCTTATAGTTCTTCAATTTTTCTCTGTTGTAAGAGGTTTATTTTTATTTCAAACAACGGCCCAAATATCGGTGTTTGAGCCGTTAGTTTTTAGTTTCTGAAAATGTTAAAATATATCAAATGAAAAATGAATTTGATAATTGGAATAAAGAAAAACAAAGAGTTGATGCTGAAGAATATTCAAAAGAAAATTTTCCTCAGATTGGTGAAGTGTGGATGGGGGTTATTGGAAAAAATATTGGTTATGAACAAAACGGAACGGGTGATAATTTCTCTCGCCCAGTTGCTATAGTTTCAAGATTTAATAATAAAATGTTTTGGGCAGTATCTCTTTCAACCAAACAAAAAGATTTTGATTTTTATTATAATTTTACAGACCCAAACAACCAAAAGGTTTCAATCATAGTGGCTCAATTAAAATTAGTCAGTTTAAAAAGGTTAAAAAGAAAAATGTATGATTTGTCCGAGACAGATTTTGAGAATGTATTGCAAAGAATAAGAAGTTTTCTTAAAAATCGAAATCCCGCCAAAAGGCGGGACTCCTCGAGCCCCTTGCGGGGCACTTTGTGACTACAAGTATAACAAAACAAATTTTGGTGTCAAGTTTAGAATGTGAATAGAAATTTGTTAGGAAATATTTAAAAAATTATGAATAGTATCACCGGATTTTTGCAAAAATTTTTGAATTTGGAAAAAGATAATAATACAAAATTGTCCATAATTTTGGATGTTATTAAAAAAGAAACCGGTTTGGAATTAACAAAAGAAATGTTGGAAATAAAAGGGGATAATTTAAAATTAAATTGTAATCCGGTTTTTAGAAACGAAATTTTTATGCATCAATCTCAAATTGAATTTTCTCTCAAACAACAAAAAATATTTTTGAAGATTGTTTGATTTCGACCCCACCCTACATCCGACCCCACCCCGATTTCCTTACGGAAATCTGCCCCTCACCTTGCGAAGGTGAGGGGCAACTCCGCTTTGGTGGAGTGGGGTGGGGTTGTTATAACCTATACGGCAAATCGTTAGACAACTCGTGTTCCTGCGCCCAAATGCGGACGCCGTATTCCCAACGTTCAAATTGAGGGTCTGAATTGGGATCGCTCGGATATTCTCCATGGGGATCGTCTTTGTTGATCCAATTTAATATTGAATGAACTCCACCTACCACCGCAGTGTTATTATTTTCAAATTTGCCCCCCTGCCAGATTCCTTGCAGAACCGGTTTTAATTGCGATTTATCTTCAATCAGCGGCTCTTCAAATTGTTCGTCTGGAATTTTAGCTAAAACCTGATCCATAAAAGCTCGCCACAGGGGGGCGACGATAAAACCGGCCACTTTTTTTTGCATGGGAGTATTGGCATTGTTGCCGGCCCAGGCACCAACAGCAATGTTTGGGGTATAGCCCATTATCCAGGCATCCCTGTAATCGTTGGTGGTACCGGTTTTGACGGCCACATCTCTGTTTGGAAAAAACAAAGCTGACGTCTGGCCAAAAGACGGCGCTCGCGCTTCGTTATCAGAAAGAATACTTGAAATTTTTAGAGCTATTTCTTTGTTTAATATTTGAACAGGATTTGAATTGTGAGTTTCCAAAATTTCGCCATTTTTATTTTTTATTTCAATCACCGGAGAAATATTTGTTTTTACGCCACTGTTGGCAAAAACTCCATAGGCCCCGGTCAGTTCAAGGGGAGTAACCTCGCCACCCCCAAGAACAAGAGTCAGTCCGTAGTCGCCTTTGTTTGTCAGGGACTCTATGCCCATGTCTCTAGCCAATCTTATTGATTCGCTCAGACCGGCCAGATATAAAACCTTTACAGAAGGTATGTTTATGGACTGGGCCAAAGCGCTTCTAAACGTGATCGGTCCCCTAAAAATACTGTCATAATTATCCGGAGCGTAGCACCCGTTTTCCATTGTTAAATTGTTTGGAGCACAGGCGGTTGAGAATTGGGTTTTTAAGTCAAAAACGACGGTTTCGGGTGTATAGCCCTTTATAAATGCTTTCGAATAAACAAATGGTTTAATGGTTGATCCCGGCTGTCTCTTGGCTGTGGTGACATTAAATGCCCCATCAATTTCTTGGTCAAAATAATTTCTAGATCCGACCATAGTTAATATTTCTCCCGTTTTAGGATCTATTGCCACTATGGCCGCATTTTCTGCATCAAATTTTTTCTTATTTTCCAGAGCGTAATCCAGGGCGATTTTTTCACCCATAGATTGTAAATCATAATTTAAGGAAGTGATTACCCGCAAACCGCCGCTACTTATAATCTCGTCGCCGTATTTCTTTTTTATATGATCAATAATATAAAAAACAAAATGAGGCGCCTTAATGTTGGAGTCGCCCTTGGCTATGAAAGAAATTTTTTCTTTTGTGGCCGAATCATATTCTTCCTGAGTAATGAAATTACTGCGGAGCATTTCTCTCAAAACCAAATTTTTTCTTTCCTCGAGTTTGTCTCGATTGGGGCCGTAAGGAGAATAAAAAGTCGGCGCTTTTGGCAAGGCGGCTAGATAGGCGGCTTCGGCCAAAGTCACATCGAAGGATTTTTTGCCAAAAAAGGCCTCGCTGGCCTCCTCCACTCCGTAAATAATTCCCCCATAAGGTATTTCATTTAAGTACATAGAAAGAATTTCGTCCTTAGCAGCTACTTGCTCTAATTTAACGGCCAACACCCACTCTTTTATTTTTCTGGAAATAAGTTTTTCGGAAGTGAGCAGAGAATTTTTGACTACCTGTTGGGTGATGGTGGAACCGCCTTGACTAAAATTCAAAGACAAAATGTTTACCAATGTGGCTCTTATAAAAGCAGTTGGTTTTACACCGTGGTGTTGGTAAAATTCTTTGTCTTCTATGGCGATGGTGGCGTTTTTAATATATCTTGATATTTCTTCTATGGGAACTATGCTTCTTCTAATATTGTCACCGGTGTCGTATAAAAGTATTTTTCCTGACCGGTCGTATATTTTGGTTGATTCAATAATCCGCCTTTCTCTGATTGATTCGGAAGTGGGTACCTTAAAAGAGCTTAACCAAAAAAGCGTTATGGCTCCCAATATTAAAAAGGCCGACAGCAGAAGCATAAAAATCGTTTTTTTCATCACACATATATATTATGCCAAAAAGCCAAATTATGGTAGCATTTTTGTATGTTTGGATTAACTAAACCAAAAGTAATAGTGGATGAAAGTAAAATAAACGAAGTGCTTACTCGGGGCGTGGAAGAGGTAATTGGTGGTGAAAATTTAAGAAAAAAATTAAAAAACGGCAAACAACTTCGCATAAAATTAGGAATAGATCCAACAAGCCCGAATATTCATATTGGTCGAGCTATCCCACTATTAAAACTCAAAGACTTCCAAGATCTCGGCCATCAAATTGTTTTGATAATAGGCGATTTTACCGGCTTGATTGGCGACACTTCTGACAAGGAAAGCGAAAGACCAATGCTTGCCGAAGATACAATCAAAAAAAATTTAAAAGATTATGTAAAACAGGCATCAAAAATTGTTGATGTAAATAAATGCGAAGTGCATCACAACAGCAAATGGCTGGGCAAATTGGGTTATTATAAAATAGGTCAACAGGCCGATGTTTTTTCTTTGAGCGATTTTATTTCAAGAGAAAATATTAAAAAAAGGCTGGATGAAGGCAAACGAATTTCATTCAGAGAACTTATGTATCCTCTTATGCAAGGATATGATTCCGTTGCCATAAAAGCCGATGTGGAAATTGGCGGCACTGACCAAAGATTCAATTTGCTTGCCGGAAGAGATTTGCAAAGATATTATAGACAAGAACCGCAGGATATTTTAATGAACCCCCTGATTGAAGGCTTAGATGGCAGAAAAATGAGTTCTAGTTGGGACAATGCCATAAATCTTTTTGACCCGGCCAACGATATGTATGGCAAAGTTATGTCATTGAGAGATGACCTGATTATAAAATATTTTATTTTGACCACTCGGGTAAAAACAGTCGAAATAAAAAATTATGAAGAAAAGCTAAAAACAGGCACAAATCCAAAAGACATTAAAACGAAATTAGCCAGAGAAATAGTCAGAATGTATCACGGAGAAAATGAAGCCAAGAAGGCGCAGGAAAATTTTGAGAACACTTTTAGTAAAGGAGAATTTCCGGAAGATGCGGAAGTGATAACGGCTTTGAAAGAAGAAAAGATAATAGATGTGCTGGTAAATAATAAAATTGTAGAATCAAAAATGGAGTTTCGCCGATTGGTAGAAGCCGGAGCTGTCTCTGATTATCCAAATAGAAAAATAACGGACACCAGTGAAATGGCGGGAGAAAATCAAAGAAAAATAAAAATAGGCAAAAAAACTTTTGTTATTTTAAGGCCGGAATAAATTTAATTATATAAATTCTCCTTCTTCTTCATCTTCTTCATTCTCATCTTCTGTTATCCCGCTTTCTCCAACATCTTCCGCTTCATCTTCTAATAGAGGATTTTTTTTGGGCAATACCTCGTCTTCAACCAAATCATCTCCAAATATTTTGTCATCATCCATAATTAAAAATTATTTTTAATTCTTATCGTAATTTTTATCACACCCCAAGTTTTTTGCAATATTCTGACAAACTTTTCTGTGGATAAACCCACTCACTCAATTTGAGTGTGTGGGTAAAGAAATAGCCGAGCAGGTAAGGGCCGTGGCCATAGCGTCATATTCGTCATCATGTTTTTTTCTTGGCCCAACTTTTACTAATTTTTCTACCATACAAATAACTTGTTTTTTGTCGCTCTTACCATAGCCGGTAATGGCCAATTTTATTTGATTGGGATTGTATTCGCAGATCAAAATCCCATTTCTTGCTGCCTCCAATAATATCACTCCGCGGGCTTCAGCCACCTGCATGGCGGTTTTTACATTTTTACTCCAAAGCAATGTCTCAACAGCTATTTTTGAGGGATGATATTTTTCAATCGTTTCTTTTATTTTTTCTCCTATGAGTAAAAGCCGTTTGGGGTGGGGGAGTTTGGTGTCTGTTTCAAAACATTCCGAATGAATTAATTTTTCCCTCGCCCCGCATAGCTTTAGCGAAGTGGGGGCCTTTTCATATTTCTCAATCACCGCAATACCAACCCTGCCATAGCCGGGGTCTATACCCAATATAATATTATTCCGCATTTGTAAAGATATTTTGGACTTCATCATTTTGTTCAAGCTCTTCTATTAAAGTTTGCAGTTTTGTTTCATTTTCCTCGGATATTGTTACTGTGTTTTGGGGCAACCACTCGCTGCTATCGGTTTGTTTTTTAAAAGCCCAAGCGGCCGAACCTGGCGCCGCCAATTCATACCCGCTTTTTGAGAGAATATGTTTTATTTCCTGAGCCGCCCTATTCCTGTTTTCAGTCAGTGCCTCAATAATTAAAGCGCAGCCGCCCGGTCCATAGGTCTCATAAGTAATCTGCTCCATTTCTCTGCCTTCTCCACCAATGCCTTTTTTAACGGCTCTTTCAATATTATCGCTCGGTACATTTGCCTCTTTTGCCTTTTCAATAGCCGCTCTCAAACTGGGAGTATTTACATCTCCCTTGGCTTTTTTGGACTCAATAGCAATAAAGCGCACCATCTTGCCAAAAATTTTGCTCTTCTGCGCGTCTGTAACCGCTTTTTTATTTTTAATTTTAGACCACTTGTTATGCCCTGACATGCGAGTAATATAGCATACCAGATTTACTTTTTCTAACCTCCTCCCTGCCTCCCCCTTACATTAAGGGGGAGGTGACTGCTGTTTATTATCAATACTTTTAATTTTGTTTAGTAGTTTGTTCAAAACATTTTTTGTATTCTTTAAAACATCATCATTCCAAAATCTAATTACCCCAATATCTAAACTTTCTAAATATTCATTTCTGTCCATATCATAAAATTTGTTTTCTTTTTCTGTATGAGAACTACCATCAAGTTCTATTCCTAAGCGAATTCTTGGACAATAAAAATCCAAAATGTAAGGACCAATGCTATATTGTCTTAAAAATCTTAATCCACAAATCTGGTTTTTAGAAATATATTTCCATAAAATTTTTTCTACTTCTGTTTGATTGTTTCTAAGTTCTCTGCGCCTGTCTCTTAAATTTTTATGGTTGTAGAGAAATTTGTAGTCCATGCGGATATTATAACTCCATATGTGGGTATGTTGCGCGGCTCCCTCCTTAAAGTAAGGAGGGTTGGGGAGGTTAGGTTTTGCCTATCAACATCTCAACCTTGACGAAAGGTGTCGGGGGGGGTAGCATTTAATTACTAAAATTAAACCATAAATATATGAGAATGGAGTCAACACCCTCTAATCAAGACCAAGAATTATGGAATGAAAGAGGAAGAAGAGAACAGGGGGTATTTGCGGCAACAGTAATGAGGGGTGATCTTTCTCCTGATCGAGCCAGACGAATGCAACGCGAAAATACAGGCAAAGTTGTTCAAATGAAAGGTATTGAGGATGGCGGTTGGATAGTATCTACTCCAGCAGGCAATAGAAATTTTGATAATCTTGGTGCAGTACTTGAATGGACCAGACGAACCGGCGGTCTTGTTTATGGTATGGATGATAATCCCAATCCTATTGCAGGTGAACCCATTGACTCAATACTTGAACGCAGAGCCGATTTTGAGCGGTTTGATGAATCTCAAAAATAATATTACAACAACTTTTCCTGCCTCTCTTCCGGAAAATCAAGCCCTAAATGATTGTAAGCGTGTTTGGTGAGAGTGCGGCCACGGGGAGTGCGTTCAATAAAGCCGATTTGCAAAAGGTAGGGTTCGTTGAATTCTTCTATGGTGGCTTCTTCTTCGGAGAGGGAGGCGGCCAAAGTGCTGAGTCCGACCGGTCCGCCCGCAAATTTTTTGGCTATAGTTTCAAGCAAAGCTCTATCGGAAGCATTAAGTCCCGCCCCGTCTATGCCCAAAAGATTAAAGGCCTCGTTCACCACCTCTTCATCAATATTTTTTTTGTTTATTTGGGCGTAGTCCCTGGCCCTCTTTAGGAGATAGTTGGCTGTGCGCGGAGTGAACCTGCTTCTATCGGCTATAATTTCGGCGGCGGTTTTATCCAAAAAGACCCCCAAAATATTTGCTGAGCGTTTGATAATTTGTTTTATTTCTTCCGGATTATAAAACTCCAAACGAAAAACTCCTCCCGAAAATCTGCTTCGCAAAGGGGAAGAAAGCATAGCCACCCTTGTTGTCGCTCCGATTAAGGTGAAAGCTGGCAATTCAAGCTGAATAGTCCGCGCCGATGGCCCCTTGCCTAAAATAATATCAAGAGAGCGCGATTCCATGGCTGGATACAAAACTTCTTCAATTGTTTTATTTAAGCGATGAATTTCGTCTATAAAGAGTATATCACCCGAAGAAAGATTGGTTAGTATGGAAGCCAAATCACCCACTTTTTCAATGGCTGGTCCGGAAGTGGAGCGCATTTGACTGCTGGTTTCTTTGGCTATAAGATGGGCCAGAGTTGTTTTGCCAAGCCCTGGCGGGCCATAAAATAGGAGATGTTCGGGAGGGTGATTGCGCTCCTTGGCGGCGTTCAGAAGAATTTGGAGATTTTTCTTTATATTTTCCTGGCCTATATACTCGTCCCATTTGGAAGGTCGTAAAGTTTGGTCTAGAAATTCAAAATCTTTTCCCTCGTTACCATCTTTTTCAACCCCCTTATTTTTTGTAAGTTGTCTTGACATATAAAACGCTATATGCTATACTCCAAGCAAATCGATGTTGATTTGAAATATTGGAGATACAAATCTCTAGGCGGCGTCCCGCCTTGGAGGAATTTGACATTAAATCAAGGAAGAGCTGGTACCGTCTTTGAGAGGGTTCGCTGGCTCTCTCCTCAGAATAATGTTTTGCTTTCGGTATAAATATTGAAAGTGCCGCTTAGAGATTTGTGTCCCCAATTCCATTATTCACAAAACCCGATTATCATCAATCCATTTTGTGCATAACTTTTTGTTGTGGTAGATTATAACTACCAACACAATGGAAAAACACCCCCTTCAAATCAAAGTGCCGGAACTTCAGAAATCAGAAGAAGTGGATAAAGCAGTAGAAAAGAAAGAAAGACTGGAGGATACAAAACTTCCCAATGACCCAAACGAAAGAATAGAAGCGTATATGGAAAGATTGGAAAAAATCTTTCTGAATCCAGACCAAGAAAAAAGAGAAAGAAATCTAGAAATGCTCCGCTCTGCTATTTATGACCGATATATTATAAAGTCGGAACAAGTGCCGGAATCGTATTTTGAACTGCAGAAACAAGTTGCCAGAGAAAGAGGGGTGGCAATAGAAGAAATATCTCAAGATATAAGAAATCAAATGATTGAAACTCTGATCAAAGATCAAAAACATTCATTAGATAGTTGGATTGAATACCTCACTTCTCCAGATGCTATGTATCCAGCATGGTTTAAGTATTTTGTGATCAGAAATATTTTAAAACTTTCTCAATTTGATAAATCTCTGGGTAAATTTAAAGCCAGAACAGACACTACAGTCGCTCCATATCCTGACATATACAGAGAACCATTAGCTAAAATATGCGACATATATGAAAAAGCCATAAAAGACGGCAAACCCCAAAACGATCCGGAATTTTCAAAATCATTCCCTAAACTTTATGCCGAACTGATCACCGAATCTTTGGCCGCTAAAATTGAAAGTAATGAAGAAATACGAGGCGAATGGGTTAAATATGAACAAAATAATACAGAAGATGCTCAAAAACTATTTGAGTCTCTAGATGGTAAGGGCACCGGTTGGTGTACTGCTGGGCACTCAACCGCTAAAATACAAATACAGTCCGGTGATTTCTATGTGTATTACAGCTATGATACAAACAATGAACCAGCTCAACCAAGGATCGCTATCAGAATGGATGGGACAGACAAAATCGGGGAAGTTCGAGGCATACTAGAACATCAGGCCATGGAACCGGCCATCACTCCTGTTTTGGAAGAAAAGTTGAAAGAATTCGGCGGAGAAGCTGACAGATACAAAAAGAAAGTGGAAGATATGAGTAAAGTGACTGAAATTGAGAGAAAAACTAAAACCAATCAACCCCTAACCAAAGAAGATTTAGTATTTTTGTATGAAATAGAGGAATCAATCGAAGGATTTGGTTATGAAAAAGACCCGAGAATTGCAGAACTTCAAGCGGTTGGCAGAGATATGGAAAAAGACATGGCAATTATTTTTGAATGTACTCCAGAACAAATTGCGCATACTCCCAATGATATTGCCGAAAATACTAAAGTATATGTAGGAAAACTTTTTCCAGGAGTTTTTTCTAAAAATATTGAGAATATTTTCACTTCCTTTCCGGAAGGTAAAATTCAAAAATACGAAACTAAAATTGGCGGGCAAACCAAAGATGAACTCGTTAGAGAAATGAAAGCCAAAAATATAAAAATATCAGATTATGCCAAAAGTCTTTTGGATAATCCAGATTTTAAAACTCAAGCAAATACCGAAGATTTGAAACTTGTAAGATTAACAGTTGAAGATCTTGGATTTTCAAATGACGCTACTACTGAACAAATATATAAAAGAGCAAAGGAGTTTGGTTTAGATCTCTGCCCAGCCGAAGTTGGGCCTCATCTGCGACTCTCATATTCAGGATCAGATTGGATATTAATTGCTATGAAGCAAATTACAGACCGTGACGGCTACCCGAGCATTTTCAACCTCAGCCGCGATGATGCTGATCTGTGGCTCAACGACCACAGTGCTCGTCCAGAGTACAGGTGGTATTCGAGCGATCGATTCGTTTTCTGTTCCCGCAAGTCTTAGATACTTTGAAACTTTGTCTTTTTTCCAATTTTATTTTTTTAAATTTGACCCTTTGATATTTTGGATTTTTATTTTTTATAAAATATTTTGATATACTAGATATGGTTTGGTTAAGCTGGGCGGTTATGGCTTCCCGCAACCTTTCTGACATAAGCAGATCGAGAGCATAAACGACCAAGGTTTTTTATGGAGTGATCTTTTTATGCCTTAAAAAGAAAAAACTTGGTGTATATCATTTTATGATTCTTGATCATGAATAAAATTCAACTTAAGTCTTTGCCAAATTTTGACAATTACAAGAGTGGTGCTTTAGATGATGTTATACACAACAGACCGTGACGGCAACCCGAGCATTTTCAACCTCAACCGCAATGATGCTGATCTGTGGCTCAACAACAACAATGCTCGTCCAGAGAACAGGTGGAATTCGAGCAATCAATTCGTTTTCTGTTCCCGAAAATCTTTTCTTTTCCTCATCATTTTGTTTGGGTGAGGTTTTTCTTTTCAGGATTTTCCAAATTTTTTCGCCAGCCGCCAAACATTCGACCAACTTCTTTCAGTTTTAGTCCCACTTCTTCATATTGTTTGTGGGAAATAAATTTGCCTTCCCAACTAGTATGAACCAAAAATTTTATGGTATCCAAAATCAAAATACATTTATTTACCCCGCTTATTTTTTTGTCTTTTTCTGTTATAAAATAAGTAAAATATGAAAATTCCAACAAATCCAATAATTTATTTTCAATGCGATTGCCTATGCTATAACGCCTGTTTTTAGGCATATGGTCCAAAATATTAATCCAAAACAAATAGGACTCTTTGATTCGTTGAAGGATAGAGGCGTTGGCAATAGAAGGAGAAAGAAGAAGTTGAACCATAAATACAACAATATCACATCAATTGAAAATCTGCTTTTTTGTTGGCAAGAATTTTTATACGGAAAGAAAAAAAGAAAGGATGTGGCTGAATTTTTATTGCATTTTTCAGACAACATTCTTGCGCTTCACGAAGAATTAAAAAATAAAACTTATAAACATGATGGATACCAAGCTTTTAAGATTAATGATCCTAAACCAAGAGATATACACAAAGCTAGTATTAAAGACAGATTAATTCACCATATCGTTTATAACGCTCTTTACCCGTATTTTGACAAGAAATTTATTTTTGATTCTTATTCTTGCAGATTTGGCAAAGGAACACATAAAGCCATAAACAGGTTCAGAAAATTCGGTCGTAAAGTTTCTAAAAATAATACTAAAACTTGTTTGGTGCTCAAGTGTGATATCAAAAAGTTTTTTGCCAATATTGACCATACTATTTTAAAAAACTTTTTAGATGAAAATATTAAAAACCAACATATTTTGAGATTGCTTTATGAGATAATCGACAGCTTTAATACCAAAAACAAGATTGATGTTGGTTTGCCTTTGGGCAATTTAACCTCTCAAATTTTTGTAAATATTTATATGAACAAATTTGACAACTTTATGAAACGAGAACTGAAAATAAAATTTTATATAAGATATGCTGATGATTTTGTTATATTTTCTCAAGATAGAAGTTTTCTTTTAGAACTTGTTTTCAAAATAAACATTTTTCTACTTGAAAACTTAAAATTAAATTTAAACCCGAATAAAATTTTTATAAAAACTTTGTATTCTGGTGTTGATTTTCTGGGCTGGGTGAATTTTCCAACCCACCGTATTTTAAGAACCACAACAAAAAGTAGAATGTTTAGAAATTTGGAGAAAAAATTTAGTAAAGAAATGTCGGCTTCATACTTGGGAATGCTGAGTCATGGAAATACTTACAAAATATCAAAAAAAATTAACTTCACTCCTCCAAATCAATCACTCGGGAAAGTTCGTCCAAAGAGGTGAGGCCTTGCAAAATTTTGATGATACCGTCTTGCTTCATATTTAAGATGCCCTGATTCTCGGCCGCTTTGTTTACCTCTCTTTCACTCGGATTTTGAATGACTATTTTTTCAATATTTTCGTCTGTCAATACGGCCTCATATATGCCGGTTCGGCCTTTGTAACCGGTGAAATTGCATTCTTGACAGCCGACTTCTTCATACACATTTTGGGGGTCCAAGCCCTTTAAATAATTTTTGTCCGAAATGCCGTCCAAAACATTTTTTATTAAAATATTTTCTTTTTCCCCCAAAACAGATTTTTTTTTGCATTTGGGGCAAAGTTTTCTCACTAGTCGCTGAGCCATGGCTATGTTTATGGCAGAAGTGATAACTTTTGGATTGACTCCTAAGTCAATCAGGCGCGGGAAAGTTCCGGCGGCGTTGTTGGTGTGCAAAGTTGAAAAAACAAGGTGGCCGGTAAGCGCCGAATTAACGGCAATCTCGGCTGTCTCTTCATCGCGGATTTCACCAACCATTATGACATCCGGATCTTGGCGTAAAGCGCTACGCAATCCCTCCAAAAAAGTATAGCCCTTCTCTTCTTCTACTTGTGTCTGAACAATGCCCTTGAGGTGGTATTCAATGGGATTCTCTATGGTGATTATTTTTATTCCTGGCGTGTGTATTTTTTTAAGAAAGGCATAAAGAGTGGTGGTTTTGCCCGAGCCGGTGGGGCCGGTATTAAGAATCATGCCGTTCGGTTTTTTTAATTCATGCAGAATTATACCGAGCAACTTCTCGTTTATACCCAATTCTTCCAAAGATACGGAAATAGCATTGGGGTTTAAAACTCTGAAAACTACCGATTCTCCATAACCACCTGGCAAGAGAGAGGTGCGGATTTCAATTTCCACATCGCCAAGTTTTATACTGAACCGTCCGTCTTGAGCCTTGCCCTTTATATTTAATTTAAGGTTGGAAACGAGTTTTATGCGCGAAAGCAAAAGATTGTAAGTAGTATGGTCTATATTCAAAATGTCATTTAAAACTCCATCCAATCTGTATCTTAATCTCACTGAAGATTCTTCCGGTTCAATATGAATATCAGAGGCGCCTATAGAAATGGCTCCGGCCAAAATTATTTCCAGTATTCTTGATATGCGGTAGCTCTTTTTTTGGGCCAACACGGTTTCAATGGATTTTTTTATATCCTCGGAGGTTTTGACCGTTTCAGTCAAGTCCCGAATTTCCTCATTTTCAATGTCAAGCGCCCCACCCTTGGTTTCCATGGAATAAGAAAGGTCTTTATAATGGTCCCAAACTTTTTGCAAACTCTGGTGAGAAACCATAAAGAGAGAGGGAATATAACCCCTGTTTTTTAAATTTTCAACCAGGGCAATGGTTTTTTCGTTATTGGGGGATATTATGGCTAGAGAAACTTTTTTGTTTATCACATTAAAAGAGGCCGCTTCTGCCTCTCTGGCATCCTGTTCCCTCATCACTCTTAAAGCGTCAATATTTATTGGATTAACTCCTAAATCAATGTAGGGCAACTTATATTTCTGAGACATTATCTGAGCCAAACCTTCCTCCTCATTTTCCCTGAGCTCTTCAAGTTTTTGCTTTTGTTTGTCTTCGTCAAATTGAATGGTCATAAAATAATTATAGCTTATTTTTATGTTAAAATCATTTTATGCAATTTTTATCCAAAAGCGTTGAAGAAACGGCCCAAATAACCATTGATTTTGGCGCCAATTTGAAGTCAAAAGAAAAAGGAGCGACAGTTGTTGGTCTATATGGAGAATTGGGGAGTGGCAAGACCACTTTTATGAAATATTTAGCAGAATGTTTTGGAATAAAGGAGACAATAAAAAGTCCCACTTTTGTGATTATGAGAAAACACCAGACCTCACCCCCAAGAAAACTTCCGTTTTCTTCTCCCCCTCCCCTTGCCAAGGGGAGGGGGTTGGGGGGTGAGGATTTCCAGAATCTAATCCACATAGATGCCTACCGTATAGAAAAAGAAGAAGAAATGTTAAGTTTGGGCTGGGAAAAACTTATTTCTGATTCAAAAAATTTGATTTGCATAGAATGGGCCGATAAAATTGCCGGTATTATGCCTCCCCATATTGTGATAACATTTGAACATAGCAAAAATGAAACAGAAAGAAAAATTAGCGTTGCTTGACGCGCACGCCATAATACATCGGGCCTACCATGCCTTGCCTGATTTTGCCACGAGCGGGGGAGAACCGACGGGGGCTCTTTATGGGTTGGTGCTTATGATTTTGAAAATAGCCACTGATTTGAAACCTGATTATATTGTGGCCTGCTATGATTTGCCCAAACCGACTTACAGGCATGAGGTCTATGAAGGATACAAAGCCGGCCGAGCAAAAACAGACGGAGATTTGGTTTTGCAATTAGAAAAATCAAAACAAATTTGTGAAGCCCTTAATATTCCCATTTACTCCAAAGAAGGTTTTGAAGCAGACGATATGTTGGGCACTATCGCGGAACAAATTAAGAATAAAAATATTGAAATTATAATTGCTTCGGGTGATATGGACACTTTGCAATTGGTTAGTGATTATGTAAAAGTTTATACTCTAAAAAAGGGTATAAAAGATACTATTTTATACGACGAAAAAGGTGTTAAAGAAAGATTTGGTTTTGAACCGGAACTTCTCGTTGACTTCAAAGGATTGCGGGGCGATCCGTCTGATAATATTATTGGCATCAAGGGCGTTGGTGAAAAAAGCGCTAATGATTTGATTAAGAATTTTGGCACCATAGAAGAAATTTATAAAGTTTTAAAAAAAGATCCAAAAAAACTTGAGAAAAAAGGGATTAGAAAAGGAATTATAGAGCTTTTAAAAAATGGGGAAGAAGAAGCAAAATTTAGCAAAATGCTGGCGACAATAAGAAGAGATGCGCCAATTATTTTTATTTTGCCTGATAAAAAATGGAAAGATAGTTTGGACTTGAACAAAGCGGAAATACTTTTTGGAGAATTGGAATTTAGAAACATGGGGGCGCGACTGAAATCTGTATTAGAAGGGCATCTTCAAAATGCCCCAGTCCCAGAAGATGCCCTTCAAAAAAATAATGAAGAAAATATTTTAGAAGAGCTCAAAAAAACAGAAAGCGAACATGTTTTTGAACAAATAGAAAAGCCGCTTATTCCTTTAATTAAAAAAATGGAGGAAAGGGGGGTCTTGATTGATTCTGAATTCTTAAAAAAACTTAATCAAAATTATTCAAAGCAACTTAAAGAGTTGGAAAATAAAATTTGGAAAGAGGCAGGAGCAGAATTTAATGTTTCCTCGCCAAAACAATTAGGAGAAGTGCTTTTTGAAAAATTAGGATTGATCGTTAAATATCAAAAGAAAACGAGCACTGGAGCCAAATCAACAAAAGAATCGGAATTGCAGAAAATGAAGGACTTACACCCCATTATTCCTTTGATTCTTAAATATAGAGAACTTTCAAAACTTGTTTCCACTTATATTGAACCAATACCTAAAATAGTTGATAAAAACGGTCGGCTCCACACCCACTTTTTGCAATTGGGCGCTGCTACCGGCAGAATGGCATCTGAAAATCCCAATTTGCAAAATATTCCAGTTAGCTCGGAAAACGGGAAAATTATAAGGAAGGCCTTTTTGGCGCCAAAAGGTTTTAAGTTGGCGGCTTTTGATTATTCTCAAATAGAACTCCGAATAGCGGCTTTTTTGTCTGGTGATGAAAAACTGATCCAGATTTTCAAATCGGGAGAAGATGTTCATACAAGCGTCGCTTCTGAAGTTTTTGGAGTTTCAAAAGAAAAAGTAGATAAAGAGATGCGCCGCAAAGCCAAAGTGATTAATTTTGGAATTTTGTATGGTATGGGCGTAAACGCTTTGCAAAATAACCTTGGCACCGACCGCCAAACCGCTCAAGAATTTTACAACGCTTACTTTTCAAAATTCGAAGGGTTGGCTAAATATTTGGATAAAACAAAATCAGAAGCTGAAAAACTGGGATATACAAAAACCTTTTTTGGTCGGCGCCGATATTTTGAGGGGCTTAAATCTAAAATTCCTTATATCAAGGCCTCTGCTGAGAGAATGGCCATCAATGCTCCGATACAAGGCACTTCAGCCGATATTATAAAAATTGCCATGAAAAAAATTGATAATTTTATTTTACAAAATAATTTAGAAAAAGATGTGTTTTTGATTTTGCAAATTCACGATGAGCTTATATACGAAATAGCCGATGGCTTGGTTGAAGAAATAGCGCCTAAAATAAAAGAAATAATGCAAAATATCATTCCCCTTGAAAAAATTTACGGTGTGCCTATTATTGTTAATTCTGCCGTCGGTCAAAACTGGGGAGAGATGGAATAAATACCTTAAAATAACGATTTTCTGCCAAAAACTTGCTTTTTTTATTTGGATATAGTATACTATGTCAAGATTGCGGGAGGGCTGAAAGCAATTGATACCCAAATCAAAACCCGCGTTCATTGAAAGGAAACTAAAATGGGTGCTCAAAAAGCGCTCGTGGAGTCGTCAGTGACGACTTCTCAGATGAAAGATTTTTTTCGTCAAGCCGAGGATGGGAGCATTAACGGAACTTACTTCCAGATGTTTCTCGATCACCAACTCGAGTTCAACCTCGAGAAGGTTAACATCGACTGGACGCGGGTCTACAAGACGCTCGGCATGAATTTTGAGTCGGGTAACATCGCAATTCCAACTGACCCTAATTTTTGGGGTGTGTATGTCCAAAAGGGAGTCACGCTCAACAAAGTGGTCGCGGTGTTTCGGCAACTCGGCGTCAATGTATACTCGTACTACGACGATCTTGACTCTAGTGTGACGACAAACGACCGCACCCCGGCAACTGGTTCGTATTGGGTTCGCTTCAAGAAAACGGTGGAAGCGGATCCGGAACTCGCCAACAAGTCAGCCGAAAACCTGAAGGCGGAAAATATTTCCGGGATTACGCTCCTGGAACGCCTGCTCCTGGAGCTCGGATACTTCTTGGCAACGAGGGAGCATTTGGATGTTGAGAATATCACTCTCTGCTGTGGCTCCCGGTACTCCGGCGGCCATGTGCCTAGCGTGTATTGGTACGCTGGCGACCGCAAGCTCATCATCTACTGGTACAATCCGCAGTATCGCGACCAGTTCCTCCGGACTCGCGCAGTTGTTTCCTAAACCCTGAATCTTGTTCCTCTAACCCCTGCATGGCGTTGCTGTGCGGGGGTTACTCTTATATAATTTAATCGGCTAATACAATCGGTCCCGATGTTGTGTTGGGATATCGGTTTGCCACAGTTTTAAAAGGAAACTGCCTATCTGTTTCTACTAAGCAATGCTCTCATTAGGCCAGGCTTTAAACACAGCCTCAATGACAAAAGAAGGGGGACAAACGCAGATAATTTTGAAAAAGATTATTGGTGAATAATGGACAGAAACAGATAGCGCTCCCGGAACTCCGACGGCAATGTGCCTAGCGTGAATTGGAACGCTGGCAACCGCAAGCTCAACATCAACTGGTACAATCCGCAGAATCGCAACCAGAACCTCCGGACTCGCGCAGAAGTATCCTTGCAATAAAGGGGATGCAAGCCCCCTTTATTGTTGGGCGTATTTAAGCCAACCAGCTCCCATTTTAGAAATTTCTTGCAAGTCAATTTGAATTTCTAAATAGATTTTCTGTTCCAAAATATTTAATTCATAAGCGACACGAACCAAATTTTTAAGAAGTTCTATAACAACTCTTAATTGAGAAATAAATTTTGCTTTGTCTATTTTTGCCGTAAAAGCCGCTTTGACCGCCAGAGACAATGTTTCCAAACACGCATTTTCAATTTTCAAAAAAATGCCAAATTTATTTCTCTTTGAGACCTTTTGAGATATTTTATAAATTTTTTTATATAATTCGGTAATATCATGAACAATCAAAGCGTTAACATTACCACTGGAGAGTTGCGGGGGGTTAATAGTATTTTTGATCATGTTATTTCTATTGAAAATATTTTAGACGCTTGGCAAGAATTTAGAAGAGGAAAAATGAAAAAAATTGATGTGCAGGAATTTCATTTTAATCTTGAGGATAATATTTTTGGACTACACGAGCGATTAAAAAATAAAACTTGGCGACCTGATAAATATACATCTTTTTATATAAGAGATCCAAAATTGCGTCATATACACAAAGCTACGGTAAGAGACAGAGTATTCAACCAAGCTTTATTTAGGATATTATACCCTGTTTTTGATAAAGACTTTATTTTTGACTCTTTTTCATGCCGAAAAGAAAAAGGAGTGCACAAAGGAGTATTGCGGCTTGAAAAATTTTTAAGAGGAATAACCGGAAATTATAGAAGTAGCACATTTGCCTTAAAATGCGATGTGAGAAAATTTTTTGATAATATTTCCCATCAAATTTTATTTGGTTTCATTAAGGAAAAAGTAAGAGATGAGAATGTTTTGGAAATAATAAAACTAATACTCAATAGTTTTGAAACCGGACACGAAAAAGGTTTGCCCTTGGGAAATGTGACTAGTCAGTTATTTGCTAATGTATATTTAAATAGATTGGATCAATTTGTAAAACATAATCTCAAAATAAAATATTATGTCAGATATTGCGACGATTTTATCGTTTTGGACAAAAACAAAGATTTTTTAATAGATCTAGTACCGAAAATCGGCAAATTCTTGCGAGAAGAACTTCATCTTGAACTTCACCCCAGAAAAGTAGAAATAAGAAAAAACACTTGGGGCATAGATTTTTTAGGATATAATGTTTTGCCGCATTATAGAGTAATTCGTACAAAAACTAGAAAAAGAATAATGCGCAAAATTATTGAAGCCAAAAAACAATTAGATAAAAATTTGATCACCGCTGATTATTTTCAAAGATTGATAAGTTCTTATAAAGGTATACTTGCGCATTGTAAGGGATACAAAATTGTTAAAAATATTAAAAAGTTTGAAAAAATAATGCACTAGATTTGTTGGGATGAAGGTGATATACTTTTACTATGACTCCAATTACAATTCCAAAAAGAATAGCCCAAAATGATGATCTTGTAATCATTCCAAGAATGGAATACGAGTTTCTTTTGCATAGAAATGACACGGACGAAGCAGAGATGAACCCAACATTAAAAAATGCTCTTAAAAGAGCAAAAAGAAACTTAAAATTAGGTAAACTCATGTCTTATGGAGAAGTTGGAAGAAAATTGGGATTTAAAAATTGATCCAAGTGTATTGAAAGCGCTTAAAAAGTTTCCGAAAAATGATTCGGAATATATTTGGAAATCAATGAATATTTTGCACATCAATCCTTATTCTGGTGATATAAAAAAACTAAAAGGAGAAAACAGCTGGCGAAAAAGAATAGGGGCATATAGAATTTTTTATGAGATACAAACAAAATCAAAACTTGTGCTAGTTTTTCATTTGGAAAGAAGAACTTCAAATACTTACTAAAAATCAAAATGCAAAATTTATTCAAAGAATACGAGGGAATTTTTGAAGCCGAAAATGCCGAAGAAAGTCCCGATACAAAACAAAAAAAAGAAAGAGTTTACGCCTATAGTCCTTTTGCCTTGCAAAACGCAATAGGAGATAAAAGCGCCAAAAAAGTTTGGATAGAATACGAGAAGCTCAGATTAGCTGACATAACGGCAGAAGAGCTGATTTTTAATATAATAAACAAAACCAGAGATATGTTGGCAATAAAAAGTTTTGGCGCCAAGAATTGGAAAGAAGAGGATTTAAAATCTCTTTACACCAAACTGGTGGAAATATATCATAAGTCCCGAATGGAAAGCGGTAACGAATTGGACATCGCTTTAGAAAAAACTCTTCTTAGTATCTGAATTTTGACACAATCCAGTCGGTGTTTATATTTTTATAAGTCAATGCGGAACCGGCCACAATAACCCGAATAAAAAATCCTGCAATTAACGCTTGAATAATCCAACTGGTGTCTCTGAGAGCGTATATAAAAAAATTAAAAGCATGCGGAAAATTATCTTTTGGTATGTTATTTAGTACATCTATGATGGAAATAAGCGTAAAGGAAGTTATTATAAAAATTGCCAGCATAAAATAATCCGGATACTCAAAAACCATATTTTTGGTGTATTCAAAATAAATACGGGCCATTATTCTTCTTTTTAAGCTCAAAATTTTATTCATAATTATTGTTGTTAAATTGTTCATATGTTTGCATAAATATTTTTTTTGATCTGTGAACTCTGACTCTGGCGGTGCTGTTTTTGATGTTTAGGGTTTTAGCTATTTCCTTGAATGATTTTCCCAAAACATAGCGCAAATTAAGTATTTCGGCTGTGGCGCCGCCTATTTTTTTCAGCACAAACTGAACATAATTTTTGTTTCCATCATCTAAAATATCTTCTTGATTCAAACTTGGCGTTACGGCCTCCATTTCATCTGTAAAAGAAACGGGCATATTTTTATACTTGTTTATTTGGTCGGCCAGACAATTTTTTAATATGGTATTAGCCCAAGGAATAAATTTACCGCCGTTTGAAGGAAACTTTCTGCCGTACTTATATATCTTAACAAATGTGTCCTGAACCACATCCTCGGCATCATCTTTGGACCGAAGAGTTCTTTGGGCAACTCTCAAAAATCTTTTTTGGTGCCTGTCAAAAAGCTCACCAAAGCAGGAAGGTTTCCTGTATGAAAGTTCTAATATCTTCTCGTCGCTCATTTCCTTAGGAAGTTAAATGATAAACCTCTGCTCGTTATATGACTATTATTCCACTAAAAATGTTACATAGTAACTTTGAATAACAATTGTATGTCATATGTAGTGTAGAAGCAAATTTAATAAGCTAAATATGCAAAATACAAAAGTTTCTCCAAGTGTGCGCCTTTCCAGAGCTCCGCCCTGAGAGGCGGTAACAACCACGCAATACAATCCAATACAACTTAATAGGAGACCCCGCGCCATTATGTCTACAACATACAACAAGCGCGGGGTTTTCGTTTGTCCCCGAACATAATAACATTATAAGCGTATTTTCGGAGATTTTAGGACTTAAAACAGAAGCGTGAGATTATTCTATTCTAAAAATTTGAAAACAGAGAGAATTTGGTCAAAATTCTTTTTAAAATTTCCTTCATAAATAGAGGTTGAGATTTCAATAATAACTCCGTTTTTATTAATCATTAAACCTCTTGGAAAATAAACCATCCCTACACTCGCCCCTTGTCTTATGGCGTTTGTATTCGCTTCTAATTCTTTCGCTTTAGATTGCTCGTCGTAACCAAATTCTACAGCATCGTAACCACCAATCTTATAATTTCTTATTTTAAGGTCTCCGTATTTTTTTATTATAGTGTTGTCTGCGGCTTTAAAATACTCATTAAAGCGACTTTCGGAGAGAAAAGCTCCGCCATTGTCCATTAAAATCTCAAATTTTGCATCGGCAGCTTTTCCAAAGTCGAATCCAGCTGGGTATCTATCCAAAGTAGTTTTTTCAACAAAAAATACTTGTATACCGTTGCTTGCTGGGTCGCTAGTTTGATACAGCCACGAGGGATACTTAAATTCAAACCCGTATTCATCGTTTCTATAAGTTTTCCAGTCAGCAAATTTATTAGCTGAAGAAGCAACGGTCAAGTTTTGACTTTCAATAGGAGCAGGAGCTTGTCTGCTTTGATACAAAAAATATCCAACAGCTAAAACACCAACCAAAATCATTGCGACTGTCAGTAAAATCAACCGAGTATGTTTGCGGGGCGGTTCTTGTTGCGCTGGATTATTTGCTAACTGAAAATTGTTTTGAAATTGGGGAGGCATATCTTTAATAATACAACAAATTTAAAATAAAAAGTAAATTGTTAAAAAGGATATAGAAGCAGGACAGATTATAACCCTGTAATTATTACAAAATTTCAACTTGTCGTCACGGATAAATTTGCTTATAAAAATTGGCTAAATATCAAATTACAATGTATAGTTCAATGGTTCTTTGTTGTACACAGATAATTAGAACCTAATCTGTTATAATATTAAGGCAACCCGCCCATAGCTCAATTTGGTAGAGCAATTGGCTTTTAACCAAGAGGTTGAAGGTTCAAGTCCTTCTGGGCGGACATGAATGCGTTTAAGGAAAAATGCATTGAGCTGAGAAAATTAGACCGCACTCTTCCAGAGATAATGAAAATAACCGGCAGATCTAAAACTTCTGTTCATTATCATATCAAAGATATTCCCTTAAGTTTGGGGAAACAACATTCCATTAAAATCAACTCTGGACTAAGAATTTCTGCCTTTTCCATGGCCAGAAAAGGAAAAAGCTCTAGACAATTTAGAAAATTCTCAAAATGGAGTGGAGATTTGGTGAACTTGGTTTCCCATTTGATGTTTGATGGTGAAATTAAACACAGTGGATGCGTTTATAATAATAGAAATCAAGCTTTATTAGATAAAGTTGAAGTCTTTATGAAACACACATATGAATTCAAACCCATTAGATATCTGAACCCCTTAACGGGAGTTGGGCGCATCTCCTATTTCAATGTGGCATTAGCTATCTACTTTAAAAAAAAATCAACAGAACTTTTGGATAAAATCACCCGTTTTCCAAAACCTTTAAAAAAAGAATTCCTGGCCGCCTTTTTTGATGACGAAGGGTGTATTGATTTTAGAATTAAGAGACATCTAAGGAGGGTGCGGGGGTACCAAAAGAATGTTGATATACTAATTTTAATTCAAAAACTTTTGAAAGACCTCAGCATTTCTTCTGCAATTCACAAGCCGAACGAAGTTGTTATCATGGGTAAAGAAAATTTAGAAAAATTCAAAAAAGAAATCGGGTTTTCTCCTGGTGTATACATAAACGGAAACCGCTCAAACAGCAT